>CALMPB010000347.1 GCA_937871985.1 uncultured Burkholderiaceae bacterium
CAGCAAAGGGTTCAGATTGCGCGTTGCCTGGCGCAAAACCCCAAGCTGCTGCTGATGGACGAGCCATTCGGCGCCCTTGATGCAATCACCCGCCAGAGCCTCCAGGACGAAGTGGCGCGCCTGGCGCACGAGCACGGCACGACAGTTGTATTCATTACCCACGATCTTGAAGAGGCCATTTATCTCGGTGATCGGGTCGTGGTACTGGCGGCAAGCCCGGGCCGAATCGTCGCGGACATCGAGGTCGGAATCCCCCGGCCGCGCAACCAGCTGACTACGAGGGAAGACAAGAAATTCCTGGAGCATCGTCATCATGTCTTCGGGTTGATGGAGGGGCATTGATGCGACGTAAATGTCTAGGTGTAGTCGTTCCTGTGGCGCTGTTGTGCATATGGGAAGCTGTCTGGCACATTGATGCCTTGCGCATGGAGTCGGTGTCCCATCCCTGGGAAGTTGCCGTTGCGTTCTATCGTGGATTGCTCGACGGGTCGATTCTCTTTCTGACGCTGCAGACGTTCGAGAGCGCGCTGCTGGGGTTTGCGATTGCCGCCGCCATAGGTGTTGCTGTGGGTGTTTTTCTTGGTCTGGCGCCTCGCGCCGAACGCATTGTCGGGCCATCCATTGATTTAATGCGGCCGGTGCCGTCCGTGGCGTTGATCCCGTTGGCCCTGATGATTTATGGCTTCGGCGTGAAGATGGAGGCATCAATTGTGGCGTTCGCCTGCGTATGGCCTGTGCTTATCGTAACCATAGCGGCCGTTCGCAGTATCGACCCGGGCTTGCTCGAGGTTGCTCGTGTCTTGCAAATGACCGCGGCCGAACGCACATTCAAGATCGTACTGCCTGCCGCCGCCGGGAGGATAGTGGTGGGTTTGCAACTGGCCTTGGCCATCTCATTGGTTGTGGCGGTAACCGTGGAAATAGTCATCAACCCCAGAGGCCTGGGGTACGGCATGATGTCCGCTCAGCAGTCGATGCACTTCGACAAAATGTACGCACAACTGCTCTGGATCGGAGTAGTGGGCTGGGGCTTGAGCTTCATCAGCCAAAAGGCGCTGGATCGATGGTCTCCGCAGCTTGGGGTCACTCGCGAGGGTCAGCCATGAAAATCAAGAAAAAATGGACCGAACGCCTTGGAGCAGTGTTGTTTGTCGTCGTCATGCTGGCAATATGGCAATTGCTTTCGACCTTCAATGTTATTTCACCGCTCTTCTTTCCTTCGCCTTCGCGTACCTTCAGGGCACTCTGGGGCCAGCTTGAGCAGGGGCATGTATGGGCGCCGCTGTCGGCAACGGTGCTGCGCATGATTTATGGCTGGCTGGCGGCATCCGTTGCCGGGGTGGTACTGGGCGCCATGATTGCGGGCTCCCGGCTGAGCAAGAACCTTCTTGGCCCGCTGCTTGAGTTTGTGCGGCCCATTCCGGCTTCCGCTTTTATCCCGGTTGCCATTCTCATGTTCGGCTTGTCGAACAATATGTCCACCGCCATCATCGCCTTTGGCTCGATCTGGCCGGTTCTATTGTCCGCCATCAAAGGGTTCTCGTCCGTGGATGAGCGCCTGTACGAAGTGGCAGATGCAATGGGAATATCGAGGTGGTACCGGTTCCGGCATATATCCTTGCCCAGTGCGTTGCCGGACATCATGGCGGGCGCGCGTGTCGGGCTGGCGGTGGCGCTGATCCTGGCGGTGGTGACCGAAATGCAGGCTTCCCTGCCGGGGCTGGGCAGCAGCATCCTGATGGCGCAGAGGTCTTTTCGTACCCCGGATCTATATGCGAACGTAGTCATGCTGGGCTGCGTGGGCTTTTTGGCCTCGGCGCTTTTGCAGTGGATAGAGCGCCGCATGTTGAAATGGCGTTCAGCGGTTTAGCGGGCAAGAAAACAGGCACGGGCAACGCGCCTGTTTTCATAATGCCGTGATGCTGGCCATGTCCCATTGCTTTCGCATGGCCGTATCTTCTGTGAAGGCTTATTTATCCTGCACCAGCTTCCATTGGCCGTTTTGAACTTGAACCAGTACGGCGGAGCGTTCGTCGACACCCGTATGATCGGTTTTCGACATGTTGTATACACCATGGACGCCAATGACTTCCTTGCCGGATTCGATGGCATCGCGCAATGCCGAACGGAAGGCGGGAGTACCGGGCTTGGCGGTCTTTGCCGCCTTGGCGACGGCCTGGTCGGCAATGAGGTAGGCGTCCCAGGAATAGGCCGAAAATGCGTTGCGGGTATTGTCGCCGAACTTGCCTTCGTATTTATGGATGAAATCCAGGGCGACTTTCTTGATGGGGTTGCTGTCGGGTAGCTGTTCCGCCACCATGACGGGCCCTGTTGTCGCGTAGGCGCCTTCAACGTATTTTCCTCCCACTCGCAGGAAGTCCTTGTTGATGACGGCGGGGTTGTGATAAATGGGGCCTTTGTAGTTGCGTTCGCGCAAAGTCACCTGGGGCAGGGCGGCGGGTGTGCCCGAGCCGCCCAGCAGCACGGCGTCGGGCTTGGCGGAAATAAGTTTCAGAACCTGGCCGGCAACGCTGGTGTCGGGGCGGGCATAGCGCTCTGAGGCAACGATTTTGATGCCTGAGTCGCCGATCTGCGATTTGAATCCCGATAGAACCAGATCGCCCCATGAGTCGGAGAACCCCAGATAGCCCACGGTTTTAATGCCCTGCTTTTTCATGTGGCGCACAACTGGAATCGACATGACATCCATAGGCTGAGGCACTGAAAACGTCCATGGACTTTTTTCCGGGGTGAGCGGTGTTGGCGACAGCGCTATCTGCGGGACTTTCAGCTCATTGGCGACTTCGCCCACCGCAATGGCGGTCGGGACGTTGCTGGAGCCGATGATCAAATCGACCTTGTCCTGCTCGATCAAGCGGCGAGCCAGTTTGGTGGATATCGTCGTGTCGGTGGCATCGTCGACAATAATGTATTCGACGGGTTCGCCGCCCAGCGTTTTAGGCAGCAGGCTGAATGTGTTTTTGTACGGGATGCCCAACGACGCTCCGGGGCCGGTGGCGGCCGTAATGACCCCGACCTTTATGTCGGCATGGGCGGCCAGAGGGAGCGTTGCCGCAAGGGCAAGAGCAAGAACATGTTTTTTCATTTTGTCTCCAAGATTTCAGTGGTTTTGAGGGTGGAACGATTGTTGATCGGCGCGTGCCATGACGGCTGCCTGAGCGGTCAGGGATATGGCTCGCGCTCGATCAGGGTAAGCAGAGTTTCAAGCTTGTTGTTGTCGCAGCACAGGACCTGGCCGCTGGCAAAGACGGGGGAGGAAAGATTGCTCAGAATGGATCCACTGGGCATTTCCACCGCCAGGCGGGCGCCGCGCTCCCATGCCAGACGGGCTGTGTCGAGCCAGTTCACACGGTTTTTCATATTGCTGGCCAGGTCTTGCGCGATACTTGCTGGATCGGCAAGCATTCTGGCCGAGTTGCTGCTTAAATAGATCACTCGCGGAGCCCGCAGTGTTACCTTGGAAATATCCGCCAGTAATATGGCGGCTGCTTGGTCGTAGAGCTCGCAATGCGAGGGGACGCTGACGGCAAGACGATGGACTTGGGTAGCGCCACTCATCGATGCCAATTCCATGGTGGCGGACAATGCATCATTGCTGCCAGAAATGGCAAATTGCGTTGGCGCGTTGATATTGGCCAGGTAAACCGGCGTTGCGAGTGTATGGATTTGTGCTATCAATGGCTCCAGTTCTTCCTGGGCCAGGCCTGAAATGGCGGCCATGCCGTAGCCCGATGGGTAGCTCTCATCCATGAGTTGTCCGCGCCGGGCAACCAAGCGCACAGCGTCGGCATAGTCCAAGGCTCCGGCGATCACGGCGGCGGGATAGGCGCCGATTGACAGGCCTGCGACCATGTGGGTCCGGGCACCCTGAGCGGCCAGTGTTCGCGCCATCGATACCCCAGCCGCCAGCAAGCATGTCTGTACGGCGGCGCTAGTCGTAAACGCTTCGGCCGTATCCAGCAGTAAAGGATCCGTGCCGAGAGCTTCGAAGGTCTCGCATAGCGTGCGTTCGACTTCGGAATGCCTGGGAAGGGTGTGCAGCATGCCGACGCGCTGGGAGCCTTGTCCGGGGAATGTATAGAGAACACTCATTGCACGTGCCTGTTGCGGGAATTGCACCCGACCGGTTCGTCCCATGGCGTGTTTGTGAAGATTGGACCAAAGTTTGTTTTCAGCAGTACGACTCCCGCTTTCCCGGTCCACTCGAGAAATGAAAATCCTCCGTGTCCGGTGTCGACCTGCAAATCCACTTTGCATGCGCTGCAGGCAAGGGCACAATGAAGCGCATCGACTTGCTCCTGGGTGAAGGGGCGACTGCAGCGAACCACTATGTCGAGGTCGCTGCCTGCGTGCAATGTCGATATTCCGCTTGCCAGCGTAAAGCCCGCACTTCCTGTCGGCCCCCAGACCAGGCCTGTACGGTCCAGGTAAGGGGCAATGCGCATCAAGGCCGAAATGGCCGGCGACTGAAGCTGTTGCGGCTGTTCGAACCAGGCTTGGCGCCGAGCTAGTTCTTCGGGCTTTATGCAGCAATGTATTCCAGCCGTCGAGTCGAGATAGGCCCTCAGTCGCTGATTACGCTGTTTGCCGCGGAGTCCTACGGGGACAAGGCCGGTTGCATCCAGATGCTCACGGCGCACGACGACCGGCGCCAGCGCGATCCATGCCGCCGTGGCCCATCGAGGCATGGGTTCGACGGTGGCTAGCGCTGCCTGGTTGGGCACCCAGAGCAGATCGTGGGGGGCGAGGCATGTCATGTTATTGCGAGCTTGGTCCATGGCGTTGCGCTTTAGAGTTGACTGGCGGAATCCATCCATTGCCGGTGAAGGTGCTCTCGCACAGTGTCCGTGGCTTGGCGATGTTTTGTGCCTGTTCTGCCTCCCAACCCTCGATCCGACGAGTTGCGAATATCGATCAAGGCATCCTCGAGCGCGGCCATGACGGCCGTAATGTCGGTAGCGGCGGGCTGATCCGGGTTTTGCAGGCGCAGGCTGCGCCAAAGCAGCCCGAGCGAAGCAAAGCTGTCGATGTCATAGGCCATGGGGGGAATCGTGGCTGCAAGTTTTTCCAGTGCTTCGACGGAGCGCAGCGTAATGCGTGCCGCAGACTGCTTGCCCATGGCATGTATTTGTATTCTGGGATCATGCAGGGCGATAAGGCGGTTGGCCTGGTATCCGTGCGCAAGAAAGGCCCCAGAAATGGCGTGCCCTACAATCAATCCGATCACTGGGTGTCCCTCTAGGCGGGCGCTCGCATAGGCAGCCGCCGCTCCAGCCAGAGCCTGATGTATGCCAAATCCCTCTTCACGCAGTCCGTAGGCCTGGCTGGGAACGTCGATGACGGCAATGATCGGAGTCCTGATTCTATGATGTTGATCGGCGGCGATGATCTCGCGCACGGCGCGTGCGATTTCCCATCCTTCGACCAGCCCTACTTCTCCGTTGCGGGCTCGGGGGAAGCGGTTGCGCGGGTCTGGAACCACGGCGATGAACCGTGCCGGCTGGCCGGCCAGCGAGGCGTCGACCACGCGAATGGAGTCCGGGTAGCCGGGGACGGGATCGGCATAATGAGTGAGTTCGGCCAGCCAGAACGAGCCGCGCGTCGAATTGGTGGTGGCGTTCATGCGTCAAACCCCTTCCGGTATATCCAGCGGATTGTCTCCGGCGTGGCTTGTTCGTGGACGTTGATGTCGGCCATGCAGTCTAAAAATTCCTGGTATGAGTCGCTGCGATGCCGCCGAGGCAAGCCGCGCGACATCAAACTGGCGACTGTTGCGAGGATTTCCTGCGTGTCGTCGGGCACATAGGCATCGACCAGTTTCGATAGGTAACGTTGCTCGC
>CALMPB010000348.1 GCA_937871985.1 uncultured Burkholderiaceae bacterium
CAAAAACACAAGCAACCGGTACGGCTCGCTGCCGATCGGCCTGCACTGGGTCATGTTTCTATTTCTGGTCGCGGTGTATGTGGCGATCAATCTGCATGGCTACCAGCCCAAGGGCAGCGCCTTGCGGGCGGCGATGCTGAACTGGCACTTCGGGCTTGGCCTGTGCGTTCTCGTGCTGATCGTGGTGCGCATCGGCGCGCGCTTCTCAAGCGGGCCCGCCCCGCTCATTGCGCCTCCCATACCGCGCTGGCAGAAGCTTTTGGCCGGCATCATGCATTTTGCGCTGTATGCCTTCATGCTCGGCATGCCGGTGCTGGGATGGGTTGCCATCAGCGCAAAAGGCAGTCCGGTGCATTTTTTCGGCTGGCAACTGCCGATGCTGATCGGCCCCGACAAGGCGCTGTACAAATCGCTGAAGGAAGTTCACGAAACAATAGGCACCATAGGCTACTACCTGATAGGCCTGCATGTGGCGGCCGCCCTGGGCCACCACTACGTGATGCGCGACAACACTCTGCTGCGGATGCTGCCTGGGCGTTGAAAAGCCGGCGAATCCAGCCCTCGGCGACGCGGGCTAGGCAGACGCCATCTCACGCATCTCGCTTGGCGTCATGCCATAGCGGTTGCGGAACATACGGTTGAAGGTCGAGGGATCGAGGAAGCCGCAGCGTGCCGATATCTGTCCGATGCTGAGGTCGAGAGCAGGTCTTAGCGCAAGCATGCTCCGAGCCCTGTCCAGCCGCGCCGCCCAGATGGACGCAGCCACGGATTCGGGTTGTCCGGCAAAGGCACGATAGAGCTCGGAACGCGAGCATCCCACGGCCGCGGCAATGTGCGCGGGCGACAGTTCCGTATCGGTGTGGCGCTGGTCAATGATGATCCGGGCAACAGCGAGAATGTCATTGGGCAGCAACTCCCCCGCATTGTCGGCGGCAGTGCGCAGCAGCGCGCAGGCCAGATCCACCGCCGCATCGATCGCGGCTTTGCGCTCGGTGAGGGACATACTGCGCATGCGTCTTGCCGTCAGGGCCATATGCGACGCGAGCAGTTCAGCCAGCCCGTGTTGATCGAGGCGCGTGCCGCCAAGCATTATGGCCCTGCGGCCGGCAACGGCGGTGACCCGTTCGCGCGGTATGACGATGGCGATTTCGCGATGGGGTGACCATTCGGCGCGCACCGGCCGCGCAAAATCGGTGACATAAAGATTCCCCGCCGCCAAGGTGCGATCATTACCGTTCTGATTGATCCGTGACGGGCCGTCGACGAGCAGGCCGACATAGATCTCGTCGCCGCCGTCACTGGTGCATCGTTGCGAACTACGCTCGACGCGGATCGCATCCGACGTGTGGTCCCAGAACTCGCCGAGGTGACCTTGTGCTCGCAGCAGACGACCGAAGAAACCGGACTTCGCGCCTATTCCGGAAATCGACATGCGGCACAACACATTGGTGCTCCAGTAATCGAGACGCTCTTTCGCCTCTACTTTGCCCGTGTCGAACTCAGTGATCTCCATGGTCGAAATTCCGATACCTTATATAGAATTCAGTAGCAAATATACCAAACTACGAGTCCAGGGAAGAGCCTGGATTCGCAGAATCCCGCTACCTCGTCGGTCATCGCCGGGACGCCCAGTCAATGACCTGGGACGCTGGATCATTGAGCGCCTGGAGCCTTGATCCTACTATGCGCCATGACCAAATTTCAATCTGCCAGAGTCCCAAGGGGTCTCAAGTCCCGCATCCATGCTTTTCGCAATTTGGCCGCCATCGTCCTGGCAATGGCCTCCGTTGGCGGAAGCCTTGATGCGCGGGCACAGACGGTCGCCACGTCAGGCGATGTAGACCCAACGCCATCTCCGAACCCAAGTCCATCCTGGAACCTCATCGGATTGCCTCTTTATGTAGGTAAGTCCGGCAACGGCATGCTGAGCATCACAAACGGCGGTAGCGTTTCCAGCAGCTATGGGCGAGTCGGGTTCGACGTCGGCGCCGTCGGCTTGGTGACGGTCGATGGTGCAAATTCGACATGGGCCAATAGCTACAGCGTCTCTGTCGGCACTTCGGGCACCGGTACGCTAAGCATTACGCATGGGGGCAGCGTTTCCAACACGAATGCCCGGGTCGGATCCATCGCCGGCTCCGTCGGCGCAGTGACGGTCGATGGCGCGGGGTCGAAATGGATCAATAACGATTTCCTTTCTGTCGGCAGCGACGGCACCGGCACGCTAAGTATCACGCAAGGGGGCAGCGTTTCCAGCACGAATGCCTGGGTCGGATCCGGCGCCGACGCCGTCGGCTCGGTGAAGGTCGATGGCGTGGGGTCGAAATGGAGCAATAGCGATGACCTTGTTGTTGGCAGTGACGGCACCGGCACGCTAAGCATTGCGCATGGGGGCAGCGTTTCCAACACAAAGGCCTGGGTCGGATCTGTCGCCGGCTCCGTCGGTGCGGTGACGGTCGATGGCGCGGGGTCGAAATGGATCAATAGCGACACCCTTATTGTCGGCAGTTACGGTGTCGGCACGCTAAACGTCACGAATGGCGGTAGCGTTTCCAACACAGATGGCTGGGTGGGGGCTTTCGCCGGCTCCGCCGGTGCTGTGACGGTCGACGGTGCAAATTCGACATGGACCAATAGAAACCTCTATATCGGCTCTTCTGGCACTGGCACGTTGGCTGTCACGAATGGCGGCAGCGTTTCCTCTGATCAAGGCGTTATCGGGATCGATGCTGGCTCCGTCGGCATGGTGATGATCGATGGTCCAAATTCGACATGGAACAGTAACTACGGCGTCTATGTCGGCTTATCTGGCACCGGCGCACTGACCATCGCGAATGGCGGTCGCGTTTCCGCAGCCTACGCAGCCATCAGTGCTGGAATTGGCAGCATAGGCACGCTCAATATCGGCGCAGCGCCGGGCGAGACTCCTATGGCGGCCGGTGTCCTCGATACGCCAATCGTTATCTTCGGCGCAGAGACCGGCGCCATCAACTTCAACCACACGAATACGGACTATGAATTCAAGCCCAACGTCAGCGGCACGGGAAGCGTCAACCAGCTCAGCGGCACAACCATCCTGACCGGAGCGAATACCTATACCGGGGGGACGGACATTCGGGGTGGCAGGCTGGTGGTCGATGGCTCGATCGTCTCGGCCTCGGTTGTGCATGGAGGCGGCACGCTCGCCGGTAACGGCACGGTCGGTTCGGTGACCGTCAAATCCGGCGGCACGCTATCGCCCGGCAACTCGATCGGCACACTTACCGTCAACGGCGATCTCGTCGTCGATGGCGGTGCGCACTATTTGATCGAGACCGATCCGGCTGGCACGGCCTCCGATCTCGTCCATGTCACCGGCACGGCGACCCTGGGCGGTGGTTCGGTCAGTAATGCCGGCGGCTACAATCTGAGGTCGACCTATACCATCTTGACCGCCGACCAGGGTCTGTCGGGCAGCTTCTCGAACGTGACGTCGAATTTCGCCTTCCTCGATCCGACGCTTACTTATGACGCCAACAACGTCTATCTGAATCTCAAGCGCAACGGCGTGAAGTTCATTGATGCCGGCATGACCCGCAACCAGATTGCCACGGCCGGTGGACTCGAGGGTATCGGCCTCAATGCCGGCAATCCTCTTTATGACGCGTTTGTGCAGTTGCCCGACGACAAGCCGCTGATCCGCGGTGCGCTCGAGCAACTCTCAGGAGAGATCCACGCCAGCGTCAAGAGCGCGCTGATCGAGGACAGCCGCTTCGTCCGCGAGGCGGCCGTGGGCCGTCTGCGCACCGCTTGTGACGATGTAGATTCAACTGCGGCAGCCGGAGTGTCCACTTTGAACAGCTGCCGCGCGGTGTGGGGCTATGGCTTCGGCGCCTGGGGCTCGACCGACAGCGACGGCAATGCGGCGAAGCTCACGCATTCGACAGGCGGTTTCCTGATTGGGGCCGATACCACCGTCCTCGACACCTGGCGTGTCGGTGCGCTGGCCGGCTACAGCCGCACTGACTTCGATGTGAACGATCGCTACGCCTCGGGTTCAAGCGATAACTACCATCTTGGCCTGTATGGCGGTACCAGTTGGGGCAAGCTCGGCTTCCGGTCTGGCCTTGCCTATAGCTGGAACGATACCGACACCTCTCGTTCGGTGGACTTCCCTGGTTTCAGCGACAGGCTCAAGGGGGGCTATCGTTCCGGCACCTTCCAGGTTTTTGGCGATCTCGGCTATCGTATCGACACGAGCATCGCTTCGTTCGAGCCTTTCGCCAGCCTTGCCTATGTCAACCTGAACACCGGCAGCTTCACCGAGCTGGGCGGGGCCGCAGCATTGCATGCCAACAGCCAGAACACGAACGTCACCTTCGCCACGCTGGGGCTGCGTGCTTCGACCCGTTTCGAGGTGGGCGGCATGGCGGCGACCGCGCACGGCTCGCTGGGCTGGCAGCACGCGTTCGGCGACACCACGCCCTTGTCCACCCATGCCTTCGCCGCCAGCAATGCCTTCACTGTTGCGGGGGGCCCGATCGCCCAGGATGCGGCGCTTGTTGAGGCAGGTTTTGAAGTCAACCTCACGCGGTTCGCGACGCTGGGAGTCTTCTATAACGGGCGGATCGCTTCTTCCTCACGGCAGAATGGCGTCAAGGCCAATCTCAACGTCAGGTTTTGAACGATCGGGGAGGAGGGGAGATGTCAACGCGGCCACGCGCATCGAAGCCCGCAAGAAATATGGAGGCGCAACTCGGAATCGAACCGGGGTACACGGATTTGCAATCCGCTGCATAACCACTCTGCCATTGCGCCAATACTTGGTTGGACTACGATAAGCCCAACAAGCTAAGCCCGCCATTCTACACTAAAAGGGGCGTTCCCGCCTATTGGCCGCGGTTCGGCTTCTATTTCGGCCTGGCGCCGCCATGGGTCGGGGGCGTTTTGGTGCTTGGCCGGCGATTGTGATAAATTCATTGCGCGGCGCTTTAGGCAATGGTGCAATGGCGCCGCATACGTTCTCAGGGCGGGGTGCAATTCCCCACCGGCGGTAATGGCGTGCAATGCGCCTAGTCCGCGAGCGCTTGCCGGGAGGGCCGTGTGTGCGGCTTGCCGGCAGGGTCAGCAGATCCGGTGCGATTCCGGAACCGACGGTCATAGTCCGGATAAAGAGAGAGCGGGATACTGCAGGAGCTTTGCCGAAACCGGTGACTGTGCAGCGTGCATGGGCGGAACCTTCCGTTTCATGGCCGGCTGCGTCGCCACGCTTTCCAAGCCCGATCATGGCGTGGGGTTTCCCCGCCTTGCCGGTTCCCATCTATTCTGCATGCCCTGTTTTTCCTATTGAAAACAGGAGTGGTTCAATGCTGCAAAAAACAACGCTTACAACTGTCCCGGTCCAGTCCACAGGACGCATCGCTTTCGTTCAGGCCTCCTGGCATTGCGATATCGTCGATCAGTGCCGCGAGTCTTTCATTCTCGAGATGGCCGGCTTGGGCTATGCGGAATCCGATATCGATTTTTTCGAGGTTGCCGGCGCCTTCGAGATCCCGCTGCATGCGAAGCTGCTGGCGGGCAGCGGGCGGTATACGGCCGTCGTGGCCGCCGGCCTGGTCGTGGATGGCGGTATCTACCGCCATGAATTCGTCGCCCAGGCCGTCATATCGGGGCTGATGGAGGTTCAACTAACCACCGGGGTTCCGGTGATTTCAGCGGTGCTGACACCCCATCATTTCCACGCGGGGCAAGAGCACCAGAAGTTTTTCCTCGAGCATTTCCGCGTCAAGGGCGCCGAAGCGGCCAGGGCTTGCGCTTCGACAGCGCGCGCGGTTCACGCTTTGCGTGCCGGGCTTGGTTCGGAGCAGGCCGCAAGCCGGCTTTAGCCCTTGTGTTCCGCCCGCTTGCCTGGGGCATGCCCTTGCCTATTACACTATCCGCGCCATCGTTCTATTTTTTTCCCGACATGACCATCACCATCAACGAAGACCTGCGCGCTTATATCGATCCCTTGACCGAGGACGAGTTCGCGGCACTGGAAAGCAGTCTGCTGTCGGAGGGGTGTCGCGATGCGCTGGTGCTGTGGGGCGACCTTTTGGTGGATGGGCACAATCGCTACGTCATTTGCCGCAAGCATGGCATTGCGTTCAATACGGTCCAGAACACGTCTTTCCGTTCGATGGAGGACGTGCATCTGTGGATGATCGACAATCATCTAGGAAGACGCAGCGTCTCGGACTTCCAGCGCGGTGTGCTTGCGCTGCGCAAGAAGGAAATCATGGCCGCGCGCCAGGCCCAGGTTCGAGCAAAAGAGGCGGCCGTCGAGCTTGCCGGCGCTGAATCGGCTGCTCAAAACAGGTCCCAGCCTGAACCGCCCTGGACGCGCGAAGCTGTTGCACGCGCAGCCCGCGTCAGCAGCGCCACGCTGGGGCAAATTGAAAAAATCCAGAAGACGGCGGCGCCTGAGTTGGTCGGCGCGGTGAAGTCGGGCGTGATCTCCATCAATGCCGCGGCCGCGGTCGCTTCCCTGCCCAGCGAAAAGCAGGTGGCGGCAGTGGCCGGCGGCAAGAGGGAACTGCGCGAAGCGGCGCGGCAGGTGCGCGAGGCCAGAATGCCGCCGAAGCCTCGGCTCGAGCCCTTGCCCGGCGATGCCACACCCGATCAAATCGAGATTCACCGCCTGATGCAGTTAGTCGACACGCTTACCGAAGAACGCGATCAGTTGAAAAAGAAGGTGCAGCGCTTAACCATTGCCCTCGCGGAGGAGCGCGGTAAACAGCACGCTCCAGAAAGCCACTGAGTGCTTGGGGGGCATGCAGCGGCCGTACGGCCGCCGCTCTGGCCGGCTGGATCAGTCCTGGCGGCTGGTGACTTCGACCAGGTGGTAGCCGAACTGGGTTTTGACCGGGCCTTGCACGACGTTGACCGGCGCGCTGAATACGACGGTGTCGAATTCCTTGACCATTTGGCCGGGGCCGAACGAGCCCAGGTTGCCGCCGTCGCGGCCGGAGGGGCAACTGGAATGTTCTTTGGCGACTTGCGCAAAGTCGGCGCCGTTTTCAATGGCGGTTTTCAGTTCGTTGCACTGTTCTTCGGTGGAAACCAGGATGTGGCGTGCTGTGGCTTGGGTCATGAGTAGTGTTCCTTTTTGATGAAGCAAAGAGAATACCTTAATTGGCGGATCGGCGTGTTTCGGCCATGGTTCGTCTTTGCTTGGTCAGGGCAATCCAGGCAGGGGTCCTGGGAGCATGGGCGGTGGAAACCGCCAACGCTCCTAGGCGATTTTGCTGATGGCCTTTGCCAGGTAGTCCACGGTTCGTTCGATGTGATGAAGCTTGTCCAGGCCGAACAGCCCGATGCGGAAGGTCTTGAAACCCTCGGGTTCGTCGCATTGCAGTGGTACGCCGGCGGCGGCCTGCACGCCCGCCTGCGCGAATTTCTTGGTGGAGTGTATGCCGTCGTCATTAGTGTAGCTGACCACCACCCCGGGAGCCTGGAAGCCTTCGGCGGCCACGCTTTTGAATCCCCTTTTGGTCAGCATCGCCCGTACCTTGGCGCCCAGTTCCCGCTGGGCGTCGCGCAGCTTGCCGAAGCCCTCGGCCTCCATCTCGAGCATGGTTTTATGTAGCGCGGTAAGGGCGTCGGTGGGCATGGTGGCATGGTAGGCATGGCCGCCTTGCTCGTAAGCCTGCATGATTTGCAGCCATTTGCGCAGGTCGCAGGCAAAGCTGGTGCTAGTCGTGGCGTCGATTTGCTTGCGGGCCTGGGCGCCAAGCATGACCAGGGCGCAGCATGCCGGGCCGCTCCAGCCCTTTTGCGGCGCGCTGATCAGCACGTCCACGCCGGTTTCCTTCATGTCGACCCAGATGGTGCCGGAGGCAATGCAGTCCAGCACGAAGAGGCCGCCGTGCTCGTGCACCGCTTCGGCCACCTTGCGGATATAGTCGTCCGGCAGCAGAATGCCGGACGCGGTTTCGACGTGGGGCGCGAACACCATGTCGGGCTTTTCGGACTTGATCGCGGCAAGCACTTCATCCAGCGGCGGCGGCGCGAAGGCGGCCTGCGGGCCGTTGGCCACCGGGCGCGCCTTGAGCACGGTCGTGCTGGCGGGAATGCCGCCCATGTCGAAGATCTGGCTCCAGCGGAAGCTGAACCAGCCATTGCGGATGACCAGGCATTTTTTATTCGTGGCGAACTGCCGCGCCACCGCCTCCATGCCGAACGTGCCGCTGCCCGGAACGATGATGGCCGCCTCGGCGTTGTAGACTTGCTTCAGTATGCGGGAGATGCCCCGCATGACGCCTTGAAAGGCGCCGGACATATGATTGATGGCGCGGTCGGTGTAAACCACCGAATATTCCAGCAAGCCGTCGGGGTCGACATTGGGCAATAAGCTTGGCACGTTTGTCTCCAGGAAGAAAGGGCGGACTTCATTTTATGCCCTGAGGAAAGCAAGGGCGAAATCCGCTTATTCCGGCTTTTTGCCGCTTTCCGTCGAAGCCAGCGATCCGTTTTCGGCGATCCGCTGGTAAGTGCGCTCCAAATGCTCGTCGGTCAGTTCGCAGAGGAGTTCGTAGTTGCGGGCGATGGCCGCCTTTTGCATGGCGACGTGTTCATTGTGCACATTGCGAGTGGGCGAGGTCAGCGACAGGCAGATCTGCCGATAACGTTGCAGGTACAGGTAGACCGTGCGTCGAAAATGCAGCAGGCAGGGGGCATCGCAGGCCGAAACCAGGGCCTCGTGAAATTCCTGGTTCAAAAGCTCCCAGCCATCGATCGCTGATAGATCCCCTCCTTGAATGCGTTCGTGCAGGCGGCCAAGCTTGTAGACCGCTGAGACGACATCCGCTTCCCATTGCTCGTCGCCATTTTTCAAGGATTGCCGTAGCGCCTCTTTTTCCAGCAGTTTGCGCAGGTCGGTCAGGTCGCGCAGTTCCTTCAATGAAATCGGCGCGACGGCGAAACCCCGCCTGTCCATGCTGACGACCAGTCTTTCCGAAACCAGGCGGGACAGCGCTTCCCTGAGCGGCGTGGCTCCGATGCCATACGCGGTTCGCAGCAAGGCAATGCGCAGGCGCGTATTGGGCGCCAGGTTTCCCGCGATGATGTCGGCGCGAATACGTTGCCAAGCTATGCCGGCCAAGTCGCCATTGCCGGCCGGGTTTGGCGTTTCCGTGGGAAGTGCGAGGAGTTGGGCGTGTTCGAACATGATTGATCCCCGATAGGCCAAAGCAAAATTTCTATTTTTTTATCGATAAAGCTATTGACTACATATAAATTAGCTCGTAGCATTATATAACTAAATTTTTATCGATAAAAAATATATACATCGATAAATTTGCATAAGGAGGCAGGCATGGCAGACGCGACGAGGACGCCCGCGGATTCGCTTGAACGGTTGCACGAGGATCTGGAGGCGGCCAACATGGCGCCGACCTGGAAGTACATTTCGTCTTTCATTTCAAAATCCCCGCGGGTCAGCTACCGGCCCTGGTTATGGAAATGGGATGCGGTCATTCCGCTGCTCATGCGTTCCGGAGAATTGATCACCCCCGATCGGGGGGCGGAGCGGCGATCCATGGAGCACGTCAATCCCGATCTCAAGTTTTCGTACAGCGCCAGCCACACCATAGCCACCGCATTCCAGCTTGTGCGCGCCGGCGAGCGGGCGCCCGCCCATCGCCATGCTGCCGGCGCCATACGGTTCGCCGCCCGCAGCAAGGGCGGGGCGGTCTATACCAAGGTCCAGGGCGAGCGTCTCATGATGGAGGAAAACGATCTCCTCCTGACGCCATCGGGCATGTGGCATGAACATGCCAACGAAACCGCGCATGACATCGTCTGGCTCGATGTGCTGGATTTTCCCCTGGTCAATTTATTGCAGGCAAGCATGTTCCAGCCTGGCGAGGGCCTGGTGGCGCCCGATCGTCCGGACGGCTTTTCCAATGAGCGCCTGGGCCTGTTTCGGCCGCCGGCGGAGTTTCCCTATCCGGAAGCCCACCCTGTTCTGCGCTATCCCTGGACGCAAATGCGGGAAGCGTTGCATTCCATGGGCACGGATGCCGAGGACAGGCACGAAGGCGTGCTTCTCGAGTATGTGAATCCTCTGACCTCGGGGCCGACGCTCCCCACGCTTTCGTGCCGGGCGCAGCTGCTGCGCGGCGGAACGCACACCACGGCGCGACGCTCGACTTCCAGCACCGTGTATTTCGTCATCGGCGGCGAGGGGGCGACGGTCATCGATGGCGTCACGTTCACCTGGGGGCGGGGCGATGTCTTTGTCGTTCCCCCTTGGTCCTGGCATGAGCACGCAGCCGGCAGCGGCGATGCTTATTTGTTTTCCGCGACGGACAAGCCGGTGATGCAGGCGCTTGGGTTGTTCCACAGTGAATCCTTTGCGGAGAACGGCGGCCGCCAGGCTGTGCTTTCCAGCTTCCAGGCCTGAGCGGATTTTTTCGGTTTCGGCGCGCATGGCGCGGTATTCCAAGAGTTTTTCAAGGAGATGTAATGAAGATGCAAAGCGTTAAGGCCCCCACCGTCAAAGAGCCAAAGCCGGGGGCATGGACCAACGCAAAAATCTTTGGCAATCAGTTCTTTATTTCGGGCATGACGGCGCATGACCTCGAAGGTAATGTGATGGGCGGCGAAAGCATGTATGAACAGGCCAAGGCCACATTTCAGAAAATCCACGATTTGACGCTGGCCGCGGGCGCAAAGATGAATGACATCATCGAGCTCAATATCTTCGTGACCGACATACGTGAACGAGAGGAAGTCTGGCGCGCCCGCAGGGAATACTTCACCGGCGATTTCCCGTGCTGCACGCTGGTGGAAGTGAAGGGCCTGGCCATCCCCGCATTGAAAGTGGAGATCAAGGCCATGGGTTTTGTCGGAGCCGGCGCTCAATAGCGCGCCAATGCAGGATGACAACCGCCCGGCCGCGGGGCAATCCGCGGCACGGGCTTCTAGCCGAAGCAAACAGGAAAAAGGAGACACAATGAAAACGAGCTTTATTGCGGCGCTACTCGCGTCTTGCCTATGCATAGCGCCCACACTGGCCGATGCCAAGATCAAGGTCGGTTTCATCACGACCACGTCGGGGCCCAGCGGTATTGTCGGCAAGCATATGAAGGACGGGGCCGATCTGGCCCTGGAAAATCTCGGCGGTAAACTTGGGGGGGTCGATGCCCAGATCATCTATGGCGATGCGCAATACAAGCCGGACGTCGGCCGCCAGCTTGCCGAGCAAATGCTCAAGCAGGACAAGGTCGACTTCATCACCGGCGTCATCCTGTCGAGCACGCTGCTGGCCGTCTACCAGCCTGTGATCAAGTCGGGCACTATCCTTATCAGCGCGAATGCGGGACCCAGCCAGATCGCGGGCAAGATGTGCGCTCCCAACTTCTTCACGACTTCGTGGCAGAACGATCAGACCCCCGAGGCCATGGGCAAGTACATGAACGACAAGAAGATAACGGATGTCTATGTCATGGCCCCCAATTACGCGGCCGGCAAGGATATGGTGGCCGGCTTCAAGCGCTACTTCAAGGGCAAGATCATCAACGAGGTCTATACGACTTTCGGGCAGGCCGACTACCAGGCCGAGCTGAGCCAGCTCAAGGCGGCGAAGCCCAAGGCTGTTTTCGTGTTCTATTCCGGCGGAATGGGCATTCAGTTCTTCAAGCAGTACGCACAGGCCGGCCTGCGCGACATACCGCTGTATTCCGTGTTCGGCGCCGACGAAACCACGCTTCCGGCAATCGGCGACGCGGCGGTTGGAAACTACGAGGCGGGATTCTGGAACTACGACCTGGATTTCCCCGCCAACCGTAAATTCGTCGATGCCTTCCGCAAGAAATACGGCTACATCCCTTCGTACTATGCGGCCCAAAGCTATGACGCGATCAATCTCATCAATAGCGCGGTCAAGGCCGTGCATGGCAACGTCAAGGACAAGAAGGGAATGATTGCCGCCATGGAAAAGGCGGATTTCGATTCCGTGCGCGGGCCGTTCCATTACAACACCAACCATTTCCCCATTCAGAATTTCTATTTGTTCCAGGTAGTCAAGGATGGTCAGGGCAATCTGGTGCGCAAGACGGTAGCCACGGTATTCCAAGCGCACAAGGATCACTACTACGATCAGTGCGCGATGAAATAGCGTGTGGCAACAGCGGGCCCGGGCTGGTTCTCCGGCACCCGCCCGAGTAGCCGGATCTGGAAAGGGCCGGGAAGTCCCGGCCCTTCTTCCCACAGAAAGCGGCAGCGAAAATTTATCGTGAGAAACGCAATATGGATATGGGTAGTCTGCTGTTCGTGCAGCTGTTAAATGGAATCCAGTACGGCGTGATGCTCTTCTTGATGGCGGCCGGCCTGACCCTGGTATTCGGGATCATGAATCTCATCAACCTGGCTCACGGTTCGCTTTACATGATCGGCGCCTATGTATTCGCATGGTCGCTGGCATCGACGGGGTCGGTCGCGCTGTCGGTGCTGGCCGCGCTTTCCGCGGCGTTCATCATCGGCATGCTCATCGAGCTGGTCATATTCAGGGCGCTTTCCGAGCGGGATCACCTGGATCAGGTGCTGGCGACGTTCGGCTTGATCCTGCTGTTCAACGAAGGGTGCCGCATGATCTGGGGCCGTTCCGCCCTGAGCGTGAACCTGCCCGGCTATCTGGCCGGGCAGGTTCGCATTTTTCCAGGCGTGGACTATCCCACTTACCGGCTGACCATCATCGTGGCCGGCTTGCTGGTGGCGCTTCTGCTGCATGTCGTCATCACCAGGACGAAATTGGGCATGTTGATCAGGGCGGGCGCAAGCAACCGGACAATGGTCAATGCGCTGGGCGTCAATATCAAGTGGCTGTACACAATGGTCTTCGGCCTGGGGGCGGTGCTTGCCGCCTTGGCGGGACTGATGGCCGGCCCGATATTTTCAGTGGAGTCCGGCATGGGCGACAACTTCCTGATCCTGGTGCTGGTGGCGATAGTGATCGGTGGAATCGGTTCGATCAAGGGCGCGTTCATCGCATCGCTCGGCATCGGCGTGGTCGATACGCTGGGACGCTCGTTGCTGAAGCCCGCGCTGGGAAGCCTGGTGTCGGATTCCGCGGCCAACAGCGCGGGACCGGCGATCGCCTCGATGTTGATCTACCTGCTCATGGCGGCAATCCTGTTCGCCCGCCCGCAGGGATTGTTCCCTCCCCGGACCAGGTGAGTGCATGAAAGCGAAAACCCTATTCATCACCGTATTTCTTTTGGCCCTGGCGTTCGTTCCGGTGCTGTCGCGCGTCTTCGACCAGCCGTTCTACATGGATATCGTCACGCGCATTCTTGTTTTCAGCATTGCGGCGGTAAGCCTGGATCTTATCCTGGGCTATGGCGGCATGGTCAGTTTCGGCCATGCCGCCTATCTGGGCGTAGGCGCCTACACGGTAGGCATCCTCAGCTATCACGGCATAACGGACGGGTTCATCCATTTCGCGGCGGCGATCCTGGTTTGCGCGCTGCTGGCGCTGTTGATCGGGCTGGTTTCCCTTAGAACGACCGGCATCCATTTCATCATGATCACGCTTGCATTTGCGCAAATGCTGTACTTCCTGGCCATTAGCGTCGATACGTACGGGGGGGACGACGGCCTGAACATCATGCAGCCCAGCCAGTTTCCGGGACTCGATTTCAGCAAGCCCATTGTGCTCTACTATGTCTCGTTCGCGCTGCTTCTGGCTGTTCTCTGGGCCTTCCACCGTATCGTCAGATCGCGTTTCGGCATGGTCATACGAGGCGCCAAGGTCAATGAGCGCAGGATGACGGCTCTTGGCTATCCCGTATTTCGCTATAAGCTGACAGCCTTCGTGATTGCCGGCTCCGTATGCGGCCTGGCCGGCGCCCTCCTGGCCAATCAAGTGTTGTTCATTTCGCCTTCGGCCATGCACTGGACGCGTTCAGGCGAAATCATGATCATGGTGATTCTTGGAGGCATGGGGTCGCTGTTCGGTCCTGTGGTGGGGACGACCGCGTACCTGCTGCTGGAGCATTGGCTTTCCAATGCCACCGAGCATTGGCAGGCGCTCATGGGGCCTTTCCTGATCCTGGTCGTGCTGTTTGCAAAACAGGGCATCCTCGGAATATTCCGCAACGGGCCGGGCGGCGCGAATGGGGCGTCGGTGCGGCTGTGCATCAAGGACAGGCTTCGTGTGATCCTGGGCAAGAAGGGGGCTGCGTCTCATGTCTGAAGCTTTTTCGATGCCGGCCATTATGGAGCCGGAGGCGCCAAGCCCCGTGGACAGCCCGACGATGATTTTGCGGACTGCGGGCCTGTGCAAGCGTTACGGCGGCATGGTGGCCACGGATCACGTGGATCTTGCGGTCGCCGAGGGCGAAGTCCATGCGATCATCGGTCCCAATGGCGCGGGGAAGACAACATTGATTTCCCAACTGTCGGGCGAGCTTCGGCCCGATAGCGGCGGGATTTTTTTCGATGGGCGCGACTTCACGCGCTTGAAGGCTTTCCAGCGGGCCGCTTGCGGGCTGGCCCGGACTTTCCAGATCACCAGTATTTTTTCCGGATTTACGGTTCTGGACAATGTGGCTTTGGCCGTGCAGGCGCATGCCGGCCATAGCTTTTGTTTCTATAAGGCCGCCGATTCCGAAGAGGCGCTGCGCGGGCCGGCCCGCGAAGCATTGCGCAAGGTCGGGCTGCACGACAAGGCGGAATGGCTGGTCTCGGCGCTGGCCCATGGCGAGAAGCGCGCGCTGGAGCTGGCGATGGCGCTTTCCACGGAGCCCAGACTTTTGCTTCTGGACGAACCCATGGCCGGGATGGGGCCCGAGGATTCGAAAAGAATGGTTTCCTTCCTTTCGACGTTGAAGGGCAAAGTAACGATAGTGCTGGTCGAGCACGATATGGACGCTGTGTTCGCGCTGGCGGATCGGATTACCGTGCTTGTGCATGGCCGGATCATTGCCACTGGCACGGCGGACGAAATACGGAGCAATCCGGCCGTGCGCCAGGCTTACCTGGGCGAAGAGGAGAATTCCTGATGCTCAAGGTGTCGAATCTTCAAGCCGGCTACGGCGAGAGCCAGGTGCTTTTCGGCATCGACTTCGAGATCCAGCGCGGAGAGGTCGTGACCTTGCTGGGCCGCAACGGCATGGGCAAGACTACGACGGTTTCATCGCTTATGGGGATTGTGAGGCCGTGCGGGGGAGAAATCGTTTTCAACGGGAATTCGATTTTCGGCAGCCAGCCCTACGAGGTCGCCCGTGCGGGGCTTGGGCTGGTGCCCGAGGGGCGGCAGGTTTTTCCTAATCTGACGGTTCAAGAGAATCTGCTCGCCACGGCGTCCGCGCGGGACGGCGGCGAAGCCTGGGTGCTGGAAAGCGTTCTGGCGTTGTTTCCGGGTCTTGTACCCCGCCTGCACAGCATGGCGGGGTTGTTGTCGGGCGGCGAGCAGCAGATGCTGGCCGTGGGGCGCGCTTTGATGACCAATCCATCGCTGCTTGTGCTGGACGAGGCGACTGAAGGGCTCGCTCCGCTGATAAGGAATGAAATCTGGCAGGTTCTGCAAACCTTGCGGAACGCCGGCCAGTCCATTCTCATCATCGACAAGAATGTCGACGCACTGGCCCGCCTGGCCGACAGGCACTACATCCTGGAGAAGGGACGAATCATGTGGAGCGGAACATCGTCGGCCCTGCTGGCCGACGGTTCGCTGCGACAGCGGTTTTTGGGCGTCTAGCCCGGCATGCAAACGTAAAGGAAGAATATGGATTATGGAATTCCGCAAGGCAAGGCGCCTCTGGGGACGGAAGCATTCTTCGAAGAGATGGAAGCACAGTACCAGCTGGATCAACTGCAGCCGCAATTGAAGTATCTGCCGCCATGGGCGGAACGCAGCGAGAAATACCGGAGCGTCGCGGCATGCGAGCTCGATATCGACTACGACTCCGGCCCACGCTCGAAGCTGGATTTCTTTCCCGCCGAGGATGCCGGACATGCGCCTACGCTGGTGTTCATCCATGGCGGTTATTGGCAGAAAGGCGACAAGTCCGTTTATAGTTTTCTGGCCGAGCCGTTTGTCGCCCGCGGAGTCTCGTTCCTGGCATTGAGCTATGACCTGTGCCCCACGGTATCTATCGCCCAGATCGCGGCGCAGGTTCAGCGCGCCGTTACCTGGATATGGAATAACGGCGCGGCATTGGGGCTGGACCGGGACGATCTGCATATCGGCGGCCACTCGGCTGGCGCCCATCTCTCGGCGATGATGCTGACGACGGATTGGGCATCCGTTGCGAACGGCCTTTCAGGCAATCTGTTCAAGAGCGGGCTGCTGGTTTCGGGAATTTTCGATCTAGCGCCTTTGCTGTTCACCTCGCAGAAAAAGAACTTGAACCTCGACGAGGAACAGGCACAAAAACAAAGCCCTGCGCGCCGTAGCCTGAGCATCGATTCTCCTTTGCTTGTCGCCAGCGGCGAGCTGGAGTCCGCAGAGTTCAATCGCCAGTCGGATCTCTGTGCGCAAGTATTTGGCCCGCAATGCCGCGGATTGGAGCGGTATGTGACAAGTGGCTGCAATCATTTTGAAATCGTCGAGGGGCTTGCCGATCCGGGCAGCCCGCTTTTCAGCAAGGCGCTGGCGTTGATCAAGCGTTGATCTCGGCTTCTCCCCATAGCCAGGTCAGGGTATCGTAGCTCTTGTCCTGGGTGGCCCAGCGTTCAGCGAAGAGCTGGGCGCGCAGATCCGCGAGCGCGCCGCCGAACTGCGCCAATTCCCTGAGGTGCTTGGCGGTGAGCTGCACTCGCGCGGTATGTATGTACCGCGCGGAATAATAAGCCTGGACGGCCGCGACGGGATCTTCAGGGGTTGCTTTCATTTTTTCCGCCAGGCATACGGCATCTTCCAAAGCCTGGCATGCGCCCTGTGCGGCATACTGGTACATAGGGTGTGCGGCATCGCCGATCAAGGTGACCCGGCCTTCGGACCAATTCTTGACAGGCTCGCGCCCACCTACCAGCCAGCGGCGGCCCATATCGATTTTTTGCAATAGCTCGTGAATCTCGGGAAGATGCCCCTGGAAACTGCCATAGACTTCGTCCGGCCGCCCGGCAATATCGGTGACGTCGAACTCTTCGTCGGAAAGAAAGGTGGCGACGAGGTTGTAGAGCTCCCCGCGCCGTAGCGGATAATGCACGAAATCCGCGTTGGGCCCGCTCCACATGACAACGTCAGGGTTCCACAATGAGTCTGGAATGGCGGAACGAGGCACGACAGACCGGTAGCAGACCAGCCTCGAGGTTTTGTTTCGACCGTCTCCGATGATTTTCTCCCGGATCACCGACCGTAATCCGTCCGCTCCCACCAGTGCATGACCTTTAATGGTACGGCCATCTTTTAACGACACGGTCACCGAGCTGTCGTCCTGATCGAAGCCGGCGACTTCGGCATTTCGCTCCAGCCTGATGTTCGGATGCTCTTCGCATGCTGCGAAAATCGTGGAGAGCAGATCCGCGCGGTGAATGACGGCGTACGGATGTCCGAAGCGCTTGATGAAGTTCTGGCCAAGGTCCAGGCGCGCGAACGCGGTGCCGTCCAGGGCGTCCCGCAGTTCGATGGCCGGAGGCAGCGATGTCCATATATTGATCTTGTCCGTCAGCCCCAGGCGGTGCAAAGCCCTCATCCCATTCGGGGCAAGCTGGATGCCGGCGCCTACTTCGCGAAACTCCGAAGCCTGTTCGAACACGTGTACCTGGAAGCCGCTGCGCGCCAAGCCTAGCGCGACACTGAGTCCTCCGATCCCGCCTCCGGCTACAACCACGGGATATTCTGTTTTCGAACGGGTGCTCATTTTCAGTTCCTTTGTCTCTAATTGAAATACTGTCGTTGTTGCTTGTCGTAGTTGTTCAGCATCTGCTTGCTTGCAGCTACCGGGAGGCGCCATGCGCTGGTGGCGTTGCAGGTGATTCGGCGCCTTGTTCTTCGCGGATGGAGCACTCCACGGATCCTACGCGCCCGATCTGGCCGCGCAGTTTCATGCCGGGCCGCAGCGGCCGGCTTGCTTCAGAGCCGCCGGCATATACGAGGTCTCCCGGTTGAAGCGGGAAGTACCGGGAAAGTTCGCTGAGTATTTTCGGCATGGACGAGAGCACGCCGCCGGCTGAACTCAAGCATGCGGCTTCGTTATCGATGTTCAGGAGGAGTTCTTCGTCCTTTGCGCTCATCGCACCGTCGTATGGGCGGATCGGCCCCACGATGATGGAACCGTCGAAAGCCCGCGCCGCTTCCCAAGGGCCGCCTTTTTCCGTAGCGCGCGATTGAAGGTCGGGCCTGGATATATCCAGGCCCGCCGCGTGGCCGAAGATGGCGCGCGCCGCCTCGGCTTCCGTGGCATTGGATAACGATTCACGCAGCACCGTCACGAGTTTCAGCTCGCAATGCAGGCCCGATGTCTGCGAGGGATAGGGAACTGTTGCGCCATCGAGCGCCACCGTGTTGGATGGCTTTATGAAAATGCGCAGGGATTCAAGGCCCGAAGCCGCTTCTGTGCGCCCTGGATTGGCGGAGTGCCTCCATTCAACGCAGAAGACGCGATTGACGGCGGCCTTGGTTGTTTTTCCCTGTATGGGAATCGTGGGCACGCAATGATCCGCGAACAGCAAGCCGTCATCAAGCCGGCAGGGAGCGGGGCCCGCATGCTGATCGGCAAGGTAGTGCTCCAATGCTCCGAATCGGTCGGAACCCCAGAAGCGCTGGTCGTCGACAATGAAGTACGGCACGCCCAGCACGCCGTTGCCGGCGCACCAGTTGGCATTGGTTTCGAGTTCCGTGCGGATCTGGTGTTCCTCGTTCCATATTTGCCGCAGAGTGGCTGGATCGAGCCCCGCCTCAAAAGCGATTTGCTCCACCACGGCCCGATCGCTGGTATTCAAGCCATGGCACCAGTACGCCTGGCTGCAGCGGATGGTGAACTCCTGAAAGCACCGAGAGCCCCGGGTCAACAGCCAATGTCCAATGACGGAGGCCGCGTCGACATCCGTCAACCGCCATTCTGGCGGGTTCCACGCAAGCCCTTGCCAGGCCGCCCTCCGGGCGCAGTCCTGGCGGTTGTAGGCGAAGCGCGGGTTTTCTTTCGTGACGGGAAGGCTGGAAGGGCGCGGCACTTCACGCGAGATCCGCCATTTCACGTCGACCGAGTAACGTTGCGCAAGCTGGAATATGTCTTCGACTATCAATGCGCAGAATGGGCTTCGATAGTTGAAGACGATGGTGACTTCCTTGAGGCGCATGCCATTTCCGGATCCGTGGACGATATCCAGACTTTATATAAAATTTTATCGCTGGTCAATAATTTCATCGATAAAAAATTAATTTGTCGTGAATCTAGAAGACTTGTCAGCATTTTCCACTGTGCCAAAATATAAGCCGTTTCACGGAACGACTGATTTCATCAGAGACATTGGCGGTATGCCCGTACTCGGTTCGAGTGTTCAACTCCAATGTGCCATATTGGGTTTGCCAAAGGAAAAACATGCTCAGTGATACAGAACTCGTTGGCCGCCTGTTGCTCGGCGCGGCGCTTGGCAGCGTGATCGGTTTCGAGCGCGAGCGGCTGTCGTGGGCGGCGGGGCTGCGCACCCATATGCTGGTGTGTGTGGGATCCACGCTGATCATGATCGTCTCGGCCTTTGGCTTTGCGGACATTCTCGGCCAGGGCAACGTAACGCTCGATCCTTCGCGCATGGCCGCGCAGGTGGTGTCCGGCATCGGTTTTCTGGGGGCGGGCTCCATTTTGCTGCGCGGCGAGGTCATCCGAGGGCTCACCACCGCGGCCAGCCTTTGGTCGGTCGCCGCAATCGGCCTGGCCGTCGGCGGGGGGATGTACGTGGCGTCCATTGCCTCGACCATCATCATCCTGATCATTCTGGCGGGCATCAAGCCGCTGGAGCAGCGCTATATCGCCGCCAAGCAGGAGCGCCGGATGCAACTGGTGGTGGAGCACGGGGCGCTGAACCTGCATGTCTTGTCGGCGACCCTGGGCTCGGGGGGCAGCCGCATCAAGCAGTTCGTCGTGCAGCCGAGCGACGGGGACAAAACGCTGGACGAGGTTCACATTACGCTGGCCAAGGTTTCGCCGACGCAATATTCCACCATCCGCGAGCGCTTGAAAGCCACTCCGGGCGTGCGCGAGGTTCACGAAGACGTAAGCTAGACTCGGCCTGCCCTGCATTTGTCAAACATTGGAAAGATTCAGGCAGACATGTGGACAACCCTATTTACGCTCGCTATCGTCGAGGGCGTAATTAAAGGGTTTGCTGTTTATGAATGCTTGCGCTCAGTTCCGTGCTCATATATTGGTGGTAGACGATGATTTCGATCAGCTCCGGATGTTGCTTGAAATGCTGCGGCATCGCGGATATCGCATCACCGTTGCCTTTGACGGAACGCAGGGATATGCTCGCGCCTTGGCGAGCTTGCCAGATCTGATTCTTCTTGATGTACGCATGCCGAAGATGGACGGCTTCGCCTTGGCGCGGCTTTTGAAGGCGGATCAGGCGACAGCGCATATTCCCATCCTGTTCCTTTCGTCCAAAGCCGATCTTACCGACCGGCTGGAGGGATTGCGCAACGGGGGGGTGGACTACATCGTCAAGCCTTATTTGGCCGAAGAGGTTGTCGAACGCATCAATATCCATCTGGAATTGGCACGGCAGCGGATTCCGGCCGAGGCGGTCAATGAGGCGGGCTTGCGTGCCGGTGCGCGGCGCGAGGCCGGCGGGAACCGATCCGTGCATCAGCCGGCTGCCTATTCCACCGCGTTGTCGGGATCCGTTGCAAAGGCTACAGCGCATGTCCAACGGGCGCAAGTGTTTCCGTCTGTGCCGGTGGGCGCCGGCCGTGATTCCCGTCCGAACGGCGAATCCGCCTTGGTCGTGGCGGCCCGGCGTATTATTTTCCAGCGGCTTGCCATGCCGCCCCGGGCGTCTGATCTTGCGCAGGCGCTTGGTGTTCCCGAACGCCGGCTTGCTCGCGCATTCGAACAATGCCTGGGTATGACGGTGTCGGGTTTCATACGTTTGAAGCGCATGCGCCGTGCGGAGTATTTGCTGTCCCACTCGGCGTTGAGCATCATTTCCATTGCGGAGGAACTGGGATTTTCCAGCGCTGCGAATTTCTCTACCGCGTTCAAGGAATATTCCGGCCAGGCTCCTTCGGTGTTTCGAAGACGTTCGGGGACGCCAGCTCCGCAGGCCCTGGCTTCGACGGACGGGTCATTCTCCTTCACGGAGTCGTCTCCATAGAATTCTAAATACGGCTTGTCCGTACTGGGCGGAACTCTGTATTGCACAGGGCTCCGCCCTTTTTGTCTTGCACGATGGGCAACTCGTATTGACCTTGGCTTTCCTGTCCGATCCCGCTGCGGCAAACGCTTTATCGACCGAGATCGCCGGGCAGCCAATGCCGGCCGTGCCTGCCGCCTTGTGCCAGACGATCCATATCGCTCATCCCTGTGGTTTTTTCAATCCTTGACAGTTGCGATGCGTATTCGGCAAAGAACTAAAGGTTTCTGCGCCAAAAGTAGATGTTGACCTACTCCATGTTCTGCAAAGTATGGCTTGAAGCGGCTATCCCGTTGCTGCTGATGGATCTTCGCCTTCCGTAATCGTGCGCTTGCATAACAAGCGCGGCGTTTACGCGAGGCGGTTCTTGCATTGAATGGAGAGTATCGTGAATCGGATATACAAAACGGTTTGGAATGAGTTGACACGGACGTACGTGGCGGTCTCAGAGCTTGCGCGCGTGCGAGGTAAGCGCGCGGGAGGAGCTGCAGGCAGCGTTGTGTCAGGCGCCAATTTGCCTGGCCTTCCATCTTTCCGGGCTGTCGTATTGGCAGGGACCGGCTTGTTGATCATGGGGACGCCGGCGTTTGCCGACGTGAGCATCGATGACAGCGTTTCGCCTGTGCATACCGATGGCGGCAGCATTCAGTTCAGCAATGGCGCCGGCGCCATCGATTTCCAGGACGGCGGCACCATCAGCGGGCTGACGGCCAGTGCGCTGGTCTCGGGCGGCACGAACGCTGTTACCACCGGACAGTTGTGGCAGACGAACGAAGACCTGACAACGGTCACCGCCACAGTTACGGGGTTGAATACCTCTGTTGGCACCTTGACCACCAATGTCAGTACCCTGACCACCAATGTCGGTACTTTGAACTCCACTGTCGGTACCCATACCACCCAGATCTCGAACCTGCAGACAGCGGCCAATGCCTCTGTGCGCTATGACGACGCCGCCACCAAAAGCCTGATTACGCTGCAGGGCGCCGGCGCCGGCACCCGGATCACCAATCTGGCAGACGGCAATATCGCATCGGGAAGCAAAGACGCCGTAACAGGCGGGCAGATGTACGTGCTCGAGCAGAAGCTTTATTCGCAAGGCCAGGGCATCAAGTATTTTCACGCTAATTCCACGCTGGCCGACTCGATAGCGGATGGAAGCGACTCCATTGCCATCGGGCCCGAGGCGGAGTCGGCCGGCGCAGGCAGTTTTGCCGCCGGCCATGGTGCGGCCACGATGGCCGGCGCCGAGGCAGGCGTTGCATTGGGGCAGGGCGCGCAAGTCGGTACGGATGCCGGCGTGGACGGCGTTGCTTCCATCGCCATCGGCCGCAATAGCGCGGCCCGCGGCGACAGCAATATCGCCTTGGGTGATGGCGCTGCCGTTGATTCCAAGGACGTCCAGAATGCACTGGCCTTGGGTTCCGGCGCTACCGTGACCGGCGATTTCAGCAGCGGCGCGCTGGCGGTGGGTAACGCGGCGTCCGCGGGCGCGGCCAATGCGACCGCCGTGGGCAGCGGCGCCCAGGCCACGGGCGCCAGCGCATCGGCCTTCGGGCACGATGCTGCCGCGACGGCGGGCAGCGCGGTAGCCATCGGCGATGGCGCCCAGGCTGCGACGGCCAACAGCATTGCGTTGGGCACCGGCGCGGGCGTCGGCACCGTCGGCAACAGTGGTGGCGACCGTACGTCCCACATCGCCATTGGTACCAATGCGGGCCAGAACGTGGTGGGCAATCAGACGATGGCCATCGGTTTCGGCGCGGGTTCCAATATGGATGGGGACTACAACCTTGCTCTGGGCGCTTTGGCTGGCGCCGGGCTCGATGGGGATGAAAACGTAGCCGTAGGCTACAAAGCCAATTACGGCAACGGCACGGTCGTCGCGCGCGAACACTCGACGGCCATTGGTTCCAACACCAATGCCGGCACCAATGCGGTGGCCATCGGCTACGGCGCCGACGGCGTCAGCGAAGGCTCCGTAGCCATCGGAGTGGAAGCCCAATCGACGACGGGATGGGGCGTCGCCATTGGGCGCAATGCCGTTACTGTAGGCGACAGCGTGGCGCTGGGCGCGCGCTCGGAAGCCTACCAGCCGGCGCCGACCGAGCTGGGCTATATCACCGGCAGCGCAGCGCCCAATAATGTGGTGTCCGTCGGCAATGCCGCCCAGAATCTGCAGCGCCGCATCACCAATGTGGCCGACGGATCGCAGGGATACGACGCCGTGAACGTGCGTCAGTTGAGCGCCGCGCAGTCGGACATGGCCAACGTCATCGGCGGCGGGGTCAAGGTGGAGAACGGCAAGCTGGTGGGCCCGGATGCCGGGTTGGGGCCGATAAAGATCGGCGACGATTATTATGCCTCCATCAACGATGCGTTAAGCTCCATCACGTCGCCTGGCAGCACGATCACGCCGGTCGATCCTTCCTTCGTTCGCTATGACACCGGCACCGGCAATGGCAAGATCACGCTGCAGGGCGGCGCCGCCGGTACGGTGCTGGCCAATGTGGCGGACGGCGGCGATCCCATGGATGCGGTGAATGTGCGTCAGTTGAACAACGCGGTCGCCGACGGCAAGTCCAAGTATTTCAGCGTCAAGTCCAGTCTGCCGGGCAACCGCGACAATACCGGCGCGTCCGGCAACAATGCCATCGCCATCGGACCCGAGTCGGGAGCGGTGGGCGATGCCAGCCTGGCGCTGGGTTTGCAGGCCAGCGCGAAAGACATCAACGCCATCGCCATCGGTACCCTGACCGAGGCCATAGGCGCCAACTCCAGCGTGCTGGGCAACAATAGCCTGGCATACGACTCGGGCGGCGTCGCCATAGGCCAGCAGGCCGTCAGCCGTGGCGAAAACTCCATCGTTATCGGTACGGGGGCCCAGGCCGATCCGAAGACGCCGCTGGACACGGTCGACAATGCGGTGGTCATCGGTACCGGCGCTGAAGCGACGGCCAATGACGGCATGGCCATGGGACGCAGTGCGATGGCCTCCAATCTGCGCAGCGTGGCGCAAGGGTACGACGCTGAATCGTCCGGCGTGGATGCGACGGCCCTCGGCAGTGGCTCGCGCGCCACGGCTACCAATGCTTACGCCAGCGGCACGGACGCCCGGGCTTCGGGTGAGGGCGCCATTGCCTCCGGAACCAGCGCGCGAGGTTATGCCGCCAACGCCATCGCCATGGGCAGCGGCGCTGTGTCGGGCATTGCCAACCCGTCGCCCGAAGATCTGCTCAACAATGTGGACACCATAGCCATCGGCACGCGTTCCCAGGCTCTGGCCAAAAACTCCGTGGCCCTGGGCGTGGATTCCACCACTCGCAACGCTTATGCCTCCACCACTTCGGCGTATTCCAACGTGGCGCATGACGATGCCAAGTCGGGTGTGGTGTCCGTGGGCAGCCATGATTCCAGCTCGTCCAATGCCACCAATGGCACTATCGAGAGACGCATCACCAACGTGGCGGGCGGGCAGGACGACACCGATGCGGTCAACGTGCTGCAGCTCAAGGCAGTGGACACGCTGCTGACGGAGCGGGGTACAAACTATTCCGGCAACGAGGGAGGGCAAGTGCATCGCGACCTGGGCCAAGTGCTGGCCATCCGGGGCGGCACGACCTCCACGGCCGGGACTTTCAGCGGCGCCAATATCAAGACGGTGACCGATCCCGCCAGCGGCGCCATCAACATCCAGATGGCCGACTCGCCGAAATTCGGCGATGTCGTCGTCAATGCCGGCAATACCGGCAAGATCAGCGGTGTGGCCGCCGGAGCGGTGAACGCCGCCAGCACCGAGGCCGTCAACGGCAGCCAGTTGTACAACCTGGCGGGCAACGTCACCAATATCTTTGGCGGCAACGCGGTCAACAACAACGGCGTCATCACCTTCACCAATATTGGCGACACTGGCGAAAATACCATTCACGACGCCATCAAGTCGGTGAATACGGCGGCCAATGCCGGCTGGAACCTGACGGCCAATGGCACGGGATCCACTCGAGCCAATATCGGACCGAACGGCGACGTCGCCTTCAATGGCGACAGCAATATCACCGTCACGCAGTCGGGCGTGGATGATGACGGGATCATCAACGTTGCTTTGAACAAGGACATCGACCTGGGCCCGGCAGGCAGCGTCAAGACCGGTAACAGCTTGCTGAATGACAGCGGTCTGAACGTCGCCAACGGTGCTCTGGTCACACAGATCGGCGCAGGCGGCATCACCGTGGGTGGCGGAGTCAACACCATCGTCATCAACGCAGGCTCGGGCGACATTACCGGCCTGACCAACAAAGATCTGGATGCCGCGGATTTTGCCACGAAAGGGCGGGCGGCCACGGAAGAGCAGCTCAAGCTGGTTCAGGATCAAACGGGCGACTTGACCGACCGCGCGGTCAAATACGATCTGAACCCCGACAACACCATCAACCACAACTTGGTGACAATGGAGGGAACACCGGGCGGCGCCACCAAGGATGCGGCAGGGCGCATCGAAACCACTGGCGGCACGCAGATCACCAACGTAGCCAGCGCGGGCGACTACACCAATGTGAACAATGCTCTGAACGCCGTCAACGCCGGCGATCTGAACAATGCTGTTCAGGACGTGACCCAAGCCGGGCTCGACTTTTCGGCCAATGCGGGCGCCGACGTGCATCGCAACCTGGGCCAGACCCTGGCTATCCGCGGCGGCATGGCGGATACGACCCCCACTTCGGCGACCAGCGGCGAGAATGTCATCACGCGCACCACGGCGGATGGCATCAGCATCGAGCTGGCCAAGGACGCCACGTTCGACAGCATCACGACGGGCGACACGGTGATGGATACCGATGGCGTGCGCGTCGGTGCCAACGTGGCGCTGACCAATACCGGCCTGCGCGCGGGCACGATCGTGATCTCGTCGGCGACCAATGACATTATCGGCTTGTCCAATACGACGTTGACGGCGCCGGGCTTTGCCACGGCGGGCCGCGCTGCCACCGAAGAACAGCTCCAGTTGGTGCGCGGCGAAACCAAGGACCTGGCCGACCGCGCGGTCAAGTATGACTTGAATCCCGACAATACCGTCAACTACGGCAAAGTGACCATGGAAGGCGACGTCTCCACGGATGGCGGTCGCACAGGAGGCACCGGCATCACCAATGTGGCGCGCGGCGATATTTCCGCCAACAGCACGGACGCCGTCAATGGCAGCCAGATCCATGACATGGGCAACAGCATTGCCGAAGGCATGGGCGGCGGATCGAAGTTCGTCGACGGCAAGCTGGTGACCGAGCTGAATGTGGGAGGCGACACCTACAACAACGTCAACGATGCGCTCAACGGTGTGCAGAACAATGTCGACAATGTTACCGCTATCGCCAACAAAGGCTGGAATGTGCAGGCCAACGGCGATACGGCGAGCAAGGTCGGCCCGGGCGATACCGTCCAGTTCATCAATGGCGACAATGTAGAGATTACTCGCGACAACGCCAATATCACGGTGAGCATGGCCAAGGACATCAAGGTCGACACGGTTACCAGCAACAAGGTGACGACCAAGGAGTTGGCGATCGAGAACGGTCCTACGATCAACCAGGGTGGCATTGACATGGGCGGCAAGCAGATCACCAACCTGGCTGACGGCAAGGCCGATAGCGATGCGGTCAACGTCGGCCAACTGAACAAGGTGGCTGGCAACGTGGCCAACAGCATCAATCGCCTGGATGGAAGGGTAAGCCGCGTCGACAACCGTGCCAGCGCTGGCGTGGCCGCGGCGATTGCCACGGCCGGCTTGCCGCAGGCTTATCTGCCGGGCAAGAGCATGTTCAGCGTCGCGGGCGGCACATGGCGCGGGGAAAGCGGCTACGCCATGGGCCTGTCCACGGTATCCGACAACGGCAAGTGGATCGTCAAGGGCAGCTTCGCCGGATCTTCGCGCGGCGATTACGGCGGCGCGGTTGGTGTCGGCTACCAGTGGTAGTCGCCAGTCCATCATCGTTTGCGCGGCCCTCCGGTCCATGACCGGCGGGCCTGGTTATCCAAGGAAAAAATCAAATGTTGAAATCAATGCAGGCCATCGTTCTTCGCTTAGGCGGCATTCTGTTGGCCGTGACGCTTGCCGCTTGCGGCAACCTCAGCCATGTCAGCGATCAAGGCACGACGAAGGAACCCGTCTGGCCCGATCCGGCAAGCACGAGCTTCGATACGGGCTCTTATCCCAAGCTCGATACGTTGCGCTTGATCGCACCGGGCATGACCAAGGATCAGTTGTACAACCTGTTGGGCCGTCCGCATTTTGGCGAAGGCCTGGTCGGGGTGCGCGAATGGGATTACCTATTCCATTTCCGCACACCGCAGGGCGAAAAGAGCTGCCAGTACAAGATTCTTTTCGACAAGGACAAGCGTGCGCAGAGCTTCTTCTGGAAGCCTGCGGAATGCGCTTCGCAATTGAACTGAAAGTTTTGCACCGCAGACGTGCCCATTGAACGATCTTGTCTTATGGATGAATTCATATGAAATACTCACGCTACATTCCCGTCTTGATGGCGACGGTCGTGGCATTGGCCGGGTGCCAGACCGCCGGGCCCGCACAGCAGGCCGCAACAACTGCTCATGCCGCCAACAATTCTGCACAGCAACAGGGAGCACGAGAGTCCAGGCAACAGGCGCAGGTATTTTTTTGGCTGGCACAAGCCGAAGAGGGCAAGGGGCTTAGCGAGCTTCGTCTGTCCGGCGGCTCGATCTGGGTGTTGCCGCAGCCTGTGCTGGGCCGTGGCGATCTTTCCAGCGTCGAGCCGATCCAGACGAAACAGGGCAAAGCCTATGTCCGCTTCGGCTTTACCCAGGATGGCGCTCGCAAGCTTTCGACGCTAAGCCGCCGTTTCCAAGGCAAGCTGCTGGTGCTTGCCGTTGACAACAAGCTGGTGGCGGTGCCCCGCATTGGCAAGCCGTTGACGCAAGGAGAGATGGTAATAGGCGTTGCCAGCGGTCAACAGGCTGTGGCGATTGCCAGCGCGATTGCGGAACCGCGCGGCGGGGCTCGATAATCAAGGATCGTCCGTATCGATGCGAGCTTATCGTCTTGCCGGATTTATTTATCTGGAGTGGCGGAGTTTGCACCGACCGGGAGCTTTTTCTTGCCGGTCAGGACCCGATCATTACGGTTTTCCCCTGCGCATCGAACGGAATCAGCGACCCCACACGGCCCGTCTTGATCATGTCCACCATCTTGTTCAAGGGCTCCTCGGCGTCTTCGGTGGCAGGCGGCTGCCCATTCCGGCCCGAGATCGCCGCGGCGAAAACAATGGTCCAGTCGGGCATGAACTGTCTGGACTCTTCAAGAAGCTCCGCGAATGAATCCATTTCCTCGGGCGGCTTGTCCAGGCAGGCCAGTGGCGTCAGGCTTCCGCCGGCGCCGGCTTCGAACGACGCGCGCTGCTCGGGAGTGCAGTCATCGGGCAGCTCGACCCTTGTGAATACGAAAAGCAGCCGTTGCGGCTCGGGCTGGGCCCGGGCCGCAACGATCAGATCGTCGAAGCTTGTTATGTTCATGGATAATCCGTTCTAGACTGACGCGCATGCGCGCGCGGCGCCGCGAATATTATGGACCGTGGCGGGGCGGGATTCAGGCATTGTCGTACTGGCCGGTAATGGAAATACGCCGCACGTTCGACTGGTACAGCAGGATCAACGATACCCAGACGATTCCGTACAGCAGCATGAAGCAGCTGGACCGCACGCCCGTCAAGTCCAGCGCCACCCCGAACAGAATCGGCAGCAGGAACCCGCCCACGCCGCCGGCCAGGCCGACGATGCCGGTCACGATTCCCATCTGCTCGGGGAAGTCGTCGGCAACGTACTTGAAAGTCGACGCCATGCCGAAGGCGAACACCGTGCCCAGGATGAACAGCAGCGCGGTGAAGACGTAGACGCCAAGATGGATGTGGAAGCTGGCCGGGCCATTGATGGTCTTCACCACAAAGGTCGTGTCCGGATACGACAGCAGGAACAGGCATATCCAGGCAACCCACAGCCCCCACCATGTTACCTTGTGCGCGCCGTGGCGGTCGGCAAGGCTGCCGCCCAGCGCCCTGAGCACCGATCCCGGCAGCGAGAACCCCGCCGCCAGGGCGGCCGCCAGCACCACCGAATAATTGAATTCCTGCACCATGTATTGCGGAATCCAGAGCGACAGCGCAGTGAAACCGCCGAAGCAGATGGAGTAGTACTGGCAGTATTTCCATACTTTGGTGTCCCTTAGCACGGCGAACTGCTGGCGCAGCGAATTCGCGGCCTTGCCCGCGCTGGGGTCGGGCGAGGAGCCTAGCCAGAAAATGACGGCGGTAACCAGGAGGGCGATGGCGTATATCTTGGGAACGGCGCGCCAGCCGTAGATGTCCTGGAGCGATGGCGTGATGAACAGGTTGACGGCGGCGCCAACCGTGCCCGCGCCGAAGAACCCCATGGCGAAGCCGCGCTTTTCGGGCGGAAAAAGCCGGGCGACATAGGGCGTGCCAACGGCGAACGAGGCGCCCACGGCGCCCAGGCAAAGGCCGATCAGCAGGAAGTGCCACAAGGCGGCAGCGTACGACACAAGAAATACGGGAATGGCGCAGGCGACAAGCAGCACGGTCATGACCAGGCGGCCGCCGAATCTGTCCGTCCAGACGCCCAGCGGCAGGCGCAGCAGCGCGCCGGTCAGAACCGGCGTGGCGGTCAGCAGCCCGAATTCGGAGCTGTTCAGCCCAAGCTCCTTGCGCAGCTCGATGCCTATTACGCCAAACATCATCCAGACGACAAAGCAGACCATGAATGCCAGGGTGGTGACCAGCAATACCAGCAGGGGTTTTTTTTGCGTGACCATAGCGACTCCGGTTCGGTTGCGTGTGTGCGGATTGTGCCGCACTGGTTTGCGATGGAGGAAGCAAATACGCCGTTTTGACGTATTACTGTAATAATGGCCCGGCGCGCAGGTCCAGCGTGATGCCATGCAATTCGGCCTCCGACGCCAATAGTGTCAGGTATTGCTGAATCGATTTATGCCGCACATATCCGCAAAGAAAGCGTTCGATGCTTTGATGCACGCTTTCGAAGGGCAGGGGCTCTCCGTCGATTCGGCGTTCCACGTAGACGATATGAAAGCCGTAGCGTGTCTTGACAAGATCCGGCAGAACGCCCGTATGGCTCCCGCTGAATACGGCGGCTTCGAATTCGGGTACGCTTTCGCCCCGGGACAACTGTCCGAGGTTGCCGCCGACCTGGCCGGACGGACAGTTCGACTGGCTCGAGGCCAACGCCTCGAAGCGATCGGGGTGCTGCCTGAGCTCGCGCAGACTTTGCTCAGCGCGGGCGCGTATCGAGGCCATGGCCGCGCCCGGAGGCAGGGCGAAAAGAATATGGCGAGCGAAGACGATGTCGGGGCTGCTGAATTTTGCGGTATTGGCGGTGTAGTAGCGTCGGCATTCTTCTTCCGAAGGCAGGGGCGTCGTGCATTCCATGGCCAGCAATTGGTCGATGGCGTCGTCGTCGATTTCGGTATCCGGGGCCAGCAGCCCCTTGGCGCGCGCCCGCTGCGTCAGGAGCTCGCGCACCACCAGCGCGCGCCGCGCGGCGCCATCCGGGTCGGCATCGTCCGCATGCAATGCCGTTTCGGCGCGGATTTCAGCGGCGCCGATGACGGTGCCGTTGACGCTGAGCTCTTGTGTTTCCGGTATGTTGTCCTGCAGTTCGAGAGCGTTTTTTGGCATGGGCTTCCCTGCTTCAGCGTTTACGCACGATTTGTTGCGGACGGGTCAGGTATCCGACGGTGGACACGCCGCTCCAGATGTGCACCAGCCGGGTGAAAGGAGAGATCAGAAATATGGTGAAGCCCAGCGCGATATGGATTTTGTAGACTAGCGGTACTGCAAGGAGCAGCGCGGCGTTTGGCTGGAGGGTGACGATGCCTTTGACGTAATCGCTCAATGTTTCGAACATGATGCCGTCCATGTGGGACATCGACATGGGGATGGTCAGCAGGCCCAGCGCCAATTGCACCCAAAGCACGACGAGAACCAGGATATCGGCCTTGGCGCTGTTGATGCGGATGCGTGGATCGGAAAGCCGGCGGTAGGCCAGGATGCTCAAGCCGACAATCGCCACGATGCCGGCGGCGCCGCCAGCCGCCATGGCCAGCATCTGATGCTGCGAGGCGCTTAAAAAGGGCGAGACCATCCAGTGCGGCGCCAGAAAGCCCACGAAGTGCCCGGCGACGACAATGAGGATGCCGAAGTGGAACAGATTGCTTCCCAGGCGCAGCAGCTTGCGCCTGAGCAGTTGCGACGAATCGCTTTTCCAGGTGTATTGTTCGCGGTCGAAGCGGATAAGGCTGCCAAGCAGCAGAATCGTAAGGCAAACATAGGGGTATATGCCGAACAGCAATGTATTCATGACGTTCTGATCCATGAAGTTTCTCCTGGAAACGCTGATTCCTGAGTGCCGCTGCGGGCCGGGCCATGGCCGGCCCCGAGGTTATCCCGGCGGTCGCTTGTCGTAGAACCGGATGGGCTGGGGCTGCGCTGAAACCGGGCTTTGGGCATTAAGGAAACTGACCGGCTCGTCCTGCCATTCCTTGTCCAGCGCTTCGGTGTCGATAGGGGGGCTTTCGTCAGCGGCCTGTCCGTCCAGCGTCAGCGGCGGTTCGCCCGCAAGCGGCAGCAGGGCGGCAACGGCCGCGAAATAGGGCGCGCCGCGCCTGGCCAGTTGCTCCGCGATCGCGCGGTTGATGTCGGCCACTTCGCCAAGCAGCGAACGCGCCCGCTCGGGCGGCTCGTGCGCCAGGAACTCCAGAAAGACGGGCAGGTAATCGGGCAGTTCCCCGGCAGACAGATACAGCCCGCCGGCTTCGTACATGGCCAGCAGATCGATCATGGCCTGTCCGCGTTCGCGCGATTCGCCGTGCACGTGCTCGAAAAGGTACAAAGAGGTTGCGCGGCCTCGGTCGAACGCCTCGACATAGGCTTCCTGCAGTTCGATGAGCGGCGAAGCCTCGAAGTGGGCGATCAGCGCGTCGAGTCCTGCCCGCGTGGTGCGCGGCAGTTTCCGGTGGCCGTCCAGTATGCCGCGGATTTCCGGTATGGCGTCCAGCAGCGGCTGATCGGGATAGTCGAGCAGGGCGCTCAGGACGCTGAGAATAGGTTCGTGGGTTTTCATTTATTCCCCCGCCGCCCGTATGGGAATGACCTTGCGTTCCTTGCCGATGCCCTTGCGGCCGCCGAACAGGCTGGTCTCGGTCGTGCCGTCCGAACAGCCGTTGCCGAACGAAAACCCGCAGGAGGCGCGCATGTCGAAGGCGTCCTCGGCGTATTCGCGGTGGGTGGTGGGAATGACGAATCGATCCTCGTAGTTGGCAATGGCCAGGTAGCGGTACATGTCGTCGACTTGCGCGGTGCTCAGGGCCACCTCGTCCAGCAGGGCGGGGTTCTCGCGCCGTTCGACATGGCGTTCGCGCATGAAGGCGCGCATCGCCAGCATGCGCTTCAGCGCCAGCCGAACCGGCTCTTCACGTCCGGCCGTAAGCAGGTTGGCAAGATAGCGCAGCGGAATCCTCAGCGCATCGACGTCGGGCAGCAGGCCTTGCATGCCGAGCCGGCCGTCGCTGGCGGCGGCATTGATGGGCGACAGCGGCGGAACATACCAGACCATGGGCAGGGTGCGGTATTCCGGATGCAGCGGGAAGGCGATTTTCCAGTCCATCGCCATCTTGTAGACCGGCGAGCGCCGCGCCGCCTCGAGCCAGTTGGCCGGAACCCCGTCGCGTTCGGCCTGGGCGCACACCTGCGGATCGTTCGGGTCGAGGAAAACCGAGAGCTGCGCCTCGTAGAGATCTTGCGGGTCTTCGACCGACGCCGCTTCCTTGATGCGGTCGGCGTCGTACAGCAGCACGCCCAGATAGCGGATACGCCCCACGCAGGTTTCCGAGCAGACGGTCGGCTGGCCGACTTCGATGCGCGGATAGCAGAAGATGCATTTTTCGGATTTGCCGCTTTGCCAGTTGTAGTAGATTTTCTTGTAGGGGCAGCCCGATACGCACATCCGCCAGCCGCGGCATTTGTCCTGGTCGATGAGGACGATGCCGTCCTCTTCGCGCTTGTAGATGGCGCCCGAAGGACAGGACGCCACACAGGCCGGGTTCAGGCAATGCTCGCACAGGCGCGGCAGGTACATCATGAACGTGTTTTCGAACTCGCCGTAGATGTCGGTTTGAACCTGGTCGAAGTTATAGTCGGCCTTGCGTTTTTCGAACTCGCCGCCGAGGATTTCTTCCCAGTTCGGGCCCCATTCGATTTTCTCCATGCGCTCGCCCGTAATGAGCGACCGTGGCCTGGCCACCGGCCCCACCTTGACGTCGGGCGCGTCGTGCAGGTGCGCATAGTCGAAGGTGAAGGGTTCGTAATAGTCGTCGATTTCGGGCAGGTTGGGGTTGCCGAAAATATTCGACAGCACGCGCCATTTGCTGCCGGCGGTAAGCTCTATCTTGCCGCTGCCCTTGCGCTTCCAGCCGCCTTTCCAGCGCTTCTGGTTTTCCCAGTCTTTGGGATAGCCGATGCCGGGTTTGGTTTCGACATTGTTGAACCACGCGTACTCCATGCCTTCGCGCGAGGTCCAGACGTTTTTACAGGTGACGGAACAGGTGTGGCAGCCTATGCACTTGTCCAGGTTCATCACCATGCCGATCTGTGCGCGGATCTTCATTGCTTGCCCTCCGCTTCGTTGTCCACCATTGCCAGGGTCGGCGCGCCATGTTCCAGGGTATGTGCGTGCCGGGCGGCGGCTTCTGCCGAAAGAACCGAGGCGGGTGTTGATTCGTCCTTCCAGTCCACGACGTTCATTTTGCGGATGATGACGAACTCGTCGCGGTTCGAACCGACGGTGCCGTAGTAATTGAAGCCGTAGGAAAGCTGCGCGTAGCCGCCGATCATGTGCGTGGGTTTGGGGATGATGCGGGTGACGGAGTTGTGTATGCCGCGCACCCCGGTGACCTCCGAGCCCGGCGTGTTGATGATTTTTTCTTGCGCGTGGTACATCATGACGGCGCCGGCGGGGATGCGCTGGCTGACGACCGCGCGGGCGGTCAGCGCCCCGTTCACGTTGAAGGCTTCGATCCAGTCGTTGTCGGCCACGCCTATCTTGGCGGCGTCGATTTCGGACATCCAGACGATGGGGCCGCCGCGCGACAGGGTGAGCATCAGGAGGTTGTCGGTATAGGTACTGTGGATGCCCCATTTCTGGTGCGGCGTCAGGAAATTCAGCGCGATTTCCGGGTTGCCGTTCGAACGGCTGCCCTGCATGCCTTGCGTGCTGCGGGTGTCGAGCGGCGGTTTGTACACGCACAGGGCTTCGCCGAATTCGCGCATCCAGAGATGGTCCTGGTACAGCTGCTGGCGCCCCGAAAGCGTGCGCCACGGTACGAGCTCGTGCACGTTGACGTAGCTGGCGTTGTAGGAAACATGCTCCGACTCGATGCCGCTCCAGGTGGGCGAGGTAATGATCTTGCGCGGCTGGGCCTGTATGTCGCGGAAGCGGATTTTTTCGTCTTCACGGGCGCGGGCCAGATGGGCGTGATCAAGGCCGGTGCGTTCTGAAACAGCCTGCCATGCCTTGACGGCGACCGAGCCGTTGGTTTCGGGGGCCAGCGAAAGCACGACTTCGGCCGCGTCCAGGGCGGTGAGGATTTGCGGGCGTCCTTGCGACACGCCTTCCTGCGCGACGCTGCGGTTCAAATTGCGAAGGAACTCGATTTCCTCGGTGGTGTCCCAGTTGATGCCCTTGCCGCCATTGCCCAGCGTATCCAGCAGCGGCCCCACCGAGGTGAACTTCTTGTAGGTGTTGGGGTAGTCCCGTTCCACGACGGCAACGCTGGCCATGGTTTTGCCCGGTATTGGTTCGCACTGGCCCTTGCCCCAGTCGGCGGCATCGCCCTGGGCGATTTCGCCCTGGCTGTCGTGCTGCAGCGGCGACAGCACGATGTCGCGCTCGACCCCCAGGCGGCCCTCGGCCAGCCGGGAAAACGCTTCGGCAATGCCCTTGTAGATTTCCCAGTCGCTTTTCGATTGCCAGGCGGGATCGACGGCGGCCGACAACGGATGAATGAAGGGATGCATGTCGGACGTATTCATGTCGTCCTTTTCATACCAGGTGGCGGTGGGCAGCACGATGTCGGAATACAGACAAGTGGTCGACATGCGGAAGTCCAGCGTGACCAGCAGGTCGAGCTTGCCCTGGGGGGCGGGATCGCGCCACTTCACTTCGCGCGGCAGGCCCTGCGCACTGACGCCCAGGTCTTTGCCCTGAACGCCGTGCTCGGCGCCGAGCAGGTGCTTGAGGAAGTATTCGTGGCCCTTGCCGGACGAGCCCAGCAGGTTGGAGCGCCACACGAACATATTCCTGGGGTGATTTTCGGGGGCGTCGGGGTCGGTACAGGACATTTCGATCGAGCCGTCCTTGAGCCCCGCAGCGATGAATTGCGCGGCGTCCTTGCCGGCGGCGGCCCGGCCAAGCTCCAGCGGATTGGTCTTGAGCTGCGGCGCCGACGGCAGCCAGCCCATGCGCTCCGCCGCGACGTTGTAGTCGATGGGGCTGTCGGCGTACTGCGGGCTTCCGGCCAGCGGCGACAGCAGCGAGGATACTTTCATGGTCTCGTAGCGCCACTGGCCGGTATGGGCATAGAAGAACGACGTGCTGTTCATGAAGCGCGGCGGGCGGTGCCAGTCGGTGGCGAAGGCCAGGGGCAGCCAGCCTGTTTGCGGCCGCAGTTTTTCCTGGCCTACGTAGTGCGACCAGCCGCCGCCCGACTTGCCGACGCAGCCACACATGACGAGCAAGTTGATGATGGCGCGGTAGCTCATGTCCATGTTGAACCAATGGTTCAGGCCCGCGCCCACGATGACCATGGACTTGCCTTCGGTCTTGAGGGCGTTGTCGGCGAACTCGCGCGCCACTGCGATGGCCTCGTGGCGGTTGACGCCGGTGATCCGTTCTTGCCAGGCGGGCGTGTAGGGTACGTTGTCGTCGAAGCTGGCGGCGACGTTGGGGCCGCCAAGGCCTTGATCCACCCCGTAGTTGGCGATGAACAGGTCGTATACGGTGGCGACCAGCGTCTCGCCGTTGCGCGTCGCCACCTTGCGCACGCCTATGCGGCGCGGCAATACGCTGGCGTGGCCGGTGTGCGTGAAGTGGGTTTGCTCCACGTTGCCGAAATACGGGAAGGCGACGTCGATGACGGCGTCGTGGCTGTTTACCAGCGACAGCAAGGGGCGGATGGGGTTGCCCTGGGCGTCTTCCTGCTTGAGGTTCCATTTACGCGCGTCGCCGCCTTCCTTCTGGCCCCAGCGGAATCCGATGGAGCCCACGGGCGCCACAGGTTTGCCGCTGGATTCATCGAATACGACGGTTTTCCATGCGGCGTTGTTTTCCTGGCCGAGCGCATCCTCGAATTCGTCCGCGCGCAGCAGGCGCTCGGGAACGTAGTGCTCGCCCTGCTTGACCACGCGCACCAGCATGGGCATATCGGTAAACCGGCGGCAGTAGTCCATGAAGTAATCGCACTTGCCTGGAACGTGGAATTCCTTCAGCACGGCATGGCCCATGGCCAGGCCGAGCGCGGCGTCGGTGCCTTGCTTGGGGTGCAGCCATAGATCGCCGAACTTGGCGCCCTCGGCGTAATCCGGGAAGATGGAAACGACCTTGGTGCCGCGATAGCGCGCTTCGGTCATGAAGTGCGCATCGGGCGTGCGGGTTTGCGGAACGTTCGAGCCCCACATCATGATGAAGGTGGAGTTGTACCAGTCGGCCGATTCGGGCACGTCGGTCTGTTCGCCCCAGGTTTGCGGCGACGCCGGCGGCAGGTCGCAGTACCAGTCGTAGAAGCTGAGGTTGACGCCGCCGATAAGTGAAAGATAGCGGCTTCCCGCGGCGTAGGAGATCATGGACATCGCCGGAATGGGCGAGAAGCCGACGACGCGGTCGGGGCCATGGCGCTGGATGGTGTGGATATTGGCCGCGGCGATGATCTCGTTGACTTCGTCCCAGTCGGAGCGCACGAAACCGCCCAGGCCACGGCGCTGGGTGTACGAGGCCCGCGCCTGAGCGTCGCCGACAATGGCGGCCCAGGCGTCCACCGGGGAAAGCGTGCGGCGCTTTTCGCGCCATAGCCGCAGCAGCGCGCTGCGCACCAGCGGGTATTTGAGGCGATTGGCGCTGTACAGGTACCAGGAATACGAAGCGCCGCGCGAACAGCCGCGAGGTTCGTGATTGGGCATGTCGGGGCGGGTGCGGGGATAGTCGGTTTGCTGCGTTTCCCAGGTGACGATTCCGCTTTTGACGTAGATTTTCCAGGAACAGGATCCGGTGCAGTTGACGCCGTGGGTGGAGCGCACGATTTTGTCGTGCTGCCAGCGCTTGCGGTAGGCGTCTTCCCATTTGCGGTCTTCCTGGATCGTCATGCCATGGCCTTCGGAAAACTGAGGCCTGGAGGTCGAGAAATACTTGAGGCGATCGACGAAGTGGCTCATGGGCAATTCTCCGAAATACCGCCGTGAACGGCGGCCGCGCTTGAAGTGCAATGCAGGCAGACCATAGAAAGCTTCCTGTTGCTGAGGGGCTTGGGTATGGAAAGCGCGGCAAGCAAGGGAAGGCCGCAGCGTTTCCTTTTTCGGTGATCCAGCGTCGTGCTCATGATACGCTGACATCCTGAACCGGATCAACTTGGCGGCATCTGCTTACATTTGAAACGCCATCGGCAATTCGCCCGGCGGCGAGGCTGGTCAGTCTTCAGTCGGATGCGTCGGCGAATTCAGGATCTTCTGATAAAAAGCCAGATCCAGCCAGCGGCCGAACTTGTAACCGGCTTCTTTGACGATGCCGGCGGGCTGGAAGCCGAGCTTCTCGTGCAGAGCGATGCTGGCTTCATTGGCGGCGTCTATGCCCCCCACCATCGTGTGAACGTTCCGGGCGCCGGCTTCTTCGATCAAGCTGGCCAGCAGTTTCCCGCCCAGGCCCAGGCCCCGGCGCTCATGGTGGACATAGATGGAGTGTTCGACACTGTATTTGTAGGCAGGCCAGGCGCGGAAGGTGCCGTACGAAGCGAACCCCAACAGCCTGCCTTGCTCATCTTCCATGCCCAATACGGGAAAGGCGTTGTGGCGCTTGGCCGCAAACCAGTCTTTCATGGCGGAGGCGGGGCGGGGCTTGTAGTCGTACAGGGCGGTCGAATGGATGATCGCGTGGTTGAGTATTTCCAGGATGGCGGCGGCGTGCCGTTCTTCAGTGCATTGGATCATCCGCATAGCTAGCTCTCCGAAATTTCGGCTATTTTATGGCGGGAAGGTGTATTAGAGATTGGCTTGATAAAATCTATCGTTATAAGCCGCATACTGGAAGCTTTCCTTTGAGTCCGACGAACTCCATGCTCATCAATGCCGATTTTTCTCTTCGCGCCGCGGTGGCGCCATCCCAGTACCAGTGGGTGAGCTCGCCGCAGCCGGGCGTCGAGCGTGTCATGCTGGATAGGGTGGGCGGTGAAAAAGCCCGGGCGACCAGTATCGTGCGCTATGCGCCGGAATCCTATTTCCCGCGCCACCAGCATCCGGGCGGCGAAGAAGTGCTCGTGCTGGCCGGCACCTTCTCCGAAGGGGATGCCCACTATCCTGCCGGCTGGTATATGCGCAACCCCCCGGGTTCCGGCCACCAGCCTTTCAGCAAGGAGGGGGCCCTCATCTTCGTCAAGCTTTGGCAAATGCCCGAAGGCGAGCGCCGTAGCGTGCGCATCGATACCCGGGATCCCTCCCTTTGGGTCGCCGGACATGGGCGCCAGTCCTGCCCGCTGTTCCGGGGGGCGGACGAGCAGGTGTCGATGGAGCGCCTGGCTCCTGGGTCTCCCGTTTTCGATGGCTCGGTGGGCGGCGCGGAGATGCTGGTCGTCGACGGCAGCTTGAGCGAAGGCGGGCAGCGGTATGACCGTGGCAGCTGGATTCGTTTGCCGCCCGGCTACTATTCAGGTTTCGCCGCCGGCGCCGACGGCGCAACCATTTATCTCAAGACCGGCCATCTTGCAATATGATCCATCCAGCCCGCTGCAAGTGGCTATTGAAACTACATCGACAAACCATGACAGACAACAATACCGCCATAACGAACAATGCTTTGGGCGAATTGCCCGTGAAAGTCCAAAGCGGAAATATCTGGCGGCTTTCCATTGCGCAGGCGCTGGCCGGCGCGAATTCGGTGGTGGTCTATGCCACCGGCGCCATTGTTGGAGACATGCTGGCTCCCTCGCCCGTGCTGGCCACCTTGCCCATTTCGATTTTCGTGGTGGGGATGGCAGTGTGCACCTTGCCGGCGGGGGCGGTTGCCAGGCGGCACGGAAGGCGAACCGCCTTCCTGGCCGGAACCGGGGTCGGCGTGCTGGCCGGACTGGTAGCCATGCTTGCCGTCCTCATGGGCTGGTTCTGGCTGTTTTGCCTGGCAACATTCTTCGGCGGCGCCTACGCGGCCGTGGTGCTGTCGTTCCGCTTTGCGGCAGCCGACGGCGTGGCGCCGGGCCGGCGTGCGCGCGCCTTGTCGCTGGTCATGGCCGGCGGCGTCGTGGCCGGGGTCGTAGGACCCCAGCTTGTGACCTGGACAATGGATATGTGGCCTCCCTACATGTTCGCCGCCACGTTTCTTGCGCAAGGCGCTGTCGCCGCCGTGTCGGCGTTGATTCTGCTGGGGGTCCGATTGCCCATGCCAAGCGCGGCGGAGATGGCCGGCGGCAGGCCGCTTTCGCTGATCGTGCGGCAGCCGCGCTTCATCGCTGCGGTAATCAGCGGCGCGGTTTCGTACATGCTGATGAATTTCCTGATGACGTCCGCGCCGCTGGCGATGCATATGTGCGGCCACTCGCAGGAGTCCGCCAATGTCGGGCTTCAATGGCATGTCATTGCCATGTTTGGGCCGAGCTTCTTCACGGGCAGCCTGATCAAGCGCTTCGGCGCGGGCACCGTGGCGACCGTGGGCCTGCTGTTGACCGGGCTTTCCGCCGTGGTGGGGCTGGCCGGCATCGACGTGCCGCATTTCTGGGCAACGCTGGTTCTGCTTGGGCTGGGCTGGAACTTCGGGTTCCTTGGGGCTTCGGCGCTGGTTCTGGAGTGCCACCGGCCGGAGGAAAAGACACGGGTTCAATCCCTCAACGATTTCATCGTCTTCGGCTTGATGGCCCTTGGGTCGTTCTCGTCGGGAGGCCTGCTCAGCGCCTACGGTTGGGACATGGTGCTTTGGGTGTCCTTCGTGCCGCTGGCCCTGGCGGTCGTGGCGCTTGCGATGGCGTTGCGCAGGAAGTCCTCCGCGTTCGCGGAGCAGGGATGAGCCTTGGCCGCGCCACGCTTGCGTGGATCAAGCCAGCTTCTCGTCATTTTTGGCCCGAGCCGGCCTTGACGGCGTCTTCATGCAGGGACTCGTTGAGCTGATCCACCACGATCGCCCATTCCGCATCTTCCTTGATTTCCTCGGTAAGGAATTGGCGTTGGGCGTTGTCCCAATACGGCGCGTCCGCCAGCATGACGTCGGCCGGCAATTGATGGGTGTTGATGAATTGCGCAATGGCCGCCGGGTCGGCATCGAGCCCCAGTTGAAGGAACAGATTGGTCATGCGTGGAGTCGTGTCGTCCATTGGGGGTCTCCTGGGCGGGTTTATGAGAGGTCGGGGCAACAAGCTTTCAGAGCACTGTATACCATACCCTTTCGTCCATTTTCGGGTGACGATGCGCGCCGAGGGGGCTATCGCTGTTTGGCGCCCCGCAGCCACAGCAGATAGGCCGAACGAGTCGAGGCGGAGGCGGATTCCAGTACTTTTTGATACTTGACCTGGTGCCGCAGCATCAGCCGCGCGTCGGCCACATTGCGGGACTTGCAGTACCAGTGGCAGCTGTGCTGCAGCAGGTACAGCTCTGCCGAGAGCTGGTAGGCGCGGTCTTTTGCATCCCGTTGGTCTTCGTTGTCCACCACATGGCGCAGGCCGGCAGCATGGATATGCAGCAGGTCGCGGAAATCCCGTGTCAGCGCGGGAAGAAAATACTCGGCATAAGGCACGCAGAACGAGAGCGCTCCCATGCTGGCTGCCTGCGCACTTTCCTTTTGCATGGCGTCGGCCAGCGATTGCACTTGCGCCGCCACCGTGCGTTCGGTTTGGGCGAAGGTTTCCAGAACCTGGATCTGCCTAGCCTCATCCGCCTCGTGGATGGCGCTGGTATAGCCCTGCGTCAGGGTTTCCATGTGCCGTTCGAGCTGCAAGCCGCTCAAGTGGCGTCCGAGCAAAGCGATATGCATGCGCTGGTAACGTTGGCACAGCACCCACCATGCTGCGACGACGATCAATAGGACTAATGCAATGTTCATTGTTCTCGTATTTTTTAGAGTGGGGGCGGCAGATCCACCGCTATGTCGTCAGCCCCGCCTGTTGCCTGGCTCCCGTAGCCGCGCTCGCCGGCCGGCATTCATATTGCCTGGGCTTGCAGCCTGCCATAGCAAATTCTATTATAAGTTCATGCCTAAAGAATCTATATGAAGCGGGGCTTTTCTAGGGGTGGATATGTTGTTTCGTCAATTTTTCGATGGTGCCTCGAGCACCTATACCTACCTGATTGCCAGTTCGCGGGGGCGCGAGGCGGTGCTTATCGATCCGGTGAAGGAGCAGGTTGCGCAATACCTGACCGCCATCGAGCAGCTTGGCTTGCGCCTTGTAAAGGCCATCGACACCCATACGCATGCCGATCACATAACCGGGCTCGGCGACTTGCGTGAGCGAACCGGCTGCCTGTCCATCATGGGCGAGTACACTCGGGCGGATTGCGTCTCGTGCCGGGTGGTCGATGGTGAAATTCTCGATACGGATGGCATCAAGCTGCAGGCGCTGTACACGCCGGGGCATACCAGCGAGTCATTCAGTTTCGTGCTTGCGCCCGATGCTCCGATAGCCGTGTTCAGCGGCGATGTGCTGATGATCCGCGGCACCGGCCGCACGGATTTCCAGAATGGCGATCCCGGCAAGTCCTGGGATTCCATCACTCAAACCTTGTTTGCCCTGCCCGATGATACGACCCTGTATCCCGCGCACGACTACAAAGGATGGACGGCATCGAGCATCGGCGAGGAGCGCCGCTTCAACCCGCGTTTGGCCGGCAAGACCCGCGAGCAGTACATCGAGATCATGAACAGCCTCGATCTGCCGGATCCGAAGATGATGGACGTGGCCATCCCGGCCAATCTCGCCTGTGGGCTCGATGCCGGCTGATCTTGCCTTTGCCCCGCCGCGGTTGAATCGTTTGCGTATACTGCGGCTACGTGCTGGATTCGACGTAGTGTCATCATGCTTTATCAGGATGGTCGCATGCCCTTCAAGACTCAGTCGTTTACGATGTTTTGCGCCGCGGTGTTGGCGTCCAGCAGCATGCTCGCCGCCTCGGCGCAGGCCTGCACCCGCTTTGTCTACCACGGCGCGGGTGGCGAGGTCATTACGGCGCGTTCCATGGACTGGAAAACGGATGTCGGGACGAATCTATGGGTGTTCCCGCGCGGCATGCAGCGCTCCGGCGAGGCGGGGCCGAACTCGATCCATTGGGTCTCCAAATACGGCAGCGTAATCGCTTCGGGCTACGATATTTCCACCACGGACGGCATGAACGAGGCCGGCCTGGTCGCCAACGTGCTCTGGCTGGTGGAGTCCTCGTATCCGGAGTACGACGGCACGGCTCCTGGCTTGTCGATTGCCGCCTGGGCGCAGTATGTGCTTGATAACTTTGCGACCGTCCAGGCGGCGGTGGATGTGTTGCAGAAGCAGCCCTTTACCCTGGTGACTGATAACGTGCCGGGCGAAAAGCGGCTTGCCACCTTGCATCTTTCGCTTTCGGATGCATCGGGCGACAGTGCGATCATTGAGTACATCGACGGCAAGCAGGTCATTCATCACAGCCGCGACTATCAGGTAATGACCAACTCGCCGATCTTTGAAAAACAGCTTGCCATGGAGGAATACTGGAAGCAGATCGGCGGAACCGTCATGCTGCCCGGCACGAACCGCGCCGCCGACCGGTATGCGCGCGCCATGTTTTACGTGAACGCCATCCCGAAAAGCACGAACGAGGTCGAATCGATCGCCAGCGTCTTTTCCGTGATCCGCAATGTTTCGGTTCCCTATGGCCTGACCACTCCCGACCAGCCCAATATTTCCTCGACACGCTGGCGCACCGTCGCCGACCAGAAGCGCAAACGGTATTTTTTCGAATCGGCATTGACGCCGAATGTCTTCTGGGTCGATTTGCAGAAACTGGATTTCTCGGAGAAAACGGGCAAGGTCCTGAAGCTGGATCTGGGCCCGAATCAAACGCATATTTACTCCGGCATGGCCAACAGCCAATTCAAGCCAGCTCAGCCGTTCAAGTTCCTGGGGCTTTGAGAGCCGTCGATGGGGCGGCGTGAGACAGTTCCATAAAAGCCAGCCAGTCCTACTAAAACCGGTAGTTCACTCCCGCCTGCAGCGACTGCGCATTCACATTGCCCGTATGCAGCACGCCGTCA
>CALMPB010000349.1 GCA_937871985.1 uncultured Burkholderiaceae bacterium
GCATCGTCACGATGATGACCGGCGCCGAATCGATCCGCGACGTGATCGCCTTCCCCAAGACCCAGCGCGCCCAATGCCTGCTGACGCAAGCGCCGTCCGAGGTTGACGAGAAGCAACTGCGCGAACTGCATATCCGCCTGCGCAACACCGAAGTGAAGTAGCCCACCCCCGGACGCCCGCGGCGCTTCCCTTCAAGGGGGGGCGCCTTGCGGGACCGGCGCAGCCGGACCCCGGCGGCCCGGCTTGGGGCGGTGTCTCGGGCTGGTGGCCTGATCTTCGGGTTCGCTGCTGGCTTGATGAGGCCTTCCCGGATATGGCGCGCTGGCGTCAACGGGCTTGGCCGATACCGTTTCAGGGTGTCCCCGAGGTGGGTAGGTTGCACGGAATTGGAGTAATCTGAAAAACGCCGTCTGCGTTGGCGGTGCTTGCCGCAATTCCGCTTTTGCGAACCACGGCCGGCGGTTTCACTGTCCTGAGAAGGCGCCATCTCCTCCATGTCGCTCATTCGTGTCGTCAGCTACAACATTCACAAGGGCCGCTCGGCGCTAGGCCGCCGCGACTCCCTGAACGAACTGCGCCTGGGCCTGTACGGGCTGCGCCCCGACCTGGTCTTCCTGCAGGAAGTGCAGGGCCGCAACGAGCAGAAATCGCTGCTCGATGCCCAGCACGAATCGCTGGCCGCCGCGCTCAAGCTGGACGTGGCCTATGGCCGCAACGCCATCCGCCACGAGACCGACCACGGTAATGCGCTGCTGTCGCGCTTTCCCATTCTTGAGCACGAGAACCAGGACATCTCCGACCACCGCCTCGAACAGCGCGGCCTGCTGCACGCGACCATCGAGGTCGACGGCCGCGCGGTGCATTGCTTCGTGGTGCACCTGGGCCTGTTCGCCGGCAGCCGCAGCCGCCAGATCCTGGCGCTGACCGCGCGCATCCGGCGCATGGTGCCGGACGGCGAGCCGATCCTGATCGCCGGCGATTTCAACGACTGGGGCGACCGCCTGGCGCCGCTGTTCGTGCAGCAACTCGGCTTGTACGAAGTGTTCTCGCACGCGCCGCGCAGCCATGGCGGCGAATTGCCGCGCCTGCGCGATTCGGTCAAGCGCCTGAGCAACGCCCTGCGCGGCCTGCCCAGCAGCGGCGTGTCGGTGCTGGAGCGCAACAATCAGTTGGGCATGGACGGCAACTCACGCCTGATGCTGCCACCGCCGCGCACCTTCCCCGCCGTGTTCCCCTGGTTTCGCCTGGATCGCATCTACCAGCGCGGCTTCGCCGTGCGCAGCGCGCGCGTGTTGCGCGGCCGCGAATGGGCGCGGTTGTCCGATCATTCTCCCTTGCTGGCCGAGCTGGAACTTCCGTGAAGGCCGAGCAGGTCAGGCTTGAGTGGACCGAGGGCAACGATATCCGGCTGCTGCAGAACGGGACCGACTTTTTCCCGGCGCTGTGCCAGGCGATCGACGCGGCGCAGGTCAGCGTGCACCTGGAGACGTATATCTTCATGCTGGATCGCACCGGCACGAAAGTGCTGGAATGCCTGATGGCGGCAGCCGTCCGCGGCGTAAAGGTCCGCGTGGTGCTCGATGGCTTTGGCGCGGCCGAGACCGCGGACACCTTGCGCGAACGGCTGATCGCCGCTGGGGCGCAATGCCGCGTCTTCCGTCCGGAACCGCGCTGGTTCGCCAGGTTCATCCCCTCGCGCAGCCGCCTGCGGCGCCTGCACCGCAAGGTCACCATCGTCGATGGCAACGTCGCCTTCATCGGCGGCATCAACATCGTCGACGATTACGACGATCTCGACCCCACCGATGGCATCTCGGCGCCGCGCTTCGATTTCGCGGTTCAGGTGCGCGGTCCGCTGGTCACCGAGGCGGCCTACGCGCAAGACCTTCTGTGGGTGCGCCTGAACTGGGCGCGGCTGCGGCGCCATCCGCGCGACTGGAGCCGCATGCGGCTGACCAAGCCGAGCCACGCGCCGGTGGCGCCCTGTGGCACCTTGCGCGCCGCGCTGGTGCTGCGCGACAACCTGCGGTTCCGCCAGACCTTCGAGCGCGCCTATCTCTACGGCATCAGCCAGGCGCGGCGCGACATCCTCATCGCCAACGCCTATTTCTTTCCCGGACGCCAGTTCCGCCGCGCCCTGGCCAAGGCCGCCGCGCGCGGCGTGCGGGTGCGGCTGCTGCTGCAGGGAAAGGTCGAATACCGCATGCAGTACCACGCCACGCGCTCGCTGTACGACCAGCTGCTGCGGGACGGCATCGAGATCTATGAGTACATGCCAAGCTATCTGCATGCCAAGGTGGCGGTGATCGACAACGTCGCCACGGTCGGTTCGTCCAACCTGGATCCGTTCAGCCTGCTGCTGGCGCGGGAGGCCAATGTGGTGATCGATGACCAGCCGTTCGCCTGGGACCTGCAGGAGCGGCTGGAAGCGGCGATCGAGCAGGGCGGGCGCTTCATCCGGCCGCTGGAGTACCAGCGGCGTGGGTGGGTGCGGCGTTGGGTGGACGCGGTGTCTTATACGTTGCTGCGGGTGGGGGTGGCGTTGACGGGGACTTCGGATAAGTATTGATCCGGGTGGGGCGTGGCAGCTTCAAACGCGATGGTACAGTCTTGCCTCCATGCAATCGCGCGGTAAGCTGCGTTCATTCTGACGGTAGGTCTGTCCATGACAAAAAGAGGAAAGAGAGTCGCCATAGTGCAGTCGAGCTATATCCCTTGGAAGGGATATTTCGAGATGATGCATTCCGTGGATGCATTCGTTTTCCTCGACGATGTGCAGTCCACACGCCGCGATTGGCGCACCCGCAATCGCATCAGAACCGCCAATGGCGATGCGTGGCTGACAATACCGGTGCATCACAGCCGCGATTTACGCATATGTGAAGTGGATGTTGCCGAGCAGGACTGGGCCGATAAGCACTGGAAGACACTACAGCTTGCCTACGCTCGGGCGCCATTCATGGGCGAATTGAAACCTTGGTTGGCACGCCTATATGAGAATGCTGGCCAGGAAACCAAATTGTCAGTAATAAATCGGATATTCATTGAGGGAATCAATGAATATCTTGGCATCAGCACCCCACTGCATGCCTCCTATGATCTTCTGTCTTTCGAACAATTGGATGCTTTAAGTCCAACGGACCGTTTGATTGAGCTATGCACCCGGTTGAAGGCAGATATTTATATTTCTGGCCCAGCCGCGAAGTCTTATCTGGACACTGCCTTGTTCAATAGCAAGGGAATTGGCGTGGAGTGGATGTCGTATTTGAATTATCCTGAATATCCGCAATTACACGGTGGCTTCAGGCATGATGTGACGATATTGGATCTTATATTGATGAAAGGGTCTGAGGCGCGTGACTATTTCATTCAATGTGCCTCCTAAGATTCTGCGCGGGATGGTAGTGGGCGAGCTAGGCAAGGAGAGGCTTTATGAATGAAAATAATGACATCCTGTTGAGTGAGGTCGCTGGTTACTACGCGACAAAATTGAGAGAACATGGGGCAACTCCGCGTGGGGTAGATTGGAATGGGGAAGAGGGGCAGACTCTCAGGTTTGCTCAATTGGCGAAAATCTTGCCTCGGAAGGCATTTTCCGTTGCGGATATCGGTTGCGGTTATGGTGCCTTGCTGCACTATTTGGGCCAGAATTTCGAGAATTTTGAATATTTGGGCTGCGATATAAGCGCTGAAATGATTGCGGCAGCAAAGGTGGGTGCCCCTGCCAATGCCCGGTTCACGCAAGGAGCCCAACCGGATCAGATTTCAGATTATTGCGTTGCCAGCGGGATATTCAATGTGAAGCTCAATCGCTCCGACGCTGATTGGCGGGAGTACGTAGAGACATGTGTCGATAGCCTGGCGGCTTCAAGCCGGCGGGGTTTCGCATTCAACTGTCTGACGTCATATGCAGACGAAGATAAGAAGCGCGAAAATTTATACTATGCGGACCCCTGCTATTGGTTTGATCGATGCAAGCGAATTTATTCGAAGAATGTCGCGTTATTGCACGACTATGATCTGTACGAATTCACCATCATCGTGAGGACATGATATGAAGCCAATTGTGATCTTCGGCACAGGAGATATCGCCGAGTTGGCTCATTTCTATTTTTTGGAAGATGCCGAAAGACAGGTTGTCGCGTTTACCGTGGATCGCGAGTACCTCGGAGATGGGAGGTTCTGTGGCCTGCCCGTCATTGCATTCGATGAGGTCACGTGGGCCTATCCGCCTGATTCGTACGAAATGTTCGTTGCTTTGAGCTATTCGGGTCTCAATCAATTGCGTAAGGCCAAGTTCCTGGCCGCACAAGGCCTTGGCTACACTCTGGCGAGCTACGTGAGTTCCCGCTGCACGTATCTTTCCAAGCAACCTCCCGGGCAGAATTGCTTCATCCTGGAGGACAACACGATCCAACCGTTCGTGGCCATAGGCGACAATGTTACGCTCTGGAGCGGCAACCACATTGGCCACCACTCCTCAGTTGGCTCGCATTGCTTTCTTGCGTCGCACGTTGTGGTCTCGGGAGGGGTAAGTATCGGCGAACGCTGCTTCATCGGTGTGAATGCGACGCTACGCGATCACATCACCGTCGGGGAAAACTGTGTTATCGGGGCCGCAGTGACATTGTTGGCCGATGCTGCTCCCGAAGGTGTGTATGCAGCCACTACCGCTGAGCGGTCACGTGTGCCAAGTTCGCGCTTGAAGCGCATCTGACGTCGCGGCCTAGTGACTTGTTTTTCGTGCGACCAGTACCCGTGATCCGCCCACGGGAAGCGAGAGTCTCGCCCGGATCATCGCAAGCTCCACCCGCAGCGTAGTTTCAAAAATCTTGTCTAGCCATTTGGGGAGCCGCAGCTCTTTCTGAGGATCGAATTCGGCCGGGCCACGTGCCTTGCGTCGCGCCGCCAGCATGACGGGCAGCAGGAGCGAGACGAAAGACGTGCTACGGACAATCTCGAAGCCCGCCCGGGTGACCTTCTTATGAAGTTCGTCGGCAGTGTAGCGCCGAACATGGCATGCATATGCATCCGCCTCACTCCATAGCCAAGGGTGCTGCGGTACCGTGAGTATCAGCCCACCGCCGGGTACGAGTGCCCGGCGTATTTCGGTAAGTACTTGTTCGTCCTCGGGGATGTGCTCGAGGACGTCGTAAGCGCCGATGACGTCAAACTCATCGGTGAACGGCATGTTGCGGGCGTCCATCTGCATGAAACGAGCGGCTGGTACGCGGCGTTGAGCAAATTCAAGTCCCGCACAGAATATCTCGCTGCCGCAAAGTTTTGCTGCGGGAAATGCTTGAGCGACACCCGATAAGACGAAGCCGGTACCGCAACCAATTTCCATGTAGCGGCTCATGTTCGGAAAATATGCGTTCAATGCATGTACGATGAACGCATTGCGGCCTCGGAACCAAAAATTATTCGCTTCGAGTTGAGCCAGCGTTTCGAAATACTCGGCTTTGAACCCGCCCCCTTCATTCATGAGGTCGGGAGACCAAGCATCCATGCCGGACACCTGCAAGGGTGCGAAGCCACAATTCGGGCACGCTCGTAGCTCTGAATCGTATGGTTGTCTACAGTTTCGGCAGTCGATCATCGGGTTTCCATCAAATTCGGCCTATCGGACACGCATGGCGTTGACATCACGAATCATCGCGAATTGCGAGACCGAAACCAGATTTTCCATAGCCATTGCCGCAGTAAAGCATGTAGGTCTGGCCTTTGTGCTGGAACACATAGGGGTATTCAATCATCTCGTGATCCCAGCCAGTTGCAGACACGGTGATGCCCGCGGCATCCAGTGCCAAGTTCCACCTTTCTCCGGATTGGCTGGTGGCATAGCCAATGCGGTACTTCATTCCGATATCGTCCCGATAGGAGAACCACATCTCGTATCCGTCGCGGCAGTTGCCCAACACGGTCGGGCGCGAAAATGCCTGCGCAACGCCGATTTCATATGGCACGGAGAGTCCGTTGCGGGTCCAATGGCTACCGTCATGCGAAGTGGCGTAGTTCAGCGTATGCAGCATGCCACCAGTAGGAGTTTGCCAAGTCAGCGTAGAGCCGTACCACATGTGATACAGCCCTGATTCCTCCTGTACCCAGGGATAGGACAGGCTGATGGAGTCTTGTGAATCAAGCGGCATGAGCGGGGTTACACGATCCAGCTCCAGCGAATAGTCCTGGGCTACGCGCAAGCGGCCGATTTCACCATACCAATGGCCTTCGGCTGGCATCCGCCAGCCCATGAATAGCATGTAGCGCTGACCGGCTACCTCATAGCAGTTGCCAATGCTGACGCCATGAGAATAGAAACTTCCGTCCGGGCCGTGTGCGAAAACGGGCTCATCTGAGGCACGCAGTACCAACTGCTTGCAAATGTCGATATCGACAAACCCGACCGATGAACGATTTTCTGAATCGCGTCCGCTGAAATAAATCCGGAAAACGTCGTCTTTGATGAGAACGGGAAGGGGATTAGCGGCATGACTGGCCAGTTTGGGATGCAAGGCTGGTGCGTCGTAGATGCGGCCGAGCTTCTTCCACGGCCTAGGGGGCTTGGCCGATAAGTCGTTTGTGTTGGACATCTGTGATTGTACGATCCTGACCGTCACTGCTGGGGCGGAACCTCGGCGAGCCTGCGCTCCAGCCACTCATGTACGCTGATACCCTCTCGTGCTGCGGCGTCAACTACCTTACTACGCGTTTCCGGAGAGACCCCCTCCAACTGCCCGTAATAGCGCGTGCGCGCGGTGCCGCCTCGGCGTCCCTTGTGCGGTACGTCGATGTTCATTGTGGGGCCCTGCGCAGAGACGGCGAAATCAATCACGTAAAAGCAATTGCCCAGTACCCAAGCGCAGTGCACATCCTGACTTTGATGGGGAAGATGCTCCAGCGGTAGCGGGCTTGCCCATAAGGGGATGTTGTTGATCGCAACCTTGGCGTATTCGGAGGTACGCAACCAAGGAGCGACGCCCTCGTCACCGAACGTGACCCTGCCTCCGACCCGGGTGACTCGTGCCATCTCCGAAATAGCCCCTGTCATGTCGCCAAACTGGTTGATGCCGCCGAAATGAAAAACTGCGTCAAATGTGCCGGTGGGAAATGGCAGGGACAACGCATCGCCTACGGAAAATTCCGGGATCAGGATGTCGCATTGTTTCGCGAAATTCGCACTGGCATGCAACACCATGGTCTTGGACAAATCCTGCGCGTACAGACGGCCGGACTGACCAATGGCGTGGGCGATTGGAAACAGGTCTTCGCCCAGTCCACAGCCGGTAACCAGTACGGTGTCGCCGCTCTTGAGCCGTAGGCGGGAGATCAGTTGCTTCCGAAACTCTTCTTCGTCCTGCCCAAAGCTGGCAAATAGCCAGTCCAGGAAATTGCGATAGATTTCCCCCGCATGGGCAGATTGGTACATCGCATGCACACTTTCATTGACAGTAGCCCTGGGGGCCCCGGCTATGAAGTCGACTATGTTGTTCTCAATCAGGGGGTACGTGCTGCCTGACGCTGTGCGTAGGCCTTCGTGGCTCTTGGTGAGCGGCTCGTGCGTGATGGGGCAGACATAGGTCATGGCAATATTCGTGATCAATAGGTTTTCGAGCTGCGCGTGTCAAGGTACGCGGCTACGTTCTTTGGTGTGGTGTATTGCATTCCAAGGAAGTCCCGATCTTCTGGTGCAAGGGGAGCATCTCGTAACGCCTCGGCCAGATCGATTTGCTGACGGATCAATGGAATGGTGTAAAGGTGATTTACCGCTCGCCGCTTATATGAGCTCTGGTTGAATCCCCCGCGATGGAAGCACATGCAATCGAGCACGATGAATGAGCCCGCAGACGCCTGCACCTGAACTGCGTTGCTATTCACGAAAGCTTCTGACGGGAATGCCTCGCGTTTGTGACTGGCTGGCAAGACGTACGTGGCGCCGTTTTCCAGGGTGAAATCATCCACACAGTAAAGAGCATTAATGGCAATCGGGCGGGAGGACACGAAATGCTGATATGGGAGATCGCGATGCCATGCGGCTTGATTGTATTTTTCTCCGGGCGGATTGATGATGCCGTTTTGCTGGCTCAAAATGAATTTTCCCTGGAGCAGTCCGCGGATCGTGTTCAGAACGACGGGAGTTTGAGCCAGCTTTAGGAACTTCGCTTCAATGGCCAGGGGCAGCCGAATGCCGTAGAACTCATCCAGCTGACGCAAACGATCTTCCCCGTGAATCGCTACATATTGGCTATGAGTGGTGTCAAAGATGCTGCGGAACTCGTCTATCTGCTCTTTGGAAAAACCGGAATCCAGTACGGCATAACCAAGGTGGTCAATCTGCTCGACTGCAGACTGCACGGCATCAGCCGAAACGGCGCGCTCCAGGATGCCATAGGACGGGGAGGGTTCTTGGGATTTATGCATAGCCGTCGGAAATGTAAGATCGACTGGGGGCCTCAAGACGCGTGGTCCGAGACTCTGCACTCGCTATCTTCACGGATCGCTTCGTCCGTCTGGATATCACCAGTTCGATAGATTTGCCGCACGATTGTATAGGGCCTGCGCTTGGTCTCGGAGTAGATCTTCGCCAGGTAGATACCGATGACACCGATGAACGAGATGATCAGGCCACCCAATAGCCAAATTGAGGCCATGATTGACGTATATCCGCTTACGGGCTTGGACAGCAGCCAATAGTTCAGGACGAGGTATGCGGTATACGCACTTGCAGCGGCGGAAATCGATGCGCCGATGTAGAAGATCCACACCAGCGGGGCATTGCTGAACGATGTGATTGCGTTGACGAAGTGAGAGATCTTACGCCGCAACGTATACGTCGTCTGGCTGGTTGAATGCTTCGTGATAGGTTGCGCGTATTGCTTGAATCCGGTGATATGCCATAGGCCTCCTATGTTCACCTCCCGCTCGCGATGCCGAAGCAGCGCTCGTGTGTATCTCCAGGTCATCAATCGCGCTGTCACGATGTTATCGGGCTGGCGAACTCCAGTCAGCATGCGGAACAGGTGATAGAAAATCAGGCCGCTATATTTTTCTACCCAGCCGCCACGTCTATGCTGTTGAACACCGAATACGACATCGGCATTTTCCGCATGCATTTTCGCCGCAAACTCAAGTAGGCATTCAGGTTCCTCTTCAAGGTCGCTGTCGATCAGGAATATGCGTTCACCACGGGCATGGGCAAGGCCAGTCATCATCGCCTTGTGGTGGCCAAAATTCCTCGATAGGTCGACCACCGTCGCATGGGAGTCTTCTCGAGTCAACGCAATCGCCAACTCCAGGCTATGGTCAGGAGACCCGTCGTTAACAAGAATGATTTCGTAGTCGTCGCCGACCAGCGATCTTGCTGCGGCCGACGCGCGACGATGGAACTCTTGAAGGTGCGGTGCAGATCGATAAAGAGTGGCGACAATGGATAATTTCATAACGGTGCCTGGCACGGGCCGAAAGCGATTCAAATCAGGCTGATGCTGCGCGATCAGACGATATTTACGCGGCTCTAGCAGCTATCTGCAATACCCTTGATCACTCGCTCCTGCTGCTCCCAGGTCAGGTCTGCGTACATTGGCAGGCGTAGGAGGGTTTTGACGGTCTGGCTGGTGACCGTCATATCACTGGCCACGCGTCCGTAACGCTTGCCAGCGGGTGATTCGTGCAGCGAGACATAGTGGCTGCTCGATTGGATGCCGCAGTCGGCCAAGGCTTGATGGACACGTTGCTTGGCTGCTTCGTCAGGCAGCAGCACATAGTAGATGTGGCCATTGTGTACGGCATGTTTCGGCACGATAGGTCGACGAAGGCGACCGGCGGACTCGAGCGATTGCAGGCCCTCGTGATACCGGGTCCAGGCAGCGACGCGTCGTTCAGTGATCTTGGGGGAGGCTTCCAGTTGGGCGTATAGGAACGCGGCGATCAGTTCGCTGGGGAGATAAGACGACCCAAGTTCCTGCCACGTGTATTTGTCGACCTCGCCTCGGATGAATCTCGACCTATCGGTACCCTTTTCACGAATGATCTCGGCGCGTTCTCCGCGTTCAGGCTCCCGTACGAGCAAAGCTCCGCCTTCACCCGAAACGATGTTCTTGGTGCCGTGGAAGCTCAGTGCGCCGTAGTCGCCCAGTGTGCCAAGAGCTTTGCCGCGCCATGTGGATCCCAATCCTTGCGCGGCATCTTCCACTATTTTCAAGTCATGGCGTCGGGCGATCGAGCCGATCGCATCCATGTCGCAGGATATGCCCGCGTAATGAACCGGAACGATCGCTTTTGTCCGGTTTGTCAGTGCAGGCTCAATGAGCGATGCATCCAGATTCTGCGTGCCGGGATCGATATCGACAAAGACTGCCGTGGCGCCGCGTAAAGCAAATGCATTGGCCGTGCTCACGAAGGTAAACGAGGGCATGATCACTTCATCGCCGGGCTCGATCTCGCAAAGCAGGGCTGCCATTTCCAGCGACGCGGTGCAGGAATGGGTCAGAAGGGCCTTTGGCGACTGCAGATTTGATTCAAGCCACGCATGACAACGCTTGGTAAATACGCCATCACCGGTGAGATGGCGGCTTTCGATGACATGTTTGATATATTCGATTTCAACGCCGGTAATGGGCGAACGATTGAACGGTATTGGATTCAAGTCAGGCTCCCCCAATTGCTTACGGCGAGGCCGATCACGATTATCAGGGTTCCGGCTATGCGGTAGGGGCCTAGCGGTTCACCGAATAGGAAATGGGAGCCGATCAGAACCAGAGGATATATCAAGCTGGTTAAGGGGTAGGCTACCGAAAGAGGCAGTTTGGTGCTGGCCAATGTCCAGAAGACGAAGGCAACGCCAAAACTCGCCATCGCGGCAACCGCCAATGGTGTCAGCAGCGCCTGTACGACGAAAAGCAACTTGCCGATCAATTCGGCTGGGGGGGATCCCATTCGAGTGATCTGCAGCCTGAAGACCAAGACAGACAGGGCAGACAATACAATCATGCCCGCCAGCATGGCGTAGGCGGAGACTTTGGTCATTTCACTTCCTGGGAAAGGCGGTGCAGATACTCGGCATAGTTATTTTTTCCATAGCGATCAGCCAGATCCAGGAGATCTGCCGTGGTAATCCACCGCTGCCGCCATGCGACTTCCTCCAGACAGGCGATTTTCATGCCTTGGCGCCGCTCGACAGTGGCGACCAAGTTGGCGGCGTCCAGTAAGCCGTCGGCGGTACCGGTATCGAGCCAAGCGAAGCCGCGCCCCAGGCGTTCAACGTGAAGTTGTTGTTGCTGCAGGTACATACGGTTCAGATCGGTGACCTCGATTTCTCCGCGTACCGAGGGCTTAAGCTTGCGTGCATATTCGACGACGCTGTTGTCGTAAAAGTACAGGCCGGTCACTGCATGGTTGGAGCGCGGGCTCTGGGGCTTTTCCTCGATATTGAATGCCTTGCCGTTCTGATCGAATTCAACAACACCAAAGGCGCGTGGATCCAGAACTTCGTAGCTGAAAATGGTGGCACCCTGTTCGCGCTTAGTGGCGCGTTCCAGTGAGGTGGAGAGACCCACGCCATAGAAAATATTGTCGCCGAGGATGAGTGAGACTGGGTCGTCGCCGATAAACTTTTCGCCTACCAGGAACGCATCAGCCAGGCCTCGCGGTTGATCCTGTTCCGCATAAGACAGCCGGATTCCCAGTGGCGAGCCATCGCCCAGCAAGTCTTGGAAACGGGAGAGGTCTTCGGGTGTGGAGATGATCATGATGTCCCGAATACCCGCCAGCATGAGGACCGAGAGCGGATAGTAGATCATCGGCTTGTCGAAGACAGGCAGCAGCTGTTTGCTGATGCTGCGAGTCATCGGATACAGTCGCGTGCCTCTGCCACCCGCCAGAATGATGCCTTTCCACACAACAATTGCTCCTAAACGGGAAACGTGTACCCGGCGGAGAACGATTGAGCGCCGGAAAAACTGCGGACTTGGCCGCTGCGCGATTCTACCTTTTTGACTTGCTCCCTAAAAGTTGTTTCGACGTCACCTTGAGTCCCGCGTGACACGCCCGATGCTGCTGAGCGGTTCTTCATCGAGGGGGTAAAATCAATAGCTACCTTGCCGCTCTCCCCGGGTGGCGTTCAATAGGCAAATTTGGCATGACCATTCTCGTAACTGGAGGGGCGGGGTTCATTGGGTCGAACTTCGTTCTGGATTGGCTTGAGCATCATGACGAGGCGGTCGTGACGCTGGATAAGCTCACCTATGCTGGCAATCCGCGCAATCTGGCCAAGCTTGAAAACGATGATCGCCATGAATTGATAGTGGGCGACATCGCCGACAGCAACCTGGCTGCAGAATTACTTGCTCGCTTCAACCCACGTGCGGTGCTTCATTTGGCGGCGGAGTCTCACGTGGATCGTTCAATTCATGGCCCGGGCGAGTTCATCCAGACGAATATCGTGGGCACGTTCCATCTCTTGCAGGCTGTCCTTGGCTACTGGAACAGCCTCACCGGCACGGCCAGTGAGGCGTTCCGGTTCCTGCATGTGTCGACGGATGAAGTGTATGGCTCGCTGGATGCTGGCGATGCGGCTTTCTCCGAGCTTAACCAGTACCAGCCGAACAGTCCTTATGCGGCGAGCAAAGCAGCCAGCGATCATCTGGTTCGGGCCTATCATCACACTTACGGGTTGCCGGTATTGACTACCAATTGCTCGAACAACTATGGACCTTTCCAGTTTCCCGAGAAGCTCATTCCGTTGATCATTCACAACGCGTTGGCTGGTCGTCCGCTACCTCTCTACGGCGACGGGCAACAGATCCGTGATTGGCTTTACGTGGGAGATCACTGCAGCGGGCTGCGTCAGGTCTTGGAGCACGGGAGGGTCGGCGAAACCTACAACATCGGTGGTTGCAACGAACAGACCAACATTGATGTCGTACGTCAGATCTGCATACTTCTGGATGAGTTGTGCCCAAAGAAAAATGGCGCGTCCTATCAGGCCCAAATGACGTTTGTTCCGGACCGCCCGGGGCATGACCGTCGTTATGCGATCGACGCAGGCAAGCTTGCTCGTGAATTAGGCTGGCACCCTGTAGAGACCTTTGAAACAGGGCTGCGCAAGACGGTGAATTGGTATATCGCCAACTCGGCATGGGTGTCGGAGATTGTTGACGGGTCCTATCACAAGTCTTGGGTGAAAAGGCAATACGGGCGTTAGCCTGCTCGTTGCCCTATGCCTGATGATGTATTGCGATTGAGTCCACAGCCATGAAGATTACGCCGCTGTCCATTCCCGATGTACTGCTGATCGAGCCGGATGTGTTCGTCGATGCCAGGGGGGAGTTCATGGAAAGCTATCAGCAACAGCGGTACGAGGACGCCATTGGTCGGCCGCTTCGATTTGTGCAGGACAACGTGTCAAGATCTCGGTGTAATGTGCTCAGAGGTCTGCACTATCAACTGTTGAAACCCCAGGGCAAGCTGGTCAGTGTTATCAACGGCGTGGTGTTCGATGTGGCAGTGGATCTCAGGCGCAGCTCATCCACGTTTGGCAAATGGGTCGGCGCGACTCTCTCTGCTGATAATCATCGGCAATTATGGGTACCTGAAGGTTTTGCGCACGGATTTCTGGTGCTCTCGGAATCCGCGTGCTCGCTGTACAAATCCACGGAGTACTATGCGCCTTCGTGCGAGCGTTGCATGCGTTGGGACGATTCCACGCTGAACATAGCCTGGCCGCTGGACTCCGCGCCCATCCTGTCGGATAAAGATCGCGCGGGTTTGTCGATGGATCAGGCGGAAACCTTCGCTTAGGCCCCCTCTTGCTGGCGCGTGACCAATTCGAACCAAATGCCTCTTATCTCGCGAATCTCCATTGGCGCCGGTGTATGCGGCTCGCTAGTTCTGTTGGCCTTTGCCGTCTGCTATGCAGGTTTCGGCTTGGATATCACCGACGAGAGCTTTTATCTAATATGGACCGGCACCCCTTATGAGTACGTTGCGTCTGTGTCGCAATTCGGATTTGCCTATCATCCGCTTGACGTGTTGCTTGGTGGGGACATTGCCGAGTTGCGTATTGCGAACATCCTCCTGACTTTCGGTTTGGCGTGGGTGGCTGGCAGCATCTATCTGCGGGAGGCGTATGCGGAACCCCCGACGCTTGGGCAAGCATGGGCTCTGGGCGGTGTATTCGCCAGCAGTAGCCTAGCCATATTTCAGGTATGGCTGCCCACGCCCAACTACAACACGCTCGCCTTTCAGTCGTGTCTGCTTGCAGTCATCGGGCTGTGCCTGATACCGCGAAAACCCGCATCGGGCGTGGTGGGTTGGTTGATCCTTGCGATTGGTGGTTGGCTGGCATTCCTGGCGAAGCCAACCACTGCGTTTGCGTTGGGGATCCTCTCGGTACCATACCTCCTGCTTGCCGGAAAGTTGCGTATGCGCGGTATTCTGGTGTGCTTCGCTTTTCTTGTCGGACTCGCGCTTGCTACTGCCTTCAGCATCGATGGATCGGTGTTGGGGTTCTTGCAACGCATCCGGCTTGGCCTAGATGCAACTGCCCTCATGGGTGCCGGGCACGGTTTGGCGCAGATGTTCCGGTTGGACCCGTGGGCACCCTCGCCGTTGCTAGTAAATGCCGTTGCTGTACTGGCTCTCTTGATCGCATTCACGGCCGCACTACTGACCGGCGGAAGCTTCGTTGTGCGCGCGGCTGGAGCTCTGCTGATTGTTGTCAGTACGGTCGTAGTCTTGCTGATCGCCTTGCGCATCGTGGAAATGCCGTCATTTGGTGATTTGGGAGGCATGTTGTTGTTTGCCACTGTGCCAGGCACTATCGCGGCATGCCTTTGGATGAGGGTGCGCTTGGCATCGGAGCGGGTTCCTGCGCGCAGCGGTGCAGTTGTCAATGTGCTGATCTGCCTGCTTGTGCCGGTAGCCTATGTATTTGGCACCAATAACAATTATTGGAGCACCATGCCGGGCGCGGCTTATTTTTGGGTGCTCGCGGCAGCAGGTATGGGGGTGTGGCCCAGGACCTGCCTGCCAGCCTGGACATACGTGATGCCTGCGGGCGTCGCGGCTCAAATAGTGACCGCGATGTTGCTTCATAACGCTATGGCTACTCCTTACCGTCAGTCGCCACCGCTGTGGTCCTACTCGCACAGCGTAACTGTGGGTGCCGCAGGATCGCGCTTGCTGATGTCGGAACAGGCCGCGACCTACACCAAGGAGCTGCAGGATGCCGCGAGGCTTGCGGGATTTACCTCGGGGCAACCGATGATTGACCTGTCCGGGCGTTCGCCAGGTTCGCTGTATATCCTGGGCGCCAATGCGGTTGGACTTCCCTGGTTGATTGGGGGGTATCCTGGCAGCAACGCATTTGTTCAACGAGCGTTGGATGCCGTATCTTGCGATGTACTGGCGCGAGCCTGGTTGTTGATCGAGCCTGGTACTCCTTATTCGATGCCAGAATCAATGGTGGGACATTTCGGCGCTGTCCAGAAATCGGATTATGCTGCTACGAGTGAGATCGTTGTGCCGGCGGGTTTCGGTGCGCGCGGCAGCGCAAGCCGTCAGTGGCTGCTTAAGCCTTTGAGAGCGCCAGCGAGCGCCGATGCCGCTTGCCAGGCGCAGCGGCAGCTACGGCTGGCGGATTGACCGCGGACACGATTTGGTCTGTCAGCCGGCCGTGGCGCGGCGCTTGCCGCCAACCAGCCCGAGCGCCAGCGCCGTTCCCACCAGGATGATGCCGGCGCCAATCAGGATGGACGCGGTGATGGCCTCATCCAGGAACCAGGCGCCCCACACGACCCCGAAGACCGGCACCAGGAATGTGACGCTGACCGCACCGGTCGGCCCGACATTGGCGATCAGCCGGAAGAAGATGATGTACGCCGCCCCGGTGCAGATAACGGCCAGCAGGACGGTGGCGCCCCAGGCCCCGGCCGATACTGGCGCCTCGGGCCAGGTGGCCAACGCCAGCGGCAGCAGGGCCAGGGAAGCGGCAAGCATGCTGCCGGTGGCGTTGGACAGCGCATCCACGCCAGTCAGGAAGCGCTTGGTCCAATTGGCCGCGATGCCGTAGAAAATCGGGGCCGATACGGCCGCCAGCACGGCCGGGCCTGTGCCGCCGGCCCGGAAGTCGAGCTTGTCCCATACCAGCACGACGATGCCCAGCAGGCCGATCGCCAGGCCCAGCGAACGCGACCGGGGCAGCCGGTCCTTGAGCCACAGCCAGCCGACCACCGCGCCCCACACCGGCGTCACCGCGTTGGCCACGGACAGAAACCCGGCACCCAGCGACTGGGCGGCGTAGGCGTATAGCAGGAATGGCAGCGCGGCGTTGAAAATACCCACCACCAGTATGGCCTTCCAGTGTTTGGCGATGATGGGCAGCTTCCCATTCCACAGCGCGGCCGGCAGCAGAAACAAGGCGGCCAGGCCGACGCGCAATTCGATCAGCGCGACCGGCCCGAATTCGCCCACGGCCAGGCGCATGAACAGGAAGGAGCCGCCCCAGACGGCGGCCAGGAGCAGAAGGTCCAGCAGGTCGCGGCGACGCATGATCGGCAGTGAATCAGGATTGAGCCCGGTTGGTGGCCAGGTTTTTCATCTTGACCCGATGCGCCAGCACCGCACAGGTCAGGCACAGGACAATACACAGCACCAGCCCCGTGCGCACTCCGTTTAGTATCGTGCCGTGCGAAATGAGGATGCCTACCACCGCGGTGCCCAGCGCGCTGCCGATGGCGCGGGTGGTCTGTACCAGAGCGGAGGCCACGCCCACGTCGCGGCGCTCGCTCAGCATCTGCATGAACAGCGTCAGGTTGGGCAGCAGGAAGCCCAGCGCACAGCCATTGACGAAGAACGCGGCCAGGATCCACCAGGCCGACGTCCCCGGCGAAATCAGCAGCACCATCAGCGTGCCCACGGCCAGCAGGCCGGCGCCGAACACCATCAGGCGCTGCGGTTCCGTCTGCCGGGGAAACAGCCGGCCATTGATGATGCTGCCCACCGAGATCGCGGCCACCAGCGGGGTCAGCAGCAGGCCGGCCTCGCTCGGGGTATAGCCCAGCACCTGCTGCAACAGCAGGGGGCTGTAGAAGATCAGCACGAACATCACGGCGCCGACGGTCATGGCGGCCAGGTTCAGCAGCTGCGGTTCGCGGCCGGCCAGCACACGCAGGGGAAAGATCGGCGAGGCAACGCGACGCTCGATCGGGATCAGCAGGGCAATGGCGGCGATGCCGGCCGCCGCCAGCGTCAGGCCCATGGTGGGATGGGCGTGCTCGCCCTTGGCGAAACCCAGTTCCAGCGCCGCCAGGGGCGCGCCCACCGCCAACACCAGCAGCACGGCGCCAACCCAGTCGATCCGCCGCTCGCCGGTGTGGACGGGCCGGATGCGGGGGAAGTACCGGGCCAACAGGAACAGCGCCACCGCGGCGGCAATGGGGGAAATGAAAAAAGCGGCGCGCCAGCCCAGCGCCTGGGTCGCGGCGCCGCCCAGCACCGGGCCGACGCCGCTGGCCATGGCGAAGGCGGCCGAGACCAACGCCATCCACTTCACCCGCTGCTTGGCGTCCGGAAACAGGTCGGCCGGGGCCGCAAAGGCCGTGGCGATCATCATGCCGCCGCCGATGCCCTGCAATGTGCGAAAGAGGATCAGCTGCCCCATGCTCTGGGACAGGCCGCAGGCGATCGAACCGAGCGCGATGATCAGCACGGAGACCAGCATCAGCGGCTTGCGCCCGAACATGTCCCCGAGGCGGCCGAAGATCATGATGGAGGCGGCGGTGGCCAGCAGGTAGCCGGTGCCCACCCACGCATACAGCGCCATGCCGTTCAGGGCCTCGGCCACCCGGGGCAGGGTGGTGCTGATGATGGTGGAATCGAAGGCCGCCAACACCACGGTGGCTGCCACCCCGGCCATACCCATCAGCAGGTCGCGGCGGGAATGGGCGGGTTCTGACGGGGGCGGCGGAGGGGACGGGGCGGTCATGCCGCCAAGGATATCACCGGCCCCACGGGTTTTTACTTATAGAACGCGTGATAGCTCCAGAACACTGCGATCACCAGCACGACCAACGCCCACGACCAGCGGGAGTTCGACAACCCCCGCGGCTCGGGTTCCGGCGGTGGCGGTGGCGGCGCCAGGCGTGGCTGGGCAGCCATGTGGTCGATGAAGGCAGTGAAGAATTTGTCGATGATCTTCTCCCCTGCCTTGAGGACCAATCCTTCGCCACACTCGGCCAGCTTGCCGCCTGTCATCCCGGCGACCGTGTAGGCGAGCCGGGTGCCTTCGTCTTTTGTCGACAGATTGACCTGGGCGGTGCCTATGGCCAGGCAGGCGGCGCGGCCCTTGCCTTCGAACACCAGGGTGCAGCTATTGGGAGGATCGACGTCCGAGAGCAGGATCTCGCCTTCGTAGTCGGTGTCCAGGCCAGCGATCTTGGCCCGCAGGGTGACGGCGTACTCGGTTGGGCTGCGCTGGGTGACGCCGACGCAGCCTGGAATGCACCGTTGTAGCACGGAGGGATCGGTCAACGCATCCCAAGTCTGGTGCTGGGTAGAAGGAATCCACTGGGCATCGGCTATGCGCATGGTTGTCTCCTAGATTCAGCTAAGTGAGAAAACATTGTGAACCCAAATCGGTCCAGAAGCCAAACATATACAACATGCTTGGAATTGAAGATATTTAATTTATAGTAAAAGCCGGCTGGTGTTCCTTAATGATAATACTGATGAACTGTTGGGTTGAAAGTCTATTCAGCTATGTGGGTGAAAACTGCAAAGCCTTTGCGTACTTGAGCCACATAAGTAAAATAAAAAATGAGATTGTTTTCGCTGGGTTACATATTTGATGGTCGCAAGTCTGAACTCACGTTACAATGCTGCTGCGTTGTGCTCGCGGGGCGGGTGCTGCCGTATATAAGGCGCGGGTCGCACTAATATGCATCCGCAGAAATTAATGCCTGTCATTCTTATTTTTTCATATTTTAATGGCTTGTGGCTGGGCAGAATTATCTGAAACCACTTGACATTATAATAATATTTTTTCAGATAATGTTCTGGCGCTAGTCTAAAGGGATGCTGTACTTATTTTTGACTGGAAAGGCTTGTGCCAGTCTGGTTGGTGAGCAAGAAGACGTGAGATATTTAAAATGAAGCTCTCTATAGGTTTGGCTGATATAGCTGAAACCATGCGGTTGAACCGCTTATGGATATTCTGGGGTTGGTTAGATATACGCCAAAAATATCGCCGCTCCATTCTGGGGCCCTTCTGGGTCACCATGACAATGGGTATTAGTATACTTGCCACTGGGCTCGTTTATGCGTACCTATTCAAGCAGGATTTGAAGACCTATATGCCGTATGTTGCGTCCGGCTATGTGCTTTGGTCGTTTATTACGGGTTACGTTGGTGAGGCCTGTTCCGTCTTCATACAAAACGAAGGCTTCATAAATCAGCTTCGCCTGCCCTTCGCTATTTATCCTGTGCGGCTGTTGTGGCGTTATATCGTCATATTTCTTCATCACTCTGTTGTGCTAATCATAGTGCTGGCACTTTTTTCACCGATAAGTTTTGCGGCGATGATGGCTGCCTTGGCGGGTATGGTGCTGACTAGTATCAACCTGTTCTGGATGGGTGTTGTGCTTGGTTTGATATCAGTTCGTATTCGCGATCTTCCCATTCTAATTGCAACTATTTTCCAAGTTATGTTCTTTGTGACGCCGGTAATTTGGCCTGCGAAGGCATTGGGTGATAAAGCACAAATTGCCTTGTTGAATCCCTTTTATCATTTGCTTGAGGTGGTGCGGTCCCCACTCGTAGAGGGAATCGTCCCGCTGTGGTCACTCCACGTTTTGGTGACATCAGTGATGGCTGCTGTCGGCTGCATTCTTGCCGTGGTTCTTCTCTCTTCCTATCGTCGTCGATTAGTTTATTGGTTATGAGTAATTTTATTAAATTGATAAATCTATCGATCGCGTATCCATTTCGTGATCCAGAAGCTTATAGCCTCCGAGGTCGAATCATTCGAAATTTTCGTGTGGGTGGCCGTGTGGCGCCCCCCGAAACGACCGTACACGCTCTCGATAATTTCAACCTAGAAATTAAGGAAGGAGAGCGTGTCGGCCTTATTGGTACGAATGGATCTGGCAAAACAACATTGCTTCGAACTCTGGCTGGGGTGTTATATCCGACATCGGGTAATCTAGAGGTGTCCGGAACGGTGAACGCCATTTTTGATCCCGGCCTTGGAATGGATGCGGAAGCCTCGGGCTTTGAGAATATACAAATCCGGTGCATGTTGCTGGGCGTGCCGCAATCTCAAATGGCTGAAAAAGTCCAGCTAATTGCTAAGTTCTCGGAGTTGGGTGATGCGCTACGTCGGCCCATAAAAACCTATTCTGCCGGTATGTCGATGCGTCTCGCATTCTCCATAGCGACGTCGATTGAACCGGAAATCTTAGTCATGGATGAATGGCTCTCGGCTGGGGATGCTCGGTTTGTGTCCAAGGCTCTGCATAAAATGCAGGAACTGATTCGGTCATCGCGCATATTGGTGATTGCTTCCCATTCTGAGCAGGTGCTTACGGAGTGGTGTAATCGATTGCTATGGTTGGAAAAAGGGAAACTAATTGAGGATGGTGATCCCTCAATAGTGCTGGCCAACTATCGAGCATATACAGCTGCAGGCTAATTGTATTCGGTGGCGTAATTTTATCTTTTATAGAAAAATCGGTTATCGATACAATGTCTGAAAACAAAACTGTTTTGATGCTGGACCATGAGCCGATGATGATTGATCGGCGAATTGTTCTAGAAGCCCAATCGCTGGTAAGCGCCGGCTATCGCGTGGTCCTTGCCACTCAATGGGATGGCAAGCAACCTCATGAAGAAATTGAGCGCGGCATGGAAGTTTTGCGGTTTCCTCGCGGAACGGTCAACAAGAAAATTCATGCCCGGGAGAAAATAACGCGGTGGAATACAGTTCCAGGCAACGAGCGAGTTGAGCTCTTCGTGCGAAAGTGGTTTGCATGGTTGCCTCGATATTTGCAAATCCTAATATACGGGATTATTCGTCCTGAAATAATGGCTGCAGTGGTTCGTCGAAGGGCTCCTAGGCTCAAGCGTCTTCTTGGGCCTGTTTTGGAGCCGTTGATATATGGCCTATTGATTCGGCCATGTTATATATGGCCATATTTCCTGGTGTGGAATGGTTCCCGTGGTCAAAATGCCGAAACAGTTGCAGATCATATGCGGCTGAACGAATATCAACAAGAGATATTTGATTTCGCTGTCCAAGATTTGCGGCCAAGCATCATACATGCTCATGATTTGCCAAATCTCCCGCTTGGTAGAAAGATCGCCAAAGCATTGCAGGCTAGACTGGTGTATGACGCCCATGAGCTTTATCCGATGCAGTTCTTTTCCAGTGAACAGCGTCGAACTACCTTGGCTAAACTTGAGCGGCAGTTGATTGAACATGTAGACGCCACGATCGCGGTCAATCATCAATGTGAGGAAGTGCTTCGCAAAGAATACCCATTCCTGCGTGATGTAGTGATTTTATCAAATGCGACGGAAAGCCCGAAGAATTTCGATCCTGCGGTCAAACTGAGGTTATGGCACGAGACCTTTAATCTTGATGAGTCTGTGCAGCTGATGGTTTTCCAGGGGGGTATCAACCCTGTGAGAAACGTTGATCACTTGCTGCGCGCCATGGCGAAAATGCCCGAATTCATCCATGTGGGTTTTATTACCTATCGCAAGGACGTTCCTTATTACGAAGCGCTCACACGCGAACTCGGAATCTATGACCGCGTGCACTATGTCTTCGAAATCCCATGGCATGAGGTAAATAATTGGCTGGCATCTGCAGATGTGGGCATGATGCCTTATCAAGCAACCAATTTTAATGCGAAAATATCCTCGCCCAATAAATTGTTTGAATTTATGGTTGCAGGTCTGCCTATTATTGCAAGTAGTGAATTGGTCAATGTCAAGGAAGCTATAGATATCTACCATGTGGGGGTTTATAGGTTTTTCCGGGACGACGATTCGTATATCGAAGCGATGACCGAAATGTTCGACCCCAACCTAGGTGGACCACAAAGATTCATCCCTAATGTTATGGCGGCACGTTCCAAATTTACTTGGGAGAACGAGGAGCCGCGACTGCTCGATTTGTATGCTCGCCTGAGCAAGGAGAAGGCATAATGTGTGGGCTATCTGGCCTGATTGACTTTTCAGCGAGCCATGCCGTCTTAAAGCGTCGAGTGGAGAAGATGAATGCTGCGCTCTTGCATCGGGGGCCCGACGGCGCCAACGTTTCAACTTTTGCAAAAGGCATTGCACTTGGGCATGTGCGGTTGGCGATCATTGATCTGAGTACCAATGCGACTCAGCCCATGCTGAGCGTTACTGGTCGCAGTGCGATAGCTTTTAATGGTGAGATATACAATTTCCGTGAGCTGAGAGCAGAACTCGAAAGTCTAGGTGCTCGATTTCGCACCCAGTCGGATACGGAGGTTCTGTTAAATGCCTATGAATTTTGGGGTGCTGAATTCGTCGAACGCCTAAATGGAATGTTTGCATTTGCGTTATATGACGCGACTGACGGGTCCATTTTGTTGGCTAGAGATCGACTGGGCATAAAGCCTTTGTATCTTCATAGAATGGCGAGCTGTCTGAGGTTTGCTTCTGAAATAAAAGGTATAACCGCGGATTTGGAGCAAACTCCAGCCATTGATGCTGAGGGCCTTGCAGAATATCTTGCATTTCAAAATAACTATGGCGAGCGGACTCTGGTTAGTGGCGTAACCTTGTTTCCGCCGGGTTGTCTCGCCCGTATTGCACCAGGTAGTGTTGAAGTACATCCGAGAAAATTCTGGCAGGCCAATATTCTGGTTAACGAAGCATCAGGCCAAGAGCGGCGCTCGGAGTTGGACGCTCTCGTGCAGAAGGCGGTTGCCGCACAGGTCTATGCCGATGTTCCTGTAAATTCCTTTCTTAGTGGAGGAATTGATAGTTGTGCTATCGCTGCATCGGCGGCTAAGCATCGTGGTCGTATCATGACCTTCACGTGCGGTTTTGATCTGTCAAGTGTCACGGAGGCCGAGCAGGCTTTTGATGAACGTTTGCGTGCTGAGCTTTTATCTTATCATGTGGGTAGCGAGCACTATGAGCATGTCCTGAAGGAAGATGATTTTCTTGCTCAGATGGACGATTGGGCTTGGCACGCCGAAGAACCACGAGTTGGTTCGAATTTTCCAAACTACTCAATTTCGCGATTGGCTTCGAAATTCACTAAGGTGTGCCTGTCAGGAACGGGTGGTGATGAGTTGTTTGGTGGTTATCCATGGCGATATGCTGCCGCTGCGCCTGGATTGAGTCGAGATCAGTTCCATCAGCAGTATTTCGGCTTTTGGAATAGAATGCTCAGCCCTGCGGATTACACGGCGTTGTCTGCTCCAATGAGCAGGCAATGTCAGTATGACCCCTTTGATAGCTTTAGGGAAAAGCTGGCTGGCTGTGAAGCACGTGTCTTAAAAAGCTCGAATATGCGTGGAGATGCCATCCTGTTGTTCGAGATGGAGACGTTTCTTCACGGGCTTCTGCTGGCCGAAGACAAAGCAAGTATGGCACATGCTCTAGAGGTTAGAGTGCCGTTGCTTGACAATACGATCATAGATTTTTCATTGTCGATACCGTACGCTGAAAAAGTAGTCGTATCCCCGGAACAGGTTTCAACGTCAGTTTATGGCCGCGGTAGTGCTGCTATGCCCGCATTCAAGAATGGTAAACGTATCTTGCGCGAGGTTCTGTCGGGATATGTTCCTCCTGAAATTTCATCGGCACGAAAGCAAGGTTTTTCTCCTCCGTTTGAAACGTGGTTCCGTCGTGGCATGGCTCCGTGGATTACAGATCAAGTCTTCGGCCTTAATAGTCCTCTTAGCGATCTATTGGATATGAAAGTCGCCAAGAGGCTTTGGGAAGAGCATCTGAACGGATCGGCAAATCATAGGCTTTTCATTTGGGGCATGATTGCTCTGCATCAGTTCTGTGCATCCTTCTTAAGGAGATGTGTTTGAAGAAGAAAAAATACTTGGTATTAGGCCCGCATACCGATGATGGGGAATGGGGTTGTGGCGCATCCATGGCTAAATGGACTGCCCAAGGTCACGAGGTTCATTATGCTGCATTTTCGGCGGCGGAAGAGTCGGTGCCGCACGGTATGCCATTGGATATACTTCGCGGAGAGATTCTTGAGGCGATAAAGGAGATAAATTTGCCTGCAGATAATTTGCAGGTATTTCAATATCGTGTACGATATTTTCCTCGTGATCGCCAAGAGATCCTAGAAGAGATGATTCGTCTTCGCAAGGAGATAGATCCGGATGTTGTTGCTGTACCGAGTTCCTTCGATACACATCAAGATCATGAGGTGATTAGTCGGGAAGCCTTTCGAGCATTCAAGCGATGCACGATTCTTGGATATGAAATTCCCTGGAACAATAGGCGGATCGATTTGACCTTTTTCAATGGCATCGAAGAGGAGTATTTACAATGCAAGATTCGCTCTCTGGCTGCATATAAATCGCAAATCTTTCGCGCTCCGAATTTTGCCGACCTTATACAGAGTCTGGCAATTCAGAGAGGCTCTCAAGTTGGCTTGAAATACGCCGAAGCTTTTGAGGTGATCAGATGGGTCGAGCAATAAAAAAGGCAGTATCCGTTAATGAGCTGGCGGATGCGCTTGAGTTGGCTCCTTTGGCTGAAGATACTTTGATATCTTTCGTCGCGCCGGTGACCGAGGCGGAGGCGGGTACACTCTGTTTCGCAAAAAATGAACTATGGAGCCAAAAGGTCCTGCCCGGCGCTGTTGCCCTGGTGGCGCCGGAGCATGCCGCCAATTGCCAAGGATATGCGCTAGTTTCACCATCCCCCCGATTGGACTTTGCTCGTGCATTAATGTATCTGGAAAAGGAGGCTGGATTTGTCTGGTCGGAGGACGATCCACGGGTTCATCCTACGGCGACGTTGGGGCAAAACGTAGTCCTCGGGAAGGGTGTGGTGATCGGAGAGTATGCCACGATCATGCATAATGTTGTAATACAAGATGAGGTCACAATCGGGGCGCGTACGATCGTTAAGTCTTGTGCAGTAATCGGTGAGGATGGGTTTGGCTTTGAGCGTGGGGACGACGGTCGTGCGATACGGCTTCCCCACCTTGGGCGTGTTGTTATCGGTGATGACGTCGAGATTGGGTCGTTGACGACGGTCTGTCGAGGAACTCTCGGTGATACGATTATTAGAGATGGTGCAAAAATTGACGATCACGTCCATATAGCCCACAACGTCGACGTGGGCGAAGATGCATTTGTAATCGCATGTGCCGAGATAAGCGGTGGTGTAAAGATAGGACGTCAGGCGTGGGTTGCTCCAAATGCTTCTGTACTAAACCAATTGAAGATTGGTGAGAAATCTATTGTTGGTTTAGGGGCGGTGGTTGTTCGTAATGTGGATAATTGCAGCATCGTGGCCGGTAATCCGGCCAAGCACATCCGGTCAGTGGACTGACAAATGACAAGCTACATCACATATGGATGTGATGTAGCTGAGTCCAACGCACAAAATTGATCCATCGCCAGATTTGCCAGCTGAAAGGTCGTCGCCGCTTAATAACTTGGTTGAAATTATCAATAAGTTCATCTGATTTTAGTATTGGGTGGCCATCTAATGGTTCCAGCCATTGTCTAACTTGAGGGGCCAAGTGATGTAGCCATTCCAATTCTGGAGTTTCGAAGCCGATTTTGTCCTTCCGTTGCAATATTGCCTCGGGGACAATTCCTCGCATTGCTGCGCGGAAGATGTGCTTTGTCTGACCTTCAGCAGATATTAAATAGTGCTCTGGCAGGCCTAAGAGAAAATTAGCAAGATCGGGAGTCAGGAAAGGTACTCTGCTCTCAATTGAGAAACGCATGGAATTCCGATCGCCGTGACGCAGCAACCAACCTAGTCCACGTTGCGTCAGGGAAATAGCCAGTTCTTCAACGACGCGCCTGCCTCTGGCCGAAGTAAGTCGTTTTGCCCGTGGGTAATTTAACTCGACTCCGTGCTCTCGAAGTGCGACCACGTTTATCCATGCGGGACCGGGATTTCTTCCAGACAGCCTACGCATTGTCTGATACAGATTATCCCCGACAGCTACTCCAGTCGCTTCTTGAATAGTCCTCAATGCTGTTCTACCTGGCCAATTACGTTGATTGCGGAGGTGTCGGAGGGCTGATGAAATTTGTTTTCTCTCCAACAAGCTGAGCAAACGCTGGCCTGGGTAACCGTCATATCCAGCCAGAAGTTCATCCGCTCCTTGGCCTTCCAGCATTACGGACAATCCTTGTTCGCGTGCCATTCGGAAGACACAGTACTGCGCATAGATGCTGGTACTCCCGAACGGCTCGCCCTGCGCAACGATGACGTCGTCTATATCTCGAGCCAAATCGTAGGCGGTTGGTGAGATTTTGTATGAAGTGGCATTGGTGTATCGATTAACGAGATCCAGCCAAGGCTCCTCCGATCTGGAAGAATTGCTGGATATGAAGCTGAAAGTCTTGAGTTCGGTGTCTGGAGAAACATGACGGATAGCACAAACTATTGCTGACGAATCAATGCCGCCGGATAGTGCTGCTCCAAGAGGTACATCACTACGCAAATGCAAGCGTACATTTTCTAGAAAACGCGCTCGCAGTTCTTCCGCTGCATCTTGAAATGAAATGGTCGGCGTGCGTTCATCTATTTCTGGACGCCACCATGCCAGGGGACCTGCCGTCATGCCGCTCGGCAGTGAGAACTCAATGAAATGGGATGGTGGAAGATTATTAATTCCGTCAATGAATGTGCGATCTGTATGGTCGTAGTGACCATGCACCAGATAATCGTATGCAGATTGCCAGTCAAGACATGGTTCGTTTCCGGATAGAGATTGGAGTGCGGAGAGTTCGGAACCGAAGACAAGGCTATTTCCCGTGCTTCGATAATACAGGGGCTTTATGCCGAAAGCATCTCGCGCGAGGGTAATAGTCTTCTTCCGTCGATCCAGCATTGCGAACGCGAACATGCCAATAAATCGAGATAGCGAACTGATACCCCACTGTTGCCAGGCTGTTAAAAGTACTTCGGTGTCGCTGTCAGTGTGAAAGAAATACCCGAATGTACGAAGTTCCTCACGCAGTTCTCTATAGTTATATATCTCACCGTTGAAGACCACAGTGAGGTAATCCGCACCCAGATGCATTGGCTGATGGCCACCTGCGGTGAGATCAATGATCGAAAGTCGAGTCTGTCCTAGCGCAACATGTGCCCCAAGGACACTGTAATGTTCCACTCCGTGATCGTTTGGCCCTCTGTGCCTTAGTTTTTTTAGACCAGAATCTAGCGCCCGATCTAGATGATTCGGTGCTTGAGCCCACCAACCACCTAGGATGCCACACATGCTCTCACTCTCCAATTTAGTTCAGATCGCAGTGATCTTTCGGTAGGCACCCAGAAGCTTGCGCTCCTCATTATGCCAATTATAGATATTAGCCGTCGCCGCTATTCCTGCGGCACTCATTGCTTCAAGGTCGGACGGGGAAGAGAGCAGAGATAAAATAGAATCCGCAATCGCTTGAATGTCCAATGGATCGACGCAACGCCCCGCCCCGCTTTCATTCAATATGTCTCTCCACAAAGGAAAGTCCGACGCAAGAATGGGCAGGCCTGCCGCCATGTATTCGAACATTTTGACGGGCAATGCGTCGAGGTAGTTGGGAGCGGGGTGCAAAAGCACGAGTCCTAGATTTGATTCGGCTAACAAGTTCTTGATGCCATCTCTGTCAAGGACCCCGCGATAATCTACTTGGGTCCATCCTGGCATTGCCATGAGGGTTGCATGTAGTTCTGGGCTTTCCATCGGTCCGGCCAAGACTAACTGCATATCGGCAAGTGCTATTGCTTCAAGCATTTCAACGGCACCTCGCATCCTGGTGATGCCGCCGATATAACAGATCTTGTTGAGTGAAGATTTTTCGTGGCTGCGCTGAGGAGCGTGTGAATAGGGATTCGCCAATTCGCCAGGGATGGGGTAATTGTTGATCGCCACACTATTGATTCCGATTGCCGCATAACGTTCGGCGATATGGGGAGTCGCACAAATAACTACGGCGCAGCGTCGCGCTACAAAATTCTCCAACTTTTCGAATGGCCAGGCGATTACCTTCCGAATCCACGGCTTGATCCAAGGTTTGCCAAGAATCTGTCTAGGCACATCTTCATGCGCGTCGTAGATGACGGTGCGCCCCATATATTTGAGTACAAGGGCCACAGGGAGTAGTTCTGGATCATGAATGTGGACGATGTGTGCGTCCGTTTTACGGACGGCATTCCAAACGGCCCAAGTCTTGCCAAACATACGATTGATTCTGCCGCGATGGCGGCCGACGTCGATGATCGACACTCCTTCGTGGTGTGAGTTACCCGCGCCATCGGCGACATAGAGATCTACGCTATAGCCGGCCTTGGCAAGGCTACAGCATTCCTTATGGAATATCCTGACGTCGAAGCGCGGATGCGCCGTGGTGAGATGCGCGACTCGTGCCATTATTGCGAAGCGTTGGCGAAGCAGCGAGACGTCGAGTCTTCCACTTTTGGGTTGAACTCGGCGACCAGCGTCTTCAAGGTTGCCACAATTTCCTCCCGATCCCAGGATGCCAACGATTGCTCCATACGATCCAACCCGGCTTTCAGTTGTTCGTACGGGAGATCGTCTTCACGGGCTTGCATGATGCGGGGGTGCAGAGTGGATCTGACATCTCCCCCGATCAGGAGTTCTTCATAAAGCTTCTCGCCAGGGCGCAGCCCCACCACGCGCAGTTCGATATCGCCATCCGGATCCGACGCGTCACGCACGGTTAGACCGCACAGTCTTACCATGCGTTCGGCGAGGTCGCGGATGCGCACTGGTTCACCCATGTCAAGAACAAATACCGATCCCGATTCTCCCATGGCTCCCGCCTGGAGCACGAGCTGCGCGGCTTCTGGAATGGTCATGAAATAGCGGGTTATGTCTTCGTGTGTCAACGTAACCGGACCGCCCGCCAAGATCTGTCGATGGAACAGCGGCACCACGCTGCCGGAACTGCCCAGCACGTTGCCGAAACGAACCATGGAAAAACGCGTCGCGTTCTGGCGTTGGGACAGCGATTGAAGAATCAGTTCCGCCAGACGCTTGGATGCGCCCATGACGTTGGTGGGACGGACGGCCTTGTCCGTCGAGATGAGCACGAAATCGCTGACCTTTGCGGCGATGGCCGCCTGCGCCAGCGCCTGGGTGCCCAAGGCGTTGGTGGCGACGCCCTCCGAGACGTTTTGTTCCACCATGGGCACATGCTTGTAGGCGGCGGCGTGGTAGATGGTCTGGATCTGGAACTGCTCGATGCGATGCCGGCTGTGGGCGTAGTCACGCACCGAGCCCAGTACGGCTATCAACTCGATAGGGCGCTGTCCGATCAGTTGAGTCAGTTCCTGTTCGATCACATAGAGCGCCGGCTCCGACATCTCGTACAGGACCAGCCGCGTTGGATTCAGGGCAATGATCTGGCGACAGAGTTCTGACCCTATCGAACCGCCGGCGCCGGTCACCATCACGTTGCGTCCATTGACGCAGCGGCCCAGCAGCTCCGGGATGGGCGCGACTGGGTCGCGCCCGAGCAGGTCCTCCACCCGCACATCGCGCAGGCGCAGGCCGTTGGAATCGACCAGTTCGCGCAAACTGGGCACCAGCCGGATGCGCAGCCGGTACTGTTCGGCGGAATCGACGATTTCGCGCAGGCGCGTCCGGCCAGCGGTTGGCATTGCCAGCAGCAGTTGGCGCACGCCATGGCGTTTGACCAGGTTAGGCAGGTGTTCGGGCGGATGGATGCGCAGCCCGGCGATCATCAAGCCATGCTTGCGGCGGTCGTCATCCAGCATGGCGACTGGCTGGTAATGCGGGCCGGCACGCAACGCTGTGGCCAGTTGTGAGCCGGCACCGCCGGCACCGTAGATGATGACGGGGATACGCAGGTCGCCGACATCTTTGGTGTCCGTGAACAGTGCGCGTCGCGCGACCCAGCGCGTGCCCACCAGGCCGGCGATCGCGAGTGAGCCATAGATGACCAGCACAGCCCGTGATAGTCCGACCAATTGGAGGAAGGTGTTAGCCGCGGTGACCACCATGACCGAGACAGCCACGCCGCCGGTGATGCCCAGGATCACCCGTTCGTTCATGTAGCGCAGGATGTAGTTGTAGACCCGGAATCCCGCCATCGCGAGGACGCCGCCCGCACAGGCCACGAGAGAAAGAGCGAAATAGGAGTTATTCAGGAAGAACAACTCGAAGCGTAGCCACAGCGCCAGGTAGAACGACACCAATAGAATGACCGCGTCAAGCAGAATGGCGAGAGCTTGCTTGGCGGGGCGCGGCAAATCTACAAAAAGACGCCGGATGGCTAGGGGAAGGATCATGGGGCGTCGGTATATGCCTTGTTATATATATGTGAAATTTTACAGGCGTTGGGGTCCATTGCAGATTATCTAGGCAAATCGGTGGCGAGGTGTCAGGGGGTTCGCCCAACGCGGGGCCAGAGGGGGGCGCCACGTGGTGGCACGTTTGCCGCCAGCACACCCAGCAACAGCCAGAAAGGTTGGAAATAGACCATCGAGCTGGGGGCGACCCCGGCGATGGTGGCAACCAACAGGCTGACCCGGCCCCGCCAGTCCAGCCGCCACATTAGCCAGCCGAGTAGCGCAAACCATAGCAAGCCGACGTGGAAGGCCATCTCCAGCCAGAAAAAGTGGGGAGAGGCCCACGGTGCCTTGTTGCCCGGCCAGATCAGATTCAGTTGTCCGGCACCCAGGCCAGTGATCCATTGCCACCAGGGCATTGTGCGCCATTCCTGAAGCATGTCCATGGTGAGTCGGGTCCGGAAGGCGGTCGATTCATCTCCGTCGCGGGCTCGGATGCGCACATGCGCGGCAGGGGCGTGCGGCGGTTGCGGGGCGACTTCCGGGCCAACGGCCGCCGGGGCGGGTACAACGGACGGTGTCGCAGCGTTGCCGGCTGCTGGCGGCGCAGCGGCGGAGGGCATGGCGATGGTCGGTGGGGCGGTCGGCCTGGCCGCAATGGGGCCCGCTGCCTGCGCCGCGACCGCCCCAGGGGCATTGGTATTAGTCGGCGGTGACCCGGCTGCAGGGGAGATCTGGGTGGTGGAGGTCGGCTGGATGCGGGGAAGGGATATCAGGTGCAGCGGTTCGGTCTGCAGTGAAATGGCAGCGATGGTTGCGATGGCCCACACTGCCAACATCTTCAGGCGCTCGCGCAGTTTCTCGCCTTCCACGAACCAGATCAGATAAGCCAGGCCCAGCACCAGCGTGGCGGCCAGATCGGCTCGCCGGTTGAGTAGCAGGGCATAGAACCAACAGGCTCCAAACAGCGGTAAGGACAGACGCCGGCGGCAAAGCAGCCAGATCAGGTTGACGAACACCAACACGGTGGCCATGTCATTGATGTTGTCCCAGACCCCGCCGGTCAGCAGGTAGCGTGGACGGAACCGCTGCGCCTGCGTCCAGGTGTCGAATATGGGGAAATAGGCAGTGATGAGCCAATAGGCCAGCAACCACGGCAGCAGGAACAGAAAGGGCCTTTGCCGTCGTACGAGGGTTTCGCCCAGCAATGCGGAAAGCGCCCCTATCAAGAGATACGTGGCATAGCGGGCGTAGCGGTCCGGCGCTTCGATCCACAGGGTTTGGATCGCGAGCAGCAGGACGAGAAGCATCAGGGGCAGCCTCAGGCGGCTGTTCCATGCGGCCGCGCGCCAGGCGGGGCTGACTGCCAGCGCCACGACAAATAGCGCCAGACCCCAGTGGAAGGGCCGTAAGGGATAGGGCAGGTAGATCGAAGATCCGCCCAGGCAGAGTGCCAATCCTGCCACTGCCAGCCAGTCCGCAGGGGAGCGAATGGTCGCTTCAGCCGAGCGCATTGCCCAGGTTCCAGAACAGCAACGGCGCGAGCAGGCCTACGGCGATCAGGCGCCCTGTCAGCATGGCCTGCACCGCATGGTAGACATCGTGGGTGGGGTGGTCGTCGACGATTGTGGCGATGCGAGGTTCGAGCACGAACGTAAGCAGTACAGTGGCGAAACCATTGACGATGCCGGACAGCTGCGAGATGGTGCTGCGGTAGTCATGGAAGACCAGCGCAAAGTAGTAGGAGACCAGCACGCCCAGTGCATAGCAGAGGAACACGGCCGCGGCCAGGGCGATGATGCGCGGCCTCGGAAAGGAGGAATGGACTTCCAGTTGCGTGCGCACGTCGGCGGAGCGCAGCTTCGGCTTGCCGGAGCGCCGCTGGATGAAGTTCGCCAGCAGGGTGATCCAGTGGAACCGGACGAAGAATGCCAGCAGCGACAGCAGCGTGGCTCCCAGCAGCGCGCACAAACCCATCTTCTGGTAAGTGCTGACGGGTATCTGCCTGTCGATCAGAAATCCCAGCAGTGGCATCAGCGCCAGATAGAAGAACCGCGTGATCGTCGTCGTGGCATTTTGTACGGCATAGCCGGTGACAGGGCGGCCGGCGATCCGGCCGGCGATCCGGGCGTAATAGCTGAGATACTCGAGCAGGTGGATGGTCGAGAAACTCAGGACGACTAGAACGATCAGCAAGGTCATGACATGCCGTGCGCTGTTGTGCCGCGGTGGATGCGCAAGGTTTCATCGTAGGCTTGCTGCATCAGGTCGAGGCTGTGGTTCCAGCTGTATTTCTCGCGCACTCGCATGCGACCGGCGGCGCCCATCGCGGCTCGCAAGCGGGGATCGAGCACCAGGGTTTCGAGCCTGGCTGAGGCTGCATCGGCATCTTCGATGGGAACGACGAAGCCGGTCACTCCGTCCAGAACCACTTCGGCAGGGCCATCGGCATCCGAAACCACGACCGGTAGCCCGCTGGAGCAGGCCTCCAGGATCGCTACGCCAAAGCTGTCGCGACGGCTCAGGGCGACATAGATGTCGAGTTCGTCCAGCGCCGCCGGCACGTCACAGTGTGGAATCTGCCCCTTGAGTTCGACACAATCGCCCAGCCCTAGGTCTTCGGCCATCGCGGTCAGCATGCGGAATTGGCTGCCGCCACCGTAGATCCGCAGCATCAGCCGCGCCGCCAGGTCGGGGTGCCTGGGGGCCAGTCTGGCCCTGAGTTTGGCGAATGCGTGGATCAAGGTGTCGATCCCATAAAGCGCTTCCAGTGTCTTTACGGTGCCGATAATGATGCGATCGGACGGGCAGGGTGCGATTTGGGGGGAAAACTGGTGTTCATCGATGCCGAAAGGCGTGACGAACAGCGGGGTGTCGGAAAGTGCCCGCATTTTAGTCGCCATCGCCTGGCTCGTCGCTCCCAGCGCCGTTGCCTGGTCGAGGTTTCTGCACAGTGTGTTGCGATGCCAGCGACTCGTCTCGGGAAAATCGTAGATGTCACTGCCCCAGGCCGACAGCAGATTCGGCAGGTAGCGTGAGCGGCGCGCCAGTACGCCGTAGCCCGACGCATAGTGGGTATTGAGCAGATCGGGTTTTATCCGCGTGAGCAGCCGGCGCAACCGGCCGGCGGCGAGAAAATAGCCAAAAGGGGCGCCGTAGGGAAGTTTGTATTGATGTACTGCCGGCGCTATGTCGGACGATGGGTCGTCGAGCGACAGCACGTGAACCGTATGCCCTCGGTCGCTCAGGCCATTTGCCCATCGCACGGTGTGGATGCTGCGCGCTGAACCCAGCAGGGCGACACTCAGGGGGGCGGTGGAGGCGGGATTGATGGAGGGGAGGTGTGCGGGGGCCGGTACGGTTGATAGGATTTTAGAATCGGTAGACAATCTGCTGCTGGCTTCCGTTGATTTTTAATACGGCAGAATACGAACGGACTATGACAGGTGATGCCGGAGTCACGTTTATCGGACTGAATCCAGTTGTATCGACGCTAACGCAAGCGGCCTTGCCTTAGACCCGCATACTGACTCAGTCTTTAATGATCGCAAAAAATGTGGCGATTAGAATGCGCAGGTCGCCGATGAAGGACCGCGTGAGCACATACTCTTGTTGTAGCCGCAGCTTTTCCGGTAGGACGGTTTCCCGGTAAGCGCGTTCGGGATCGCTGGACTGGGCCAGCAGATCGTTTTCGTGCCTGAACCGGATGGAGGCGAGGTCGGTAATGCCAGGCCTGACTGACAAGACGATACGCCGCGTCGTATCGGGATAGAGCTCGACATAACGCGGTACCTCCGGGCGGGGGCCGACGACGCTCATGTCGCCCATCAGGACATCGATAAGTTGGGGCAGTTCGTCGAGTTTCCAGTGGCGGATCCAGGCGCCGGTGCGTGTGATGCGGGTGTCGCCACCGATAGTAATTTCTTTCGCATTGTCGTTGCTGCTTACGGACATGCTACGAAACTTATGAATCCGGAACGGTTGGCCATCCTTGCCGACTCGTACTTGGCGGTAAAACACCGGACCGGGCGTGTCGCGCTTGATCGCCACCGCCACCACCGCGAACAGTGGGGACAGGACGATCAGGCCTGACAGTGACACGATAATGTCGAACAGCCGCTTCATCAGGCGCGCAGCAGGGAGTCCACGGCATGCATGACGCGAGCGGTTTCGCCGTCGGACATGCGTGAATAGATCGGCAGGCTGACCATGCATTCGTAGGCCGCTTGCGAATGCGGGAACATCGTGGGTTGGAGCCCGTAGCGGTCGCGCCAATAGGGCTGCAGGTGCAGCGGTACGTAATGTACGCTGCAACCGATACCGGTTTCCGTCATGCGCACGATGAACTCGTCGCGACCGATGGGAGCTTCGGGTGCCAGGCGCAGCACATACAGGTGCCAAGCATGAGTGTCGTTCGCATCATAGCCGCGTCCGGCCAGGCGTTCGGGGCTTGGTGGCAACACTACAGGCAGGCTGGCGAATGCGCGGTCGTATTCGCCGGCGATGTCGGCGCGGCGGTCGCGCATGGCGCGCACGCGGGCCAGTTGCACGCGTCCCATCGCTGCAGCGGTGTCGGGCAGGTTGTACTTGAACCCGGGCGCCACGATTTCGTAGTACCAGGCGGGCTTTTTCGAGGTGAAGCGATCGAAGGCGTCGCGATCGATGCCATGCAGCCGCATCACACGGCAACGCTTGGCAAGCGCGGGATCGCGGGTCACGACCATCCCGCCTTCGCCGGTGGCCAGCGTTTTGGTGGCGTAGAAGCTGTAGACAGTGATATCGCTGTCGAGGCTGCCGATCAATCCACCTTTCCAGGTGCAAGGCAGGGCATGCGCCGCATCCTCGATGACACGAAGACCGTGGCGGCGAGCGATGTCCAGAATGGCCGTCATGTCGCACGACAAGCCGCCGTAGTGCACAGGAATGATGGCTTTGGTACGCGGCGTGATGGCCCGCTCGATGGATTCGGGGCTCACGCAGAAGGTGTCCGGGTCGATATCCACCAGCACCGGCTCGGCACCCAAGTACCGAGCCACTTCCGCGCTTGCGGTGAAGGTATGGGTGGTGGTGATGACCTCGTCCCCCTGGCCCACGCCAATGGCTTCCAGCGCCAGATGCAGGCCAGCGGTGGCCGAGTTCACCGCCACGGCTTCCACGCCGCCACCGATGAAGGTCGCGAATTCCTGCTCGAACGCTCGGGCATTCGGGCCCGTCGTGAGCCAGCCGGATCGCATGGCTTCGGTGACGGCCGCTATTTCGGCGTCGCCGATGTCCGGTAGCGCAAAAGGGATGAAAGACATGATTCGACGTCAGTTGGCTAGCTACGTAGGGAAACGGGGATTGTAGTGGACGCTGGCGGGGGCGCGCCAAGCGACTCGAGGAACTGGCGTGCCAGGGTGGGGTAGCTGTGGTGTTGCTGCACGAAGCCCTTGCCGCGCAGGCCAAGGGCCTTGCGCTCGGCCGCGGGCAGGCGCGCCAGCCCGGCGATTGCGTCGGCGATGGCGGGTACGTCATCGGCGGCTACGCTGGTGCCACAGCCGGCATCGCGAACCAGGTCGTAGGGGGAGTTGGTGGCATGCACCACCGGCAGGCCAGCCAGCATGTAATCGAACAGTTTGTTGGGACTGGTGCCGAATTGGTATAGCGGGCTATCGTGCCAGCCGATGTAGGCGATGTCGGCCAGCGCCAGCGCGCAGGGCACCGCGCGCTTCTCGATCGGATCCAGGAACAGGATGTTCTTCAGGCCCAATGCCTGTGCGCGTTGTTGCAATTGGGGCTTTTCCACGCCCTTGCCAATTAGCAGGAAGCCGATATCCGCGGCTTCCGGGCGGGCAGCCGCATCGATCAGCGGGTCCAGCGCGTTCGAGACTGCATGGCCCCCGGCATAGATGCAAAGAGCCTTGAACGGTTGCGCAAAGGCGGCGATCCGGGCTTCGACAGCGGCTTGCAATGGGCGCGGCGATTCAGCGGGGTCGAAGCCGTTGGGGATATAGGCGAACTTCTCCGGCGCCATGCCGCGGGATTGCAGATGCGGCGCTGTACCAGGCAGGAGCGAGATGACCCTGTCGGCACGCCGGCAGGCATAGTCTTCCGCCAGCTGCATGGAGAAAATCATGGGGTGGAGCGGGGAAAAACCGCCCAACAGCCGCGGCGTCAGCGGCCAGAGGTCATGCACTTCGAAAACCAGCCGGGCGCTTGCGACGCGTGCGATCTTGGCGGCGGGCCAGATGTCATAGGGATAGGTCGACGAGGCGATGACGACATCCGGGCGCATGGCGGCGAGTTCATGCGCCATGCCGCGCACTTTCGCCGTGAACTGCAGCATGTTGAGCAACCGCTTGGCGCCGTTGCCGGCGTATGGGCGGGTGCGCAGCCAGACATAGTCGACGCCGTCGATGTTTTCGCGGGCCACCCCGGCGGACGGCTCGGGGTTGTGCTGGCGCAGGTGGGAGACGCTGCTGGCAACGATGGTGACGCGGTGGCCTTGCCGCACCCATTCCCGGGCCAGATAGTATGGCCGGAACTCCATGCCATGTCGTGGCGAGCCGGCGTAGTGGTTGATGAGCAGGATATTCATGGCTGCATCGTAGCGCGTCGGCGCGCAGGGCACTGCGCGGCGCCGCTTGTGGCGCCGCGCCTTGGCGGGATCAGCTCAGTGCGGCGCGCAGCGCGGCAACGATCTGGTCCTGGGTCGCTTCGTCCAGGTCCGGGTGCATCGGCAGGCTCATGACCGTGGCCGCCAATGTGTCGGACACCGGCGTGGCGCCTTCGGCCGCCGCGAATTCGGCATAGGCCGGCTGCGCGTGGATGGGGCGAGGATAGTGGATCGCCGTCGGAATGCCGGCTTCCTTCAGGTGCGCGATCACGGCTTCGCGGTTGGGCACCATGACGGTGAACTGGGCCCAGACGCTGTCGCGATCCGGACGCACAGTGACCGTACGCGCACCGCCCGGCAGGTCAGCCAGCAGTTGCTGGTAGCGAGCACCGATCTTGATGCGCTGCTCCACTTCCCACTCGAAACGTTCCAGCTTGCCCAGCACCACGGCGCATTGCAGCGTGTCCATGCGGCCACCCACGCCGATGCGCGAGTGGTAGTAGCGGGCCGATTGGCCGTGCACACGGATCTCGCGCATGGCTTGCGCCAGGGCGTCGTCATTGGTAAACAGCGCACCGCCGTCGCCATAGCAGCCCAGGGGCTTGCTGGGGAAGAAGCTGGTGCAGCCGATCTTGGACAGGTTGCAGCTCTTCTTGCCCTTGTAGGTGGCGCCGAAGCTCTGCGCGGCGTCTTCGATGACGGCGATGCCGTGCTTGTCGGCGATGGCATTGACCTCGTCCATGTCGCCGCATTGGCCGTACAGCGACACCGGGATGATGGCCTTGGTGCGCGGCGTGATCTTGGCTTCGATCTCGGAAACCTTGATGTTGCAAGTGTCGGGCTCGACGTCCACGAACACGGGCACGGCGCCCAGCAGCACGATGACTTCCGCCGTCGCCACGAATGTGAACGAGGTGGTGATGACTTCGTCGCCGGCCTTTACTCCCAGCGCCATCAGCGCGATCAGCAGCGCCTCGGTGCCGGAGGCGACCGTGACGCAATGCTTGGCACCGGTATACGCGCACAGCGCGGCTTCCAGTTCCTTGACCTCGGGGCCCATGATGTACTGGCCGTGGTCGAGCACGGCCTGGATGCGGGCGTTGATCGGGTCGCGCAGGACTTGGTATTGCTTCTTCAGGTCAATGAATTGCATGTTGTCTCACACCAATTGGCACACGCCGTCTTTGAGCAGGTATTGGTCGCCGGTTGCGGGGCAGGTGGTCTGCCCGTTGCCGGTCAGCGGCAGGTCCAGTTGTTCCCCGTGGCGGCTCATCCAGCCAATCTGGCGGGCGGGCACGCCCACCACCAGGGCGAAGTCGGGCACGTCGCGGTTCACGACGGCGCCAGCGCCGACGAAGGCGTAGCGGCCCACGGTCGAGCCGCACACGATGGTGCAGTTGGCGCCCAGGGTTGCGCCCTGGCGCACGATCGTGTCGCGGTACTCGTTCTTGCGTTCGATGGCCGCGCGCGGGTTGTACACGTTGGTGAAGACCATGCTGGGGCCGCAGAACACGTCGTCTTCAAGTGTCACGTTGTCGTAGACGGAGACGTTGTTCTGGATCTTGACGCGGTTGCCGATCTTGACGCGGTTGCCGACGTAGACGTTCTGGCCCAACGAACAGGCCTCGCCGATGACGGCGCCGCCCGACACATGAACCCAGTGCCAGACGCGGGTGCCGGCGCCGATTTGTGCGCCGTCGTCGACGATGGCGGTGGAATGGATGCTCATGATGGTCAATCCAGCGGCAACGGCACGCGCAGGCCATCGCGCGCGGAACGGTAGATGGCGGTCAGCAGGGCCAGCGACTGCAGGCCTTCGCGTCCGTCGGTCTCGGGTTCGCACTCGCCGCGCAGCACGCGGATGACGTTGTCGTAATAGAGCGGATGGCCGAAGCCATACACCGAGGTGGTCTCGTAGTTGGCTTCGCGGATCTTGGCGTCGTCGGGATGCTCGTCGGCGAACTTCCATTCGTCGATGCGGTTGACGGCCACGCCGCCCACGCGCACGGTGCCCTTTTCGCCCAGGATGGTGATCGAGCCTTCCAGGTTCTGCGGATAGGTCAGCATGGTGACGTTGATCGAACCCATGGCGCCATGGCGCCAGCGGATCGCGGCCACGCCCGTGTCTTCGGCTTCGATGCGGCGGGCCAGCGTGGCGGTGTAGGCATACACGCTTTCCACGGGGCCGACCAGCCAGTCAAGCAGGTCGACATAATGGCTGGCCTGGTTCATGAAGGCGCCGCCGTCCCACTCCCATTTGCCGCGCCAGCGGGCGGCATCGTAATAATCCTGTGGACGGGTCCAGAACACATTGACCGTGACCATATAGATACGGCCGAAACGGCCGTTTTCGATGGCCTTCTTGAGCAGCTGCAGCGTGGCGTTGCGACGGTTCTGCTTGACGACGAACAGGCGCACGCCGGCTTCGTCGCAGGCCTTGACCATGCGCTTGCCGTCTTCCCAGCGCGTCGCCATCGGCTTTTCGCTGACCACGTGGCGGCCCGATTGTGCCACTTCGATCGCTTGCCAGGGATGCAGGCCGGACGGCGTGGCCAGAATGACCGCGTCTGCGGTGGTATGCGCCAGCATTTCCGTCAGGGACGAGAACGGTCGGGCGCCGGTGGCTTCCGCGGCGGCTTTCAGCGCGGCGGGATTGGTGTCACAGACGTCCACGAGCTCGGCGCGGTCGCTGTGTTGCGCAATGGCGCCGATATGGTTCTTGGAAATGCGCCCACATCCTACCAGGGCGAAACGGACCTTGCGGTCGGTAACTGGATCAGCGGTCATCGGGAGATTAGGTTGTTTTGTTGTAAATTGCCGGGATAATTCGACAGCCCCTCCCGGAATAGAGCGTAATAATACTTTAAGACCGGGTAGGGGCACGAGCGCATAATCCGCCATTTCCAATCGATGCCAACTCGCATTCTCATTGTCCGCACGTCGTCACTCGGCGATCTGGTGCACATGCTGCCCGCCATCTCCGACATCGCCCGCCATGTGCCGGACGCTGAAATCGACTGGATCGCCGAAGAGGCTTTCGCCGAGATCCCCGCATGGCATCCAGCGGTTGGCGAGGTCATCAAGGTGGCCCACCGCCGCTGGCGCAAGGCCTGGTGGTCGGCGCAGGTCCGGGCCGAGCGCAAGGCCTTGCGCGAGCGCTTGCGCGCCAAGCAATACGATATCGTGCTGGACATGCAGGCCCTGCTGAAGTCCGCGTGGCTGGTGCGCCAGGCGCGCGGGGTGCGCCACGGGCTCGATTGGCGGTCGGCGCGCGAGCCGCTGGCATCGCTGTTTTATAACGTCCGCCATCGGGTGGAGTTCTGGCAGCCGGCGGTCATTCGCCAACGCAAGCTGGCAGCGTTGACATTCGGTTACCAGTACGGGGGGCAACCCGATTTCGGCCTGCAGGCGTTTTCGCGCCAGGGGGGGCAGGGCGGTGTCGCCGATCCGGTCCACGAGGTGTCCGCCGGCGGATTGGACGCCACCGAACTGCCACGCCTGCACCATCTGGACAACGACCGCGGCTACGCCGTGATCATGCCGTCGGCCAGCCGCGACGACAAACTATGGCCCGAGGACGACTGGCGCGCGGTGTTCCGGCGCCTGCGCGATGCCGGCTGTGCGCTCAAGCTGCTGGCCGGCAACGACCAGGAGGCCGAGCGCGCCCGGCTGCTGGTGGCCGGCATGGAGGACGTCGAGGTGATGCCGCGCATGGATCTGACCTCGGTTGCCCGGCTGCTGGCCGGAGCGCGCCTCATGGTCGGCCTGGACAGCGGCCTGACCCATCTGTCGGCCGCGCTGGGACGGCCCACCATTGGCATCTACCGCGCGTCCACGCCGGTGCGCACGCCCCTGGTCGGGTCGAATTACACCGCCAGCCTGGGCGACCGTGGCGCCTCGCCATCGCGCGAGGCCGTCATGGCTTCGGTGGAGCAGGCGTTGGCTGCGCGCTGATGAACCGTCTGGTCTACACCTTCGGGCTGCGGGCGCTGGCACCCCTGGTCTGGTTGTGGATGGCCCGGCGCGCCAGACGCGCAGGGGGCGAGTGGCAGATCTTTTCTCCGGAACGATTCGGCCGGGCCGGTCCTGTCGGGGCCAGGCCCGATCCCGCCGCGACGGTCAGGTGGGACGGGGCGCCGGTATGGGTGCACGCCGTCAGCCTGGGCGAGACGCGTGCCGCGCAGCCGCTGTTGCAGGCGCTGCTGGATCGAGGCCTGCCGGTACTGTTGACGCACATCACCGCCACCGGCCGTGCCGAGGGCGCGCGCCTGTTCGCCGACGCCATCGCCCAAGGCCAATTGCGCCAAGCCTGGCTGCCCTATGATTTTCCCGGTGCCACGCGCCGCTTCCTGGCCGCGACCAAGCCGCGCTGCGGCATTCTGATAGAACGCGAGATCTGGCCGAACTTGCTGGCCGCCGCGCGTCGCGCGCGCTTGCCGATGGCGCTGGTGAGCGCTCGCTTCTCGGTGTCTTCGTTGCGCCAGGCCCGGCGCATGGGCGGGGTTATGCGCGAGGCGCTGGCCGGGTTGCAGGTGGTGCTGGCCCAATCCGCAACCGACGCCGAGCGGCTGGCCCAGGCCGGCGCGCCGCGGCCGGCGGTGTCCGGCAATCTCAAATTCGACCTGTCTTTGCCGGCGGACCAGGTAAGCGAAGGGCGGGCTTGGCGCGCGCGCCTGGGACGGCCGGTGATAGCCGTGGCGAGTACCCGCGAGGGCGAGGACGGGCCGTTCATCGATGCCATCAAGCGACTTGCGGGCGCGCCCGGCGGCCCTCTGTTCCTGCTGATACCGCGCCATCCGCAGCGTTTCGACGCCGCCGCCGCGCTGCTGGAACAGGCCGGGGTGGTTTATGTCAGGCGCTCAGGCGGGCAGGAACCGGATCCGCGCACGGCGGTTCTGCTGGGTGACACGCTGGGTGAGATGGCGTTCTATTACGCCGCCGCCGATGTGGCCGTGGTGGCGGGCAGTTTCGCGCCGCTGGGCGGGCAGAACCTGATCGAAGCCTGCGCCGCGGGCGTGCCGGTCATCGTCGGGCCACACACCTTCAATTTCCAGCAGGCCGCCAGCGATGCCATCGAGGCGGGGGCGGCGCAACGCCAGCCGGATCCTGGGCAGGCCGTGGCGGCCGCGCTGGCGCTGCTCGCCGACCCCGTCGCGCGGCAGGCGGCGGGTGAGTCGGCGCGGGCCTGGTTCGCCAGCCATGCCGGCGCCACCGCTCGGACCATGGACGCGCTGGCGCCCTGGTTGCGGTAAGGTCCGCGGTCCGTCAACCGCCTCCGGCGGGTTTGCGCGGCACCAGCGTGATGGCGCCCGGGTTCAGTTCCTGGCTGAAGCGGCGCGTGTCGCGCCCTTCGTCTTCCGGCCGTACGCCCAGCCAGCCCTGGCCGAGCGCATAGACCCCCAGGTTGGCCAGCAGGATCAGGATGAACAGCACTCGCATGACGCGGCCTCGCGAGGGTCAGGCGTCCGCGGCCGGGTTGGCGCGCGCCATGGCGGCCAACCCGTCCAGGACGGGGTGGTTCAGGTAGACCGGAACCGGAGCGGCGCCGAAGCCGCCGCCGGTGTCGGCTAGCAGACGTTCGATTTCCTGGCGCACTTCCGGCCAGCCGCCGCCGGCGGCGAAGATCTGCGGCGCCTCGCCGTAGCGCTGGCGCCCGGCCAGCCACTGGCGCACGACCGCGCCGGCCTGCGCGGCGGCGATGCCGGAGGCGATGGCCTCATGGGTATCGGTGGGATAGGGCACGACCTGGCCATCGGCGATCGGCAGGTTGGCGGTGCCGTGCGCCAGCGCGTTGCGCATCATGGCCGGGCCCGGCAGGATCAGGCCGCCGGCGAAGACGTTGTCCGGTCCCACGGTGTCGATGGTGGTGGCGGTGCCGAAGCTGGCCAGCAGGAAGGGCGGATGCGCGCCTGGCAGGCGCGACAGCACCCCCAGCAGCGAGGCCCAGCGGTCCGCGCCCAGTTGCGACGGGGTCTTGTAGCAATTGACCAGCCCGAGGGTGGTGGGCTGGGAGGTGGCCCAGGCCACGGCGCAGCCGTGTCGTTGCAGGACGCCGGCAATGGCCGCGCCCCGGTCGGCGCCAGCCACGTTCACGCCCAGCGCCCGCGATGGCCGCCGCGGCAGGGCGGCGAGCCAGCGGTCCAGGGCGTCCAGGTCCAGGCCGTCGAAAGCGACCGTGGCCGGTTCGCGCGGCATGTCGGGGCTGGCAGGATCGAGCCAGCCCACCTTGAGGCGGCTGTTGCCGGAGTCGATGAGGATGATCATGCTTGCCGCCGAATCGAGATTTCACCGACCGAGATCGGGCTGGTGCCCTGCGGGGTCCGCAGCAGCAGGCGGCCCTGGCCGTCGACGCCACAGGCGGTGCCGCTAAGGATCACCTGGCCCTTGTCCAGCACGTTGATGGCGCGGCCGGCGAGTGCGTCCACTTGGTCGAAGCGCTGTGTAAAGGCGTCGAAGCCCTCGCGTTCGAGAGTGCGGACGGCCTCGTGCCAGGCAGTCGCCGCGGCGCAGACCAGGTCGGCGGCGGTAGCGGCGGGGCCTGGCGCGTGTTCGGTGACACAGGTCCAGTCCGCGATCTGGCGGCCCAGCGCCTGCGACAGCGCGTCGGCGTCGATCAGGTTCACGCCCATGCCGATGACCACCGTGTAGCCGGCTTCGCGGCCGCCCGGGTTGCGGGTGGTCTCGACCAGCACGCCGGCCAGCTTGGCATCGCGCCATTGCACGTCGTTGGGCCATTTCATGCAGAGGCCGTCGGCCCCCGGGCCCGCCACGGCGCGCAGCGCCTCGCAGGCGGCCAGGCCGGCCAGCGGCGACAGGGCTGGCAGTTGTGCGGCAGGCAGGTGGACGTCGAAGGCGCACGAGAACATCAGCGCCGCGCCGACCCGGTTCTGCCAGGGGCGGCCGGCGCGGCCACGGCCGGTTTCCTGCAGATGGGTGCCCAGCAGCCAGGGTTTGCCGGCGTTGCCGCCGGCGCGGGCGCGCGCCAGCAGGTCGGCATTGGTCGAGCCGGTGGTGGCGGTCCAGGCGATGTCTTGGAAGGCGGGCAGGCGCGAACCCAGCATCCGGGCCAGGTCGTCTGGCGCGGGCAGGTCGATGGGGCGGACGTGAGCGGACATGGCGGCGATTGTAGGGCACGCGCGCGCTGGCTCGCGGTGTGCCAGCCCCTGCGTATATCATTGTGGATACATTTTGCATCGGTATTCCGCTACATGCCGCATTCCGCCTCGCCCGCCTCCCATGCCGCCACGCCCTTCCGCCAGGAAGCCGGCGTGTGCCATGTCGGGGGCGACTGGAGCGTGCTGGCGCTGGCCGAGCCAGGCGAGGTCGAGCGCCGCCGCGCGGCCATGGCCAAGGCGGCCGCTGGCGGTGTGCGCTGGGATCTGCAGGGCATCAGCCGCCTCGACACCATCGGCGCACTGCTGATCTGGCAGGCGTGGGGCGAGAAGCTGCCCGAGCGCGTGCGCTGGTCCGCCGGCCAGCAGGACGTATTCACCACCCTGGCCACCAACAAGGGCGGCCAGTCGGTCCCACCGCGTCCCGAACCGTCCTGGGGTTGGCTGCGCGCCCTCGGGGGCGGGGTGCTGCAGGCGGCCGAGAACGGCCGCGCACTGCTGATCATGCTGGGGCAGTTGGTGCTGGATCTGGGCGGCATGCTTAGGCGGCCGTCGCGCGGCCCATGGCGCGAGATTTCGGCCCAGGTCTACCGCACGGGGGCACAGGCGCTGGGCATCACCGCGCTGGTGGGTTTCCTGATCGGGGTGGTGCTGTCGTACCTGTCCGCCCAGCAGTTGCAGATGATTGGCGCCGACCGCTTCATCGTGCGGTTGCTGGGCGTGTCGATCGTGCGCGAGCTGGGGCCGGTGCTGGCGGCCATCCTGGTGGCGGGCCGCTCCGGCTCGGCCATCACCGCCCAGATCGGCGTGATGCGCGTCACACAGGAGCTGGACGCGATGCTGGTGATGGGCATTTCACATGGCCAGCGGCTGATCCTGCCGCGGGTGGTGGCGCTGGCCATCACCATGCCGCTGCTGGTGCTGTGGACCGACGCCATGGCGATCCTGGGCGG
>CALMPB010000350.1 GCA_937871985.1 uncultured Burkholderiaceae bacterium
CGGCGCAGACAGCACCATCGGCCCCGGCGGGCGGCAGATGATCAACCGGCACGCGCCACGAAAGCGCTTTTATCGGGAAACGGTCGGAACGCCATCAGGATCAGCACCGCCACCAGCCCCAGGCCAGCCGAACCCACGTACATCGGCGCGTAACTGCCCATATGATCGTAGATCCAACCGCCCAGCAAAGGTCCTGAGGACATGCCAAGACTGCCTGCCATAGCAGACGCGCCGATCAAGGTTCCCATCATGCTCAAGGGAAAATTCTCGCGGATGAGCACGGCATACAGCGGCATCGTCCCGGCGTAGATAAAGCCGGTCATGGCGGCCACGGCATAAAAGCCTCCCAGGCCGCTGACGGACGCATAAGCCAGCACGGCAAACGCCTGCGCCAGCAGCCCCAGGACCAGCACGCGATGGGCGCCGAACCGGTCGCCCGCGAGGCCGAAGCCAAGGCGGCCGAACATCCCGGCCAGCCCCTCGACGCCGTAGATCGACACCGCCGCGATCGTCGAGATACCGCAGGTCATGGCATAGCTGACCGTATGGAAGATCGGTCCCGAGTGCGTCGCGCAGCAGAAGAAATTCGCCGCCATCAGCAGAATGAACGGCCGCGAACGCACGGCCTCATCAACCGTCATATCCACCGGACCGGCCCCTACGGCCTCGCCAGCAGGTACGACCTCCAGCGCCGGCGGCCGACGCACCAGCAACGAGGCCGGAATCATCAGCGCGGCTACGATACACGCAATCACCAGCATGGCGGTCCGCCAGCCGTGATGCTCGACCAGCCAGCCCGCCAGCGGCGCCATCGTCATAGGGGCGATGCCCATGCCGGCGGAGACCAGCGAGACAGCCAAGCTGCGCTGCGTGTCGAACCAGCCGGTCACGCACGCCATCATCGGGGCAAAGATCGCTGCCGTCGCGCCCCCGACCAGCAGGCCGTACACCCATTGGAATTCACCCAGCGACGCGACCCGGCTGGCCAGCGCCAGACTGGCCGCCAGCACCACCGATCCCCCAAACACGACGGGACGCGCGCCATAGCGGTCGGACAGGCCGCCCCACCCCAGGCTTGCCACACCCATGGCAAGAAACGCGATGGTCATCGCGGCGGAGATGCCCGTCACCGACCAGCCCGTGTCCTGCGCCATCGGCCGCAGGAAAACCGGCAGGCAGAACATCGCGCCGAAAGCGACGCAACCCAAAAAGCCGCCGACGGCGACGATGACCCAGCGATAGGAGTGACTCATGCAAGTTCTCCGAACGTGAAGAACAAACGCCTGCGCCTTCAGATCGCGCTGGAAACATTGAGCATCCAGGGGGTGCCGAAACGGTCGGTCACCATCCCGAAACCCGCCGACCAAAACGTGGCCTGGAACGGCATAGTCACCTGACCGCCCCGGGCCAGACCATCAAACACGCGCTGCCCCTCAGCAGCATTCTCCACCTGGATGGAGACCCACAGGCCCTGCGGTTTTCGGTAGCCGCCCCCGCAGGCTTCATCCGACTGTCCCGGCATCGCCGGTATCGTGTCCGAGGCCATGATGGACTGCGCCCCCACTTGCAGATGGACATGCATGAGGCGGCTCTTGGCGGCCTCCGGCAGCGGCGGCATGCCTGTGTCAGGCGGCATCTCGCCAAAGGTTGACTGATACATGATGCGGCCGCCGAACAGTTCGGCATAAAACGCCATGGCTTCGGCGGCATTGCCATCGAAATTCAGATAAGGCACAAATTGCATGGATGTCTCCTGATATGGATAGACAAATGTGGGATTCAATGCGCTGATGTCACATTTGTGAACACCGTCCACATATATTGAGGGCTAAAATGGACGGCGTCCACATTCAAAATGCAAGTTTTTGTAAACAATGCCCTCGAAAACAGATCGCCTGACCTCGTCCGCTGTGCCCAAGCCGCGCAAGACCTATCGCCACGGCGACCTGCGCGCCGCCTTGATCGAAGCAGGCCTGGCGCTGGCGCGCGAAGGCGGTCCGCAGGCGGTGGTTCTGCGCGAAGCCACGCGCCGCGCCGGCGTCGCGCCGAATGCGGCCTACCGCCATTTCGCCAACCACCAGGCGCTGTTCGACGCCGTGCGCGCGGCATCTCTGGGTGCGCTGGCGCGCGCGATGGAAACCGAACTGCATACCGCCGAAGCTCTGACCGATCCGACCAAGCGCGCCCGCGCCATGCTAGCGGCCATCGGACGCGGCTATCTGGGTTTTGCGCAAACGGAAACCGGCTGGTTTCGTACCGCCTTCGCATTCGGCGTCTTTGATGTCGAAGTCCCGCCAGATCCCGCGCGGGCCGCCGACAAAGGCTTGAATCCGTTCGAATTATTAAGTCATGCCTTAGACGCCCTGGTGCAGGCAGGCGTCTTGCCCGCCGAACGGCGGCCCGGCGCCGAATTCCTGGCCTGGTCCTCGGTCCACGGCCTGGCGCTGCTCATCATCGATGGCCCCTTGCGGCATGCCTCCCAAGACATACGCATGACGCTCAGCCTGCGGCTATTGCAAATGGTGGAAAATGGCTTGTAAAGAAGTTCTGCATCGGGGCGTACCGCGCACCATTCGGCCGACGAGATCGTCTTCTTTAAGGAACCACGACCTATGCACGTCGTGCATCATCGATACGCATGTACACGCGGACCATCTGTCGGCAATGATGTGGATTCAACGCCAAGTAGGCGGCCCACCCCGTGCCGGCGGCTTTACTCCATGGTGAAGCCGACCTTGATGGTCACCTGCCAATGCGCCACCTTGCCGTCCACCACGTGGCCGCGCGTTTCCTCGACGGTGAACCACTGGATATTGCGCACGGTTTCGTGCGCCTTGGCAATCGCCGTGCCGACGGCGTCCTCGATGCTTTTGGGGGACGAGCCCACCAATTCAAGCTGCTTGTAGACGTGATTGCTCATGGCGGCCTCCCGGGGTGTTCGTTCAAAGCGTCGATCAGGTTTGATCAACGGCATCCTTGAACCATGTTAGTGCGTTTGGATATGCCCCACAAGAGCCCGGTTGGACGGCATAGAAAAGCCTCCCCCCAACCGACCTCCGAACGGCTACGCCAGCACGAGCTCCACGTCATCCGCCGGGACAACCCCCTTCTCATGCAGATCCACGCCCAACAGGGCGCCGCTGGCCGGGCAGTACCAGGCCGTCATGGCCAGGCCTTCGTGCAAGTCTATCTTGTGCTGGGCCGGCAACTGCTGAAATGTGCGGGGCACGGCGCCACCGCGCCAGCGCGTGCTGTTGCTGCACAGCACATGACCGCCGGGGCTGACCACGTGCACGCCGTCGGCGTCGCGCCAGAGCGTCAGGCAGTCGTCCAACCGGCCTACCTGGACCGCGCCGGCGCCAACCGTCCGCAAGGGCACACCCTGCGCCCGCTCGCCGAGCAGGACTCGCCGCCGCTCGTGGGTTGCCGGCTCATCCAGCGCGCCCTGTTCATCGAGCACCGCGCCATATATCGTTTTGGCGGCCTCCGGTGAAACGACGCCCTGCTGGATGTCCCGGCGCAAGGCGGCTGGATCGCGCAGCAGGGGATCGCCCACACCGCCGCCGCCCTGCCACACCACGGAAAATACGTCCCGGCTGGTCATAGGAAGCAGGCCCGGCTTGGGGCCAAGCTCTTTCCAGTTGCCCTGCGGCGCGCAGACGCCTTCGGCCACGGCGCCATAGCCGAAGCGCTGCTTGATGGTGGCCCCCGGCCAGCCGCCCGACAAGCCCGCGGCATTGGGAACTTCGGCGCCATGCGTCATGATGAGCGAGTCGGCCTTTTCAATGCCGCCCAGCGTCAGCGCCACCTCCGCCGACCGGCCGCCCCGGTATTTTCCCGGCCCGCCCGTATCGACGGCCAGGCGGCGATGCAAATAGAACAGCGGCGCCACCTGTTCGTTGCGCTCCACGTCGGCGATCGAAGGCATGGGCGCGTTGATCGGCCCGCCCGCGCATACGCCATCGCGGCTGGCATAGGCGCCGGAACCCCCCGCCAGCGGATCCATCAGATGCAGGCCGAACACTTCTCCGAACTGATTGCGGCCGCCCAGATTGAAAGTGGCCATGGTGCCGTCATTGCCCGCCTGGGCGCGCGGCCGGTAACGTTCCGAAGCGGACAGCATTTTATTCAGGGCCGCGCTGACCACATTGGACACCACCCAGATAGCCTCCACCGTCGCCGAACCCACGGGAGCGGGAAACTGCGCCGTGCACACCAGCCCCTCGGGCGCCTCGATGTCGCAGCAATCGAGCAAGCCCTGGTTCCAGGGAATATCGTAGGCCAGGATGGGGAACAGCCCGCCCGTAACGCCGCCGACCAGTCCCGCGCGGGTGCAGTTGATGAAGCCCGGCGCCTGGGGCGAAGAGCCGCTGAAGTCGAAACGCAGGCGATCCGAGCGCTTGGTCAGCTCGAGGTCTATTTTGTACAGCACGTTCTGGTGGCCGTCATGCTCGAGAAAATCACTGGCGCGGTACACGCCGTCCGGCAGCTCCATGAGGCGCGCCTTCAGGCGATTGCCGGATCCGGCGATCATGCGCTTCATGACCTCGACCACGGTCTGCGCCCCGTAACGCCTCACCAAGGTGGTCATGCGCTCGCGGGCAACGTTGACGGTGGCGATGAAGGCCCGGATGTCCAGCCCCAGTTGCGCCGGGAGGCGCGACGCGGTCAGGATCATGTCGAGCACGTCTTCGCGCACTTCGCCTGCGTCGACCAGCTTGACGCAAGGAATGCGCATGCCTTCCTGGTAGACATCGCGGGCCTTGGGCGACCAACTGGCGAAATCCATCCCCCCGACGTCGGTCTCGTGCGCCTCGACGCCGGCCCATGCAACCAGCTCGCCATCCACGAATATCGGCCCGGTAAGCTGCACGTCGTTCTGGTGCAGGGCGCCCACATACGGGTCGTTGCCGATGAACATGTCGCCGTCCCGCACTTTAAAGTAAGGGCGGGACTGGACGTGCCGTATCAAGGTGCCGACGACAGGCGCCTGGAACGTGACCTGGAAACCCATCGAGGCAAACGAGCCGTCGGGCAGGTAGATGCCGGTAAAAAAGTCGGACGCCTCGGTAACCGTCGGCGAGCCGGAGGCGCTTTGCAGGGCAACCCGCATGTCTTCCGTCATGGCGATAAGACGGTTGCGGATCACTTCGTAAGTAATCGGATTGATAGTGCTCATTGGAAACTCACCTCAAGGTTGCCATACGAATCGGCCTGCGCAACGGCGCCGGGCGGCACGATGACGCTTTGGCCGGGGTACTCGATGATGCAGGGGCCCTGCAGGCGCTCGCCGGCGGGAGGCTGCGTTGTGCGATAAATGGCGGACAGCACCGGCTGGTTCGGGTCGTCGAACACCACCATGCGCGAGCCGGCCTGCACAATGGGCTGGCCGTCATGCACTAGGCCCGGCTCGGGCAGCGCGCCGCGCCCGATGACCCGGACGGAAAGAATCTCGAACCCCGCCGACGCCGATCCGGCCCCCCGGCCGAACAACTCTTCGTAGCCCGCCTGAAAGCGTTGCACCACTTGCGCGTACGCGGCTTCGTCGAAGACCGAGTTCATATCATTGAACGAAGCCTCGACATCCAGATGATGCGCCTGGCCCCGGTAGCGTATGGCCAGCGTCGTATCGAACCTCAGTTCGTCCGCCATCGCCATGGTCAATGCGTCGCGCGTCTCGGCCAGCGCGGCGCGCATGCTGTCGGTCAGTTGCGCCAGCTCGCCGTCTTCCGGCACGGCGCCGCCGGCCACCCGCACATAGACGGGCTTGGTTGCCGTTACGCCCAGATGGCTGTTGGCCGTGCCGAACGCCGACTGCACCGTGGCCGCGGCCGGCACGACGAAGCCGTCCAGCCCGAGCTCGCGCGCCAGGACCCATGCATGGGAAGGGCCGGCCCCGCCATTGGCGAACAGCACGAAATCGCGAGGGTCGTGGCCGCGCTCGACCGTCACTTGCCGCAATAAATCGGCCATTTTGTTGTCCAGCACCTCGCGCATGCCCCAGGCGGCGGACATGACGTCGAGCCCCAGGGGCCTGGCCACATGCTCTTCGATGGCGGTGCGCGCTTTGGCCAGATCCAGCTTCATGCGCCCGCCAATGAAGTAGTCGGGATCCAGCACCCCCAGAACCAGATCGGCATCGGTGGAAGTGGGCTCGACACCGCCGCGGCCGTAGCAGGCCGGGCCCGGCATGGAGCCGGCGCTCCGGGGCCCCACGGTCAGGTCGCCGAAGCTGACCGACGCAATGCTCCCGCCCCCCGCGCCAATGGACGCCACATCGATCGAAGGCACGCTGATGTCGGCGCCGGCCAGCTCGATGGACGAACGCATCATGGGCTTGCCATTGACGATCACGCCGACGTCGAAGCTGGTTCCGCCTATGTCCACCGCCAGGATATTGCGATGCTCGCGCTGCGCACCCGTTGCGATGGATCCCATGACGCCGCCCGCTGGGCCGGAGAAGATCGCCACAGCCGGGCGGTCTCCGATGGCCTCGGTCGGCAGCACGCCGCCCGCGCTGGTCATCATCAGGATCGGCACCTTCATGCCCGCGCCGCGCAATTCGGACTCGAGCTTGCCCAGATACCGGCCGGCTATGGGCCCCAGCACGGCATTGGCCACCGCCGTGCACATGCGGGCGTACTCGCCCACCACCGGGGAAATCTCGTGCGACAAGGTCACGAACACGCCGGGCAGCTCTTCCTCCGCCAACTGCTTCAGCCGCAGCTCGTGCCGGGGATTGACGCAGGCCCACAAGGTGCACACAGCCAGGGCCTCGATGCCGCGCCCGCGCAGGGATCCCAGAACCGCGCGCGCCGCCGCATCGTCCAGGGGTTTCACCACCCGCCCGCCGGCATTGATGCGTTCGTCCACCTCGAGCACGAATTCGCGGGCCACCAGCGGCGCATGGCGGTTATGCAGCAGCCAGTCGCATACCTCCAGCTCGGTCAGCCCCGCGGTCTGGCGCCGCATGCGGCCGATTTCCAGCGTGTCGCCGAAGCCCGCCGTGGTAATGACCGCCGTGCGCGCCGAGGCGCCCGTCAAAAGGGCGTTCAGCCCGACCGTGGTGCCATGGCCGAAACGCTCGATCCGGCTGCAAAACTCCGGAAAGCTCAACCCCAAGTCCTGCGCGGCCTGCCTGGCGCAGTCCAGGACGCCTCCCATCACATCCGCCGTCGTGGGCGATTTCACTATCCGGACGCGTCCTCCCTTCTCGGCTATCCACATATCGGTGAACGTGCCGCCGACGTCCGTCCCCACAAAAAAACCCATAGCGGTCTCCAGTCGTTAACGCATTATTTATTCAAGGAAAATCCATCAATACGGGTTTATATTAGGGAAACAAAGGTTACCGGAATAATGCTCTTATGCTATATTAGTCATCCATATTTAGGATAGCCTATCAGGATATGGAATCAAACCTCCTGCACTATTTCCTCCGGGTCACCGAGCTGGGCAGCATCAACAAGGCCGCCGCCGATCTCAATCTGTCGCAGCCGGCGCTCTCGCGCCACATCGCGTCGCTGGAGCACGAGATGGGCGGCGAGCTGTTCACGCGCACGCATGGGGGTGTGGTTCTGACCGAAGCCGGCAAGGTGCTGGCGGATCGCGCGCGGCCGCTGCTGCGCCAGTTCACGCTCATCAAGGAACAAGTGGGCGAAAAAGCGGCGGGGCACCTGGCCATCGGCATTCCGCAGGCCTGGCTGCACGTTTTCACGTCGCCGTTCGTCAGTGAAATGTCCCGGCAGTATCCGCATGTATCGCTGCGCGTTTTCGAGGGCGTCAGCAACGTTCTGCACGACTATATGTCCGCCGGGCTGCTGGACTTGTGCATCATGCCTTTCGACGGCGTTCCGACCAGCGGATACACGCAGACGCCGCTGGTACGCGACCCGCTCATCGTGGTGGGCACCGCCGCCGACGGCCTGCACCCCGACCACCCGGTGTCGATCGCCGACCTGGACAGCAAAAAAATCATCCTGCCGGGGCGCAGCAACCCCTTGCGGCAGCAAATCGAACACGCCCTGCAGCGGCGCGGCATGACCTTCCGGCTGAGCGTGGAAACGGATTCCCTCAACTTGTGCATCGAGTTCGCCCGTCAGGGCATAGGCACAACGATATTGCCCGCCTGTGCACTCCAGCCGCAATGGATCGGCCCCGACGCCAGCTGGTCCTGGCTGAAGGGCGTTTACGTAACCTGGGCGCTATACAAGAACCAGACCCGCAATCACTCCGAAGCCCTGCACGAAGGAGCCAGGCTGATCCCCTCGGTACTGGCCAAAAGCTTCGCGGCGCAAGCCTGGCCCGGCGCGGAATCCGCGGATCCCTCCGTCAGGCCCGGCGGCGAAGGCGCGCCGCCCCAAACCGCCACCCGACGGCAAAAAAGAAATCAATAACGGCCCGACAGCAGGCTGCCGGCATCCGGCACCTGGCGCTGCAGACCCAGCACCTTCAGCATCTGGTACACCGTGCTGATGGCCGCCGTGGTCACCGGCAGGCCGAGCTGGTTTTCCACCTGCTGCACCGACTGGAACGAGGGCATCTGCACGCAAGCCGACAGCACGACGGCATCGACGCCGCTGGTGTTCAAACGCTTGACATGCTCGGCGGGGGCCAGCGGGTTCTGGCGGCCCACTTCCAGGTTGTCGGGAATTTCCAGCGAAACGGCGTCGTGGACTTCAATGCCTTCGTTCTCGATGTAGTCGACCACCAACTGAGTAAGCGGCTTCATGTAAGGCGTAAGAATGGATACCTTTTTGGCGCCCATGGCATGCAGGCCCTCCACCAGCGCGCCGGCGCTGGACACCACCGGGGCCGCACCGCCATTGGCCACGGTTGCCTCGTGCAAGCGCTTTTCGGATTGACGGTGATAGCCCAGACCCATGCTCATGATGGCCACCAGGCAGGCATAGCCCAGCACGTCGACACGCGCATCGGAAAGTTCCAGCGCGCAACGGTCGGAGTCGGCGTCCATGGCCTTGAGCTCTTCGGCCGTGACTTTTTTCATGCGCATGCGGCTGGAGTGGAAGGTGAAACGCTCGCTGAACATGGATTCGCGGCTGCGCAGCATCAGCGGAATCTCGGTTTCCATCGTGGTGTTGGAGCTGGGCACGATTTGGCCGATACGGTAATTGCGGGGCGTAGTATTGGACATATGGCGAGTACCTGAGAAAATGTTGATGATAGGATCAACCTATATCATCGGCCATCCGGACAACGCATACCAATATGGAATTCGTCTCGCAAACCAACTTTTGCCTATAAAAGCTACGTGGAACTACGACAACTACGCTATTTCGTCGCGCTGGCCGAGGAGCTGAACTTCACCCGCGCCGCCGAGCGGCTGCATATTTCGCAGCCGCCGCTCAGCACGCAAATCGCCCAGCTGGAGTCGGAACTGGGCGTCAAGCTGTTTCAGCGCAATAGCCGCAAGGTCAGCCTCACCGACGCCGGCGCCGTATTCCTGCACGATATACGCCTCATCCAGGGGCGGCTGCGCGAAGCCACGGAGCGCGTCAAGCACGTGCATGCGGGCCTGGCGGGCCGCATCGAAATCGGCCTGTCGGGCTCTCATTTTCTGGGCCCATTGCCGAAATTCATCAATACCCTGTCCGGTACCCACCCCGACATCGACGTCGTCCTGAACGAAATGGCGCCCAACGACCAGCTCGAGGCGCTGCGGGAACAGCGCATCGACATCAGCATTTCGCGCCAATCGGTGGACGACGACCTGCTTTGCAGCCGCCTGCTTTGGCCCGACCCCCTGCTGGTCGCCCTGCCGCCGGGGCACAGCCTGGCGCGGCGCGAAAAACTCACGCTGACCGAGCTGGCGCACGAGCGCTTCATCATGCTGCGGCGCGAAACCTCGCATTTCGCCGACCAGGTTTTCATGGCCTGCGCCGCGCGCGGCTTCCAGCCCAACGTCGTCCACAGTGTCGCCGAGGTTCCCGCCCAGCTAAGCCTGGTCATGGCCGGATTGGGCATCGCCCTGGTTCCCACCTCGACCCGAGGCCTCAAGCCCGAGGCCCTGGCCTTCTGCACGCTGGACGAACCGGACATCCAGGCCCACGTCCACGCCATCCTGCGCAAAAACCACAAAAAAGCCGCCATCGACACCTTCCTGGCCTTGCTGCAAGCCCACTAAGCAGCCCCGTCGCTCGTCATGACCCACGGGCGGGCTTCCTTGGCCCGCGTCCGAAGCTCGCCCATTACTTTCCATCACCCGCCGCGCGGCACACACGTCCGGCGCCGCGCTTGGGCTTTCTTGATTCCCACAGCCCGTAAGCAGGGCGGCCTGCATCGCTTCGCCTTCTTTATTTCCTCATGGGTCTGAAAAGCTCTGCCAACACGCAAAAAATAACTTATACAGAACTAGATTCTGTATTTTGGCAACAACATTCATAGCGCCAAAACCCGGGAAACGCTCGCCCCATCAAAATAATGATCCGTGAATACCCTAATAAATAAAGTATTTTCTTGCGCGAAAGAAAATAGCCATGCTAAAAAGCAATTGTTCTGTTAATTGAACTAAGTTCTATATAAAGAACAAATAAACACTCTGAATAAACGGCTGCACTGATGGACGCTACCTCCCGAACACCCGCAACGAACAATCCCCAGGATTTTGTCAAAACCATCCGGGCGGATGAACTCCCGCCCGGATGCCTCAAGCGGTTCGTCGCCGGGAACCGGGCCATCGCCCTGGCGAACATCGATGGAAGCATCCATGCCTTCGAGGACCGGTGCCTGCATTGGGGGGTGCGCCTGTCCGACGGCTGTCTCGAAGAGAACGTGGTGCGCTGCCGGGCCCATGGCTGGAAACACGATCTCGTCAAAGGAGAAGTCGCCGCCTCGGACCCCCCTGGCGACGAGGGACGACGGCTTGTCACCTTCACCACGCAAATCCACGACGGCTTCATCTGGGTGGGCGCGACCCCCCAACGCCGTCTCTGAACCATTACCGCCGCAGCACGCGGCACACACAAAGCACTCGCTGCTACATCAACCGCAAGGAGAAGTTAAATGGAAAACGCAGGCCAACTCAGCCATTCCGAAGTCATGGACATCGATACCTATTTCAAACGACTGGTACAGCCCGAAACTCCCCCGGCCATCTGGCGCTGGGAAGATATCGTCAAAGTCATGGACGGCATGGAACAGGATCCCAAGCGCTATCCCACATACCGCCGCGCCGTTTGTCTGGTCAACAATTCCTGGGCCGGGGCGCCCGGCGCTTCGCCCGCGATCTTCGCAGGCTTCCAGCGCTTCCGTCCCGGCGAGCACCTGCCTCCCCACAAACACAACTCGGTGGCCCTGTATTACTGGGTTCAAGGCAAAGGGCGCGCCATCGTCAACGGCACCGAGCTGCATTTCAAACAGGGCGACGTCATGACGTGTCCCGCCTGGAACGAGCACCAGTTCTTCAACGACGGCGATGAAGACCTGATCATGTTCTCCATCCACGACCTGCCGATACTGGCGCAAATGCGCGCGTTGTTCTGGGAAGAGCCCATGGGACAAGAGAACATCCAGCACATCGTCAAGTCCGAAGCCGCCTCCTGGAGCGCGGAGGAAACCGAACAGGACGTGGCCAATCTCAAATCCATCCTCATCAAGACCGCCGCCTGACCTCAATTCCCGGATGGCGCTGCATCCAGCCTCAGGCCGGATCCATGCCATCCGGACTCAAATACCAGAAAGCGCCGCGCCACCACCGTTACTGCAAGGGCCCCATCTTGAATTCATCGATCACTTTCCGGACTCATCCGCCGGCGGCGGGAATGCTGAAGCGACCCGGATCCAACGCCCCCTCGCCCGCCGTCGTCATTCTTCCCGCCGTGGCAGGCCTGAACCCTTATTGCGCCGCCATTGCCGACGCCCTGGCCGAGCAAGGGTATGCCAGCCTGGCCATCGACTATTACGCCAGGCGGGGAAGCGCGCCGGACCTGAGCAGCCGCGCCAAGGCCATTGCCGCCGTTGCATCGCTGTCCGACACGGAAATCCTGGCGGACATCGAGGACGGCGCGCGCTACCTGGCGTCGCAACCCTATGTGGACGAGAACCGGCTTGCCGTCCTTGGCTTTTGCGTGGGCGGAACGTATGCGCTTCTTGCCGCCTCTAGTATGGATACGTTCAGGTGCGCCATCACGTTCTACGGCCCCCCGAAATATTCCGAGCTCAACGGCAACAAACCGCTTTCGCCCATGGATGCCGTGGCAAATCTTAAATGCCCTTTGCTGGGCCACTACGGGGAGGCGGACACGCTGATTCCAATGCGGCACGTCGAAGACCTGCGTACGCGGCTGGAAGCGAAGCCGGCCGAAATCTATACCTACCCCGGCGCTGGCCACGCTTTTCACGAAGACTTCAGACCCGAGGTCTATCGCCCCATCGCGGCCCAGGAAGCCTGGCAGCGCTCTTTGGGATATCTGCGCTGGTATTGCAAAAACTGACACAACACATGCGAACGCCGGAAGGCTGGATCCCACCCCGCCTCCGGCCATCATGGACACAAAACAAACTGGAGACAATTATGTCGCGCATTATCAATGTAGAAGACGTAATCGATGAACAAAAAATAGGACGTTTCAACATCGTCCTGCTGATCTGGCTATTTCTGGTGCTGATGCTGGACGGCTACGACATTACGGCGGCCGCGTTCGCCGGGCCCGAGCTGGTCAAGCACTGGGGCGTGGCGCGGGCCGACCTGGGTCCGATGCTAAGCGCCAGCCTGTTCGGCATTCTGATCGGCTCGTTTATCTTCGGGTACATCGGCGACCGTTTTGGACGCAAGATCGGCACCATTCTTTCCTGCCTGGTCTTCGGGGTATTTACCTTGGCGGTTGCGTGGTCGACCACGCTTGGCGAAATGGCGACGCTGCGCCTGCTTGCCGGCATAGGCATAGGCGGCATCTTTCCGAATGCCGTTGCGCTAAGCGCGGAATACGCCCCCAAAAGGCTGCGCGCAACCATGATCATCCTGATGTTCACCGGAAACACGGTGGGCGCGGCATTGCCGGGACTCGTCTCCATGCTGCTGGTGCCGACCCACGGCTTTCAGATCCTGTTCCTGGTCGGCGGCATCGCTCCCCTGGTTCTGGCGTTCTGTCTGTGCTTTGCCCTGCCCGAATCCATCAAGTTCCTGGCGCTGGACGAAAGCCGCAAAAAGCGCACCCTGCAAATGCTGCGCCGCCTGAAGCCGGATTTCGCCTTTGCGAAAAGCGACCGCTTCGTCACCAATGAAGCAGCCGGCAGCAAATTCCACATGAGGCAACTGTTCGAAGGCAGGTTCGCGCTGGCAACCCCGCTGTTGTGGCTGTTGTTCGCCCTGAACCTGATGATCTTCTATTTCATCAACAGCTGGATGCCCACCCTGGCGGCCGCCGCCGACGCCCCCGCCGGCCGCGGCGTACTGGCGCTGACCATCTTCCTGCTGGGCGGCACCTGCGGAGGCCTGGCGCTGAGCAGGCTCGTCGACAAGCAGGGCCTGCGGCCGATCTACATCATGTTCATCGTCGCCGTGCCGGTGGTCGCCTCGATCGGCTACCTGACCGTGGCGTCGCCCGGATTGCTGCTGATCGCCGCCTTCGTCGCCGGGTTCTGCGTGCTTGGCCTGCAATTCGGGCTGAACGCAACGCCGGGGCTGATCTACCCCACCTCATGCCGCGCCAACGGCGCCGGATGGGCATTCGGGGTGGGGCGCCTGGGCGCCGCCCTGGGGCCGATCGTGGGGGGAATACTCATCGGCATGAAGCTGCCCATACAAAACCTTTACGTGTTCGCCGCCCTCCCCCTGATCGTCGGCGCCGTCGCCTGCTTCGTGCTCGACCGGGCGACCCGCCAGACCCGGCAGTCGTCGCCGCGCCCCGTTCCCATTATCGAAACGCAACTGGACTGAAGGCCGCCGCCCCGTCCACGCACACGGATTCCTTGCGCCAGGCAGGGAATCCACCTCACCCGCTCAAGGATCTTGCATGAAAATCTGCCGCTTCAACGATAACCGACTGGGCGTGGTCGAAGGCGACGCTGTCGCCGACGTCACCCCCGCGCTTGCCGTCATCCCCCAGTACGGCTACCCGCTGCCCAATTTCGATCCCTTGATCGCCAACCTGGAACCACTGCAAGAACGCATCCTGGAAATCCAGACACAGGCTCCCCGCCTTTCCTTGGCGCAAGCCACCCTGCTCAGCCCCGTCGCCAATCCCGGCAAGATCATCGCCGCCCCTGTGAACTACCAGAAACACCTGGAAGAAGTGCTGAACGACAAAGACCTGCACCACGACGTGCGCATCAACCACATCCAGAAAGCCGGCTTGTTCCTGAAAGCGCCGAGTTCGCTCGTCGGCGCCGGCCAAGGGGTGGCGTTGCGCAAGCTGGATCGCCGGAACGACCACGAAGTGGAGCTGGCCGTCGTCATCGGCAAAACCGCCGACAACGTAAGCCGCGGCGAGGCCCTGGACTACGTGGCCGGCTATTGCATCGGCCTGGACATCACCATTCGCGGCCCCGAAGAACGCAGCTTCCGGAAATCGCCGGACAGCTATACGGTGCTCGGCCCCTGGCTGACCACCCGGGACGACATCGCGGATCCCGGCCGCCTGGATCTTGAAATATCGGTGGGCGGGGAAATCCGCCAGAAATCCAATACGTCGGATCTGATCATGGGTGTGGAGGATCTGATCGAATTCGCCTCGTCGTTCTACACGCTGCACCCCGGCGACGTCATCATCACCGGCACCCCCGCCGGAGTCGGCCCCGTCCGGCCGGGCGACGTCATGCACGCGCGCATTCAGGGCCTGGGGGCGATGGATTGCGAATGCTACACTTTCCGCGAACGCCCCGGCGCCTGAACCGCTCCTCGACCGCGCCCGAGCTTTTACGGCAATCAGCCAATCACCGAGCTTCCATGTCCATGCCGAATTCTTCCGTAATCGTTGACACAGCCCACAAAGTATCGACCATCGGGCTCGTCCCCGCGGTGGAGCGGGCCACCGCGATACTGAATTACCTGCAGGCCAATACCGATACGTCGGCGTGCACGGTGACGGGAATCGCCAAAGCCCTCAGCCTGCACAAAAGCAGTTGCAGCAACATCTTGCGCACCCTGGAATCCGCAACGCTCGTCGAATACGACCCCGATTCCAAATCGTATATGCTGGGCGCGGCGCTGATCGGGCTCGGCGCCACGGCGACCCGGCGGCGCGACATCCTGCAAATGGGTCAGCGTCCCATCGAGAACCTGGTGCGGCAAACGGGGCTGAGCTGCGTCACGTTCGCCCAGCTGCCCGACAAAAGCTTTCTTATCATCGCCCAGGCCGACAGCACCAAGGACGTCAAGGTCACCATCAACACCGGACAGTATTTTGCGCCCGGCACGCCGGCGCTGGCCCGGATCGCCATGGCCGGCATGACGGCGGACGAAGTCGACGCCTACATCACCAAATACTGCCAGCCCCAGTTCACGGCCGTCACCAAAACCGAGCGCGCGGCCATCTACCGCGAAATCGAAGCAATACGAACGCTTGGGTATGCCGTCAGCCAGGGCGAATACTACGCCGGCAACACGGCCATCGTCGCGCCCATCTTCACCGCCCAAGACGACGTCTGCCGCGGCATCGCCCTAATCGGATTTACCAGCCAGTTGAACAAGGACGATCTGCCCGCGCTGGGCGAAAAAGTAAGAAACACCGCTCAAACCATTACCCAGGCCGTCGGCGGACACTATAAATTCCCGATTCAGGCCGTCGAATGACAAGCCGCCCACGTCCGGCCCTTGCGCGGCGAATGCATGGCCGTCAGGCCGTGCCGTCCTTGACCGCCCGGCGCACGCACTCCAGCGCCTGCTCGACCGCCTTGGGATAAAGCTCGTCGTTGCGCCAGTACATGGACACCGACCCGAAGCCGTCCAGCGATATCGGCAAGATGCGCAATATTTTCATGTCGACCAGCATGACCGTTGCGCGGTGCGAGGCCGTGCCGATGGCGTCGCTGTTGTTGAGCAAGGTGATGTTGGCGATGACCGAATTGGACTCGATGTAATGGGGCGGCAAGTTGCGGCCGGCCGCCGTCAGGGCGGCTTCCAGGGCGTTGCGGATCGGTGTGCGACGCGGCCAGACGATCCAGCGGTAGGCCAGCACGTCGTCCCAGCCGATTTCCTCGCGGTCGAACAGGGGGTGGCCCGGCCTGGCCACCAGATCGACGGGCTCCACGTACAGGACTTCAGTGCTGATGCTGGAATCATCGAACAAATCGTTGACGCTGCGGCCAATGACGATATCCAAGTCGCCCTGCGACAGCAGCGACAGCAGCCTGTCCATGGTTCCTTCCAGCAAATCGATGCGCAGATCGGGCATGCGTTCGGCAATGGCCAGGACGGCCCGGGGCGCGGCCTCGGAAGCCGCCGCCCCCGATGCGCCGATGGCCACCCTCCCGCCGCCGCCTTCGCGCAGCACGCCCATGTCGGCCACGGCGCGATCCAGTTGGGCATTGATGCGGCGGGCATGCCCGATAAGCGCTTCGCCGTGCGACGTGGGAGTCAGGCCGCGCGCGTGCCGCTCGAACAAGGTCAGGCCAATGTCGCTTTCAAGCTCTTTCAGCCATTTGGACAAACCGGGCTGGGTGGTATTGAGCAATGCAGCCGAATGGCTGAGGTTTCGAGTCTGCGCCAGGCTGAGCAGAAACTTGAGATTGCGCAGCCGGATGCGGTCGGTCCAGTCAGTTGCCATGCTGTCAGTCGAGAGTAAATGGAGAACCGCCCTAGCTTACGCCAGTCGCGGCATTTTCTCAGCGCCCATCTTGCCATATCCGGCAGAAATGGCTACATTATCGAAAATGACGGACATTTTATAAAATCTTTTTCCGAGACAGCCATGACTACTGCTACCCGCGCCAATCATCGTGAAGACGTCGCCGGACGCGCCAACGTCGAAGACACCCCAGAACTGCTCGCCTACTACAACGAACTCGAAAAACACCAGGCCGGAGCCCTCTGGACCGTTGCTAACAAGATCGAGCCCTGGCAGCCCAAATCCAGTTCCGTGCCGGTGCTATGGCGCTATAGGGATCTACGCGAGCATGTGCTGCGCTCGGCCGACCTGGTTTCGCCCGAAAAAGCCGGGCGCCGCGTGGTCTATCTTAACAACCCTGGCCGCCAGGATGTCGCGGCCGCCGTGGGCTGGCTATATTCGGGCCTGCAAACCATGCGCCCCGGCGAGCTGGCCACCGGACACAAGCACTCGGCCAGCGCGCTGCGCTTCATCATGGAAGGCAGCGGCGCCTACACCATCGTCGACGGCCACAAAATGACGCTCGGCGCCAATGATTTCGTGCTTACGCCCAACGGCACCTGGCACGAGCACGGCGTCAGCGAGGACGGCACCCAATGCATCTGGCAGGACGGCCTGGACATTCCGCTCATGAACGCGCTGGAAGCCAATTTCTTCGTCGTGCACCCCGACCTGCAGCAGGCCGTGACCTTCCCGGTGGAAGACACCACGGCCGCCTGGTCCGCCGGCACCGGCCTGGTTCCGGCCAACGATACCTGGGCGCACGGCTATTCGCCGCTGTTCAAGTACGAGTGGGAACCTACCTATGAAGCCCTGGTTCGCTACTCCAAGGTTACCGACGGCTCTCCGTTCGACGGCGTCATGATGAACTACATCAACCCCAAAACGGGCGGCCCCGTCATGCAGACCATGGGCGCCAGCATGCAGCTGCTGCGCCCAGGCGAACACACCAAGGCCCACCGCCACACCGGCAGCTTCCTGTACCAGGTCGCCAAGGGCAAGGGGTACTCCATTATCAATGGCCAGCGCTTCGACTGGCAGGAACACGATATTTTCTGCGTGCCTTCGTGGATGTTCCACGAACACGCCAACGCCAGCCAAAGCGAAGACGCCTGCCTGTTCTGCTTCAACGACATGCCCGTCATGAATTCCCTGGGCATCTACCGCGAAGAAGCGCTTGCCGAAAACGGCGGCCATCAAAAAGTCTAGCCGCAAACCTTCGCACCGTCGGCGCGGCCACACCGCCACGCCGGGTGCGCGCTGTTTCGCCGACTTCCGGCCGATCCACGCTACAGCCAGGCCGAAAGCGCACCAACAACCTGTATTTCAATCCGGGCGCAGTCCATAGCCCACAAGCATTCAAAACAAAGGAAGAACTCATGCGTTTAGTCACATACCGCGCCAATGTCCTGGAAGCCGCCCGCCTGGGCGCTCTGGTCGATAACATGGTGGTCGACCTGGAACACCTTGGCGCCCTCAACGGCGTCGACCTGCCCGGCGACATGCTGGACTTCATCGACCAAGGCCCAAGCGCCGTCAAGACGGCCACCATGCTGCTGGAGCAGAACCGCGCCAACTGGCCCGTGGGCACGGCGGTTCCCGTGCAAAACGTCAAGCTTCTGGCACCTATTCCCCGTCCTCGCAAGAATATTTTCGGCATCGGCCTGAACTACGTGGAACACGTCGCAGAATCCAGCCGCTCGCTGGACACCTCGGCCGACCTGCCCAAGCAGCCCATCATCTTCACCAAGCCGCCCACCACCGTCATCGGCCCGGGCGACGCCGTGCAGCACAATGCCAAGCTCACCCAGCAGCTCGACTGGGAAGTGGAACTGGCCGCCATCATCGGCACGCAAGCCACGCGCATCGAGGAAAAAGACGCGCTGTCGCACGTATTCGGCTACAGCATCACCGTGGACATCAGCGCCCGCGATTGCCGCCGCGCCGGCCAATGGGTGTATTCCAAAGGCATGGACACCTACGCCCCCCTGGGGCCGTGCATCGTCACCGCCGACGAAATCCCCGACCCGCAAACCCTGGATCTATGGCTGACCGTCAACGGCGAAATCAAGCAAAAATCCAACACCAAGTTCATGCTGTTCAATGTGGCGCACCTCATCACCGACATCAGCGCCGGCATGACGCTGGAGCCCGGCGACATCATCGCCACGGGCACGCCTTCGGGCGTCGGCGCGGGACGCACGCCGCAGGAATGGCTGTGGCCGGGCGACGTCATCGAAGCCCATATCCAGGGCATCGGCAGCCTGCGCAATCCGGTCGTCGCCATCTAACCGCATTGCAGCCACTGCCGAACCCGTCAATCACGCAAGGATAGCCATGCTCAACCTTCCCAACGTCAAGGTCGCAGCCGTTCAGGCAGCGCCGGTTTTCCTGGATACCCAGGCAACCATCGACAAAGCCTGCGCGCTTATCGAACAAGCCGCGCAGAACGGCGCGTCGCTCGTCGCCTTTCCCGAGGTCTTCGTCGCCGGCTACCCCTACTGGAACTGGATCATGACGCCCGTGGAAGGCAGCCCATGGTTCGACAAGCTGTGCCGCAGCGCCATCGAGATCCCGGGGCCTGAAATCCACCAGGTTGCTCAAGCCGCCAAGCGGCACGGCGTGCACGTCGTCATCGGCGTGAACGAACGCAACAAGAACGGCATCGGTACGCTGTACAACACGCTGGTCTTCATCGGGCCGGACGGCAAGCTGCTGGGCCGGCACCGCAAGCTCATCCCCACCTGGGCCGAGAAGCTCACCTGGACCAATGGCGACGGCGCCTCGCTGCGGGTGTACGACACCTCCATCGGCAAGCTGGGCGGGCTGGCCTGCGGTGAAAACACCAACACGCTGGCACGTTTCAGCCTGCTGGCCCAGGGCGAGCTGCTGCACGTAGCCAGCTATATTTCCCTGCCGGTGGCGCCCCCCGACTACGACATGGCCGAGGCCATCAAGGTACGCGCCATGGCCCACTCGTTCGAGGGCAAGGTGTACACCGTGGTGTCGTGCTCGACCATCTCGGATGAAATCATCGCCGCGTTCACGCCCAGCATTCCCAATGCCGAGCAGCTGCTGCGGCGCAAGAACAGCGCCTTCTCGGGCGTCATCGGCCCGGACGGGCGCCTGATCGGAGAACCGCTCATCGACCAGGAAGGCATCGTCTACGCGGACGTCGACCTGGGCAAGTGCATTCAGCCGCGCCAAATGCACGACATCGTGGGGCATTACAATCGCTTCGATATTTTCGACCTGCGCGTCAACCGGCGCACTCAGCAGTCGGCGTCGTTCTCGGACCAGTCCGACAATGCATCGCTGGACTACGATGAGGAATCCGCCACCCGGGCGCAGGCGTTCGACAACCTTGCCAATACCTCAAAATGATACTTCCCGCCGCCAATGCATCCGCCGCCCCGGAAAAAGCGCCAACCCTGGCGGAACAAGCCTATCAGGGCCTGAAGCGCGACATCATGTCCGGCGAGCTGGCTCCCGGCCAGGCGTTGCGGCTCGAGTTCCTGAAGCAGAAGTATCAGCTCAGCTTTTCACCGCTGCGCGAGGCGCTCAACCGACTGCAAAGCGAACGCCTGGTCGATGCTTTCGCGCTCAAGGGCTTTCGGGTTTCGCCGCTTTCGATCAAGGAGATGCGGGACTCCATCGACACCCGCATCTTTGTGGATTGCGAAGCGCTTAAGCGTTCCATCGAGCGCGCGTCGGACGAGTGGGAAACACAGATCGTGGCAGCGCTGCATGCGCTGGATATCGCCACGCAACGCCGCAACGGCGGGCCGGCGGAAGAAGCGCAATACGACATGCTCGAGCAGCGCCATCTGGCTTTGCACCAGGCGCTGGTGTCGGCATGCGATTCGCGCTGGCTGCTGGATTTCTCGGCACGGCTGTACGTGCAAACCGAACGCTATCGGCGCCCGATGCTGGTGAACACGGCAGGCTACGGGGCGCAGCGGGATGTTTCGAACGAGCACGAGCAGATCGTGGCGGCAACGTTAAAACGGGACGTGGCCGCGGCAACGTCCCTGCTGGCGGCGCATTACGAGAAGACGGCAACCCTGATCGAGAGCTCGCTGACCGAGGCGTGACAGACGCCGCCACGCTATCGTTTCTCAGAGGTTTGTTTATTGGCCGCTCGATTACAGGCTTGCGCTTTGGGTAGCGGGCTGTACTCTTGGCCATCGCTATCCTGGCCTCTGCATCGGTTTTCAACATATATGGGTCTTTGGCGCGTCTGGGTTTTTGACTCGCCTGAATTTTTGACACACGGTCGGTGGGGAAGCTGTGCCACGCCGGCCCTCGTGGCCGGTTCGGCGCCCTGC
>CALMPB010000351.1 GCA_937871985.1 uncultured Burkholderiaceae bacterium
TGCCTATGACGGTATTCAGTTCGTCCACGTCGCCCATGGCGGCGATGCGCGGCGCATCCTTGTCGACGCGGCTGCCGTCGCCAAGGCCGGTGGTGCCCTGGTCGCCGGTACGGGTTGCAATGACAGACAAGCGTGTGGCCATGGTGTTTTCCTTCGATGCCGCTGCGGCTTACAATTGGATTTCCGGTCGAGGTGTGAGTATGCCGGTTACGGGATACGGGTACCGACACTGATGGTGTGGGCGCTGCCTAGGCCTTGGGGCTTAGAGCACGGGCGCTGATCAAGGAGTGTAGCGTATGTCTTTTTCTTACCGTCATTTACGGCCGGCGCTGGCGGCGGCGTTGGTCGTGGCCTCGGTGTATTCGGTCGCGGCCGTGGCCCAGGAAGCCTCCGGCTCGGGCGAAGTGCGCCGGGTGGATCCCGCCGCCGGAAAAATCACCATCAAGCAAGGCGCCATTGCCGATTTGCAATTGCCGGCCATGACGCTGGTCTATCATGCCGATCCGGCCTTGCTGAAAGACATCAAACCCGGCGACAAGGTCAGCTTCAGCGCAAAGCGCGAAGGCGACAAGTACGTGATTACCAAGATCAGCAAATAAATATCGATCCATTCCAGTCCCGACGCGATCTCCTTGGTCGGCGTCAACAGGCCTTAAGGGCTGTTCCGGCCGGGCGCGCCAGCCCAAGCCTTGTGCGCAATCGCCCTGGATGCGGCGGGTGGTCTTCATGACAATGGGGGTATGGTCAATGGCCGGACAACCCACTCATGAAAACCAATTTCTCGGCGGCCCAGCTCGAGCAGCCGCACATCGCCGAAGCGGACAAAATACTTAAAACCTGTCAGCACTTCGGCTTTTGCACGTCCGGCTGCCCAACCTATGTGATTCTGCACGATGAGAACGACGGCCCGCGCGGGCGCATCGACCTCATCAAGGAAATGCTGGAAAGCGGCCAGCCGCCTTCGGCCAAGACCGTCGAGCATATCGACCGCTGCCTTTCGTGCATGTCGTGCATGACGACATGCGCCGTCAACGTGGACTATATGCACCTTGTCGATACGGGCAGGGCGCATATCGAAGCGCATTACCGGCGGCCGTTGCGGGAGAGGCTGGCGCGAAATGCTTTGGCCTATGTGCTGCCGCGCCCCGCGCTGTTCCGGCGGGCCCTGGCTCTGGGACGTCTGGCCGCAAGAGTCGAGTATCTGGTTCCGCGGTCGATGCGGCACGCCTTGAGGCTTTTGCCCAAGAGCCCGCCGGCCGATCCCGTTACGGACGCCGATGCCACTGCCGGCGATAGCGGCAACATCGACGTTGGCGGCGCGGCATCCGCTTATCTATACCCGGCGTGGGGCGCCAGGCGGTGGCGGGTTGCCATGCTGCCGGGCTGTGTTCAGCCGGTGCTGTCGCCGCAGATCAATGCCGCCACCATACGCCTGCTCAATCGCTACGGCTGCGACGTCGTCATCCCCGTCGCAAGCGCCTGTTGCGGCTCGCTGACCTTGCATATGGGCAAGCAGGCCGCCGCGAAGGAATTTGCCGCCCGGAATGTGCGGGCCTGGCAGGCGGAACTGGACGGCGACGGCCTGGATGCCATTCTGGTCAATGCCTCGGGCTGCGGCACCACGGTCAAGGACTACGGCCATTTGCTGGGCGACGATGCGGCCCTGGCTCCTGCCGCTGCGCGGGCGGCGGCTCTGGCCATGGATATCTGCGAATGGCTTGCCCGCATGGATCTTCCCGAGCCGGCAACGCCCCGGCGCCATCGCGTGGCGTATCACGATGCCTGTTCGCTGCGCAACGCGCAGAAGGTGACCGCCCAGCCTCGATCCTTGCTGCGCAAGGCGGGATTCCAGGTGGTCGATATACCCGAGGCTCACTTCTGCTGCGGCTCGGCCGGCACCTACAACCTGCTGCAGCCGGCCATGGCCGCGCAGCTTGGCGAGCGCAAGGCCGCCAATATTTCCCGTACCGAACCGCAAATCGTGGCGGCGGGCAATATTGGCTGCATTACCCAAATCGGCCTCTACAGCGGCGTTCCCATCGTGCATACCGTGGAGTTGCTGGACTGGGCCCATGGCGGTCCGCTGCCCGCGGCGCTGCGCGGGCTGGAGTTGCCGCAGTTGGAGCCCGAAGCCGCACCGGAGGCGTTGGAAGGAAAGGAGGCCGGCTTTGCGAACGGCAAGCCTGGCGGCGAATCGAGTGGTGGATTGAACGATAGCTTGAACGACAAGGACGCCGACGATGGCAGCGTCGGCATTTGGTAATCAATGAGTGAATCAATGAAAAACAAGGAAGAGACATGAACGAGAATCTGGAAGCCTTCTTGAAGGCCGTGTCGGACGACATGGGTTCGCAGTGGGTCGATACGCGCCCCGAAACCCTGAGCCGCTATGGGGAACATACCTTGCCGGACAAGCCGCGTCCGCCGGCGGCGGTGCTGTTTCCCGATTCGACGGCGCAGGTGCAAGGCATCGTCAAGGCCGCCAATCGGTACGGCGTCGAGCTTTACCCGATCAGCACGGGCAACAATATCGGCCTGGGTTCGCGCGCGCCGGCCAGCGCGGGCCAGGTGGTGGTGGATCTTGGCTACCGCATGAACCGCATCCTGGACATCAACGAAGAAACCTGCCTGGCCGAGCTCGAACCTGGGGTCAGCTTCCAGATGCTGCATGACGAACTGGCCCGGCGTGGCGACAAGCTGATGCTGTCCGCCACCTCGGGGCCGCCTCATGGCGGCGTCATCGGCAATGCCATAGATCGCGGCGCCGGCTATGGCCCGTACTTCGATCACTTCGGCATGCTTTGCGGCATGGAGGTCGTGCTGGGCAATGGCGACATCATCCGCACCGGCGACGGCAGCCTGGACACCGACCAGCTCACCAACTGGCATGTTTCCAAGTATTCGTTCGGCCCTGCGCTGGACGGCCTGTTCTGCCAGTCCAACTACGGCATCGTGACGCGGGTGGGCATTTGGCTGATGCCGCGCCCGCCCGCGGCGCGCTCGTTCCATTTCGTGTTTCCCGACGATGATGACATCGAGCAGATCATCGATTTATGCCGCCCCATGAAGCTATCGAATTTCGTACCGTCGCTGTTCCGCATCAGCAACGACCTGTACGCCATGGCGCCCGACGAACAGAACCCCGAGTACCGGGCAGGCAGCAAGGCCAGCTTTTCGGACGGTGGACGCAAGGCATTGCAGGAGAAGCATGGCCTGGGGGCGTGGCAGGTATCGGGCATGTTCTATGGCGCTTCGGACGCGGCGATCGAGCCGTTGATCCAGCGGGTAAAAGCCCATTTCGAGCGCGGCGGGAAGGCCAAATACATCAGCCACGACGAGGCGTTGGACATTCCCGCCTTGCATATCGCCATCGACGCCATGAGCGGCAGGCCCAGCTCAAGCGAATTGGGCATGCTGCAATGGCGCCCGGGCAGCGGCAATTCGTGGTTCCTGCCGGGAACGCCCATGGTCGGCAAGCAGGCGCTGGAGCTGGACAGGCTGGGGCGTGGCATTTACGCCAAGCACGGCATGGACTACATCATCATGCACGTGGCCTCCGCCAGGTTTGCCCGAGGGCTGCATGTTCTGGTCTGGAACAAGGACGACGAAGACGAAAACGCGCGGGCCGATGCCTGCTACCGCGAGCTGTCGGTGGAGTTCGCCAAGCGGGGAGTGGGTGTGGGCCGCGCACCGGCCGACTATTATGACCTGCATATGGAAATGGCCATGCCCGCCTTGCAAAAGGCTTGCGGCGAAATCAAGAAGGCGCTGGATCCGAACGGGGTGATCAGCCCGGGCAAGTACGGGATACGCGGTTGACAGACCCTAGTGCTTGTTGGCGGACTCCGCCTGGCCGCTGCGATAGGAGGAAGGGGTCACGCCGAAGCGGCGCTTGAAAAGATGGTTGAAGTGCGAGATGTCGTTGAACCCGCAGCTGTAGGCGATATTCGCAATGGGGAGCCGCGCGGATGAATCCAGCTTCTTGCTTGCCGAAGCCAGCCGCTCTTCGGTGACGAAGTCCGTAAAGCTGCTGTCCATCTGCTGCAGTATTTTTTGCACCAGGCGGCGCGACATGTTCAAGGCAAGGGCTACCGAATCGAGCGTCAGATCGGGGTCGCAGAGTTTCTTGCGGATGTATCGCACGACCGCCTGGCGGCGCAGGTCTTGCGAGTCGATGCGATCTGCGCCCGCGTGTCCCGCCGTGATCTGGAGCAGGTTGCAGATGTTTTCGGTAAGCAGCTCCATGTCGGACGAAACCAGCGTGGATTTTTCGCTGGAAAGTTCGGTCAGGTACGAGAACAGCACCTCGGCAAGAGGGCCGGACGGTGTGAGAGCCAGGGCGGAAGCGCGCATCAGGCCGGGCAGGCGTTCTTCGACGGCGCGGACTGGCAGTTTGGCGACGACCCGCCGCACTTCGGAAGGGAAGGCCACGTGCATGGGCCTTCGCCCGTCGACAATCGCGATGCTGCCCGGCAGCAGCCGCATCTGGGCATTGCCCTGCTCGATATGGGCGGCGCCGCCGATTTGCCAGCTAAGCAGGTATCCCGCGCCGCCCGCATTGCTTAACTGTTCGCGGCCGCAGTAAACGTCGTGCGGCTTGCTCCAGAACGAGGCGCAGCTCAGGTCGCCGTAGCGGCGTCCGGAGATCTTCGCGGCGAAATCGCGGGACGAAAGATTGTCGACCCGCACGTTATGGATCATTTTGCAGATCGCATCCAGCCAGGAGCTTCTGGAATCCGCTTCGGGGCGGATGTCGGTGGACATGACGATCATTTTCATTGCCGGCTCCGGACGCCCTGCCAAGGGGGCGGTGTTCTTCAACGGTTCAACGACGTGCCGATTGGCTCGGCGCCGTACCAGGTGCCGGGCTCCAGGCTGGCCGCCAGAGTGGAAAGCAGAAGCCGTCGACCCTCGAGCACAGCCTGCGAGTGCGAGCGGGCCTCGCTTTCGTACAGGGCCCAGGTAAGGTACATGCCTTTGATGGGCGCCCATTGGATCGATTCACCCAGGTCATGGCCGCGCAGCGCGCAGGCCGGCACGACGGTATGGCCGAAGCGGCGGCTGGCCAGTTCCAGGCACAGTCTCAGTGTATCGGTTTCGACTATCGTGCGAAAGGTCATGGACTTGCGGTTGAGCGCGTTTTCGATTTGCGTGCGCAGCACATTGGGGCGCGCTGGAAGAATCAATCGCAGATCGTTCAACTGGGTGATGGGCACGGGCTCGTCCGGCGTCAGGCTGGTTTGCGCGTGGCCCACCAGTATCAGGGGCTCGCGCAGCAAAGAGGTTTGCCTGTAGCCGCTGGGCGGGGTCTGGTCGAAGGGCATGATGCATAAATCGAGCAGGCCGGCCAGCAGATGCTCGCGCAGCAGGTTGCTGACGCCTTCGTACATGCGCAGCATGATGCCGGGGTATTCCCGCAGCAGCGTATCCACGAAGGCCTGGGTGAATACGTGATGCCACGAGGGAGGAATGCCGATGGACAATTGCCCCGCCGCGCGCTCGCCCACTTGTTCCTTGAGGACGGCGAACTGGCGCAGCAAGGGGCGCGCCCGGTCGGCCAGCAGCTTGCCCGCGTCGGTGAGGCGCACGCCGCCTTGCGAACGGGTGAAAAGCTGCGCCTTCATTTCGTGCTCCAGCGCGGCGATATGGCGCGACAGGGCGGGTTGCGACAACCCCAGGTCGGCGGCGGCGCGGTTGATGCTGCCCAGTTCGGCGACCCGCAGATAGCATTCCAGCAGTCGTGAATCCATAGCGTCTATTATCCACAAAATGGCTAACAATTATAGGTCAATAGCATTATTCAGATAATGGGGCGATGTCTACACTTGTCGAAATGCTCGGGGGCTTGCGGCAAGAGCCACGGGAAAATGAACAGAAAAGCATAGTGAGCGGCATGAACTCCAAATCGCATTCCTATACCAGCCCTGACAAAGTACGCAGTGTGGCGGTCATCGGCGCGGGCTCGGTGGGGGCCAGCTGGGCCGCCCTGTTCCTGGCGCACGGCCTGGATGTCGTGGCCTACGATCCGGGGCCCGGCGCCGAGGCGCGGGCGCGTCAATTCATTGCCGACGCCTGGCCCGCGCTGGTCGAGCTGGGGCAGGCCGGTACGCCGCGGCCGCCCATGGAGCGCCTGCGCTTTGCCGCGACGATCTCCGAGGCGGCGCGGGAAGCCGACGTGGTGCAGGAAAACGTTCTCGAAAGGCTCGAGGTCAAAGCCAAGGTGCTGGCTGAAATCGATGCCGCGGCATCTTCCAACAAAATCATTCTTTCCAGCACAGGTGGGATTACTCCGTCGGTCATGCAGGTTTCCTGCGCGAGTCCCGAGCGCCTGGTGGTGTTGCACCCCTTCAATCCCTCGCATTTGATGCCTTTGGTGGAAGTGGTGGGCGGCAAGCAGACCAAGCCCGAAGTTGTGGAGTGGGCCATGGCGTTTGCGCGGCGGCTTGGCAAAAAGCCTATTCGCCTGAATGCCGAAGCCAAGGGCCATATGACCAACCGCCTGCAGTTCGCGCTGGTGCGCGAAGCGGTGGCCTGCCTGACCGAGGGCATGGCCAGCGCGGAGGATATCGATGCCGCGTTGCGCTACGGCCTTGCGCCGCGCTGGCTGCTGATGGGCAGCTTGCTGACCTTGCACATGGCCGGCGGCGAGGGCGGCATGCAAGGCATACTCGACCATACGGGCAAGGCCCTGGAAGAGTGGTGGACGCCGACCGAGCAGGTCAGCCTGACGCCGCAGGTCGTAGGCCGCCTGGTGGAGGCGGCGCGCGAGGTCTCCGGCGGCCAGCCTGTGCGGGATTGGGTGCATTGGCGCGATGAGTCGCTGGTCGATGTATTGAGCCTGCAAAAGAATGCGGAGCAAGGCGCACCGCAGGACAAGGCGGCAGCCGCGTAACGAATACACGAATCACCAATACGGATTAAGAGCCGCCGGAAGACAAGTAGCGGCACACAACAAAGAGAGAAAAGCTCATGGCAGGGACAAAGAAAGCGGCGGCCGGAAAGACAGCCGCCAAATCGCGCAGCGCCGCCAAGGCGGCGCCTTCCAGGCGGAAGACCGTTGCCTGGCCTGTTGCGCTGCCATCGTGCGTTGGCGTGGCCATGGACGAAAACATTGCCGTGCTCACCTTGAACCGGCCGGAAAAGCGCAATGCGCTCAGCGACGACCTGGTGCTGGGCTTGCAGGCGTTTTTCTCGACGATTCCCGCGCATGTGCAGGGCGTCGTCGTGCATGGCGCCGGCGATAATTTCTGCGCCGGGCTGGATCTGAACGAGCTGAAAGAAACCACCACGGCGGAAAGCTTTGAAACCTCGGTGATCGGCCAGCGTTTGAACGACACTGTGCAGTTTTGCAAAGTGCCGGTCATTTCGGTGCTGCACGGTGCGGTCATCGGCGGCGGGCTGGAGTTGGCCGCCGCCACGCACATCCGCATCGCCGAGAAAACCGCCTATTACGCGCTGCCCGAGGGCACCCGCGGCATATTCCTGGGTTCGGGCGGCTCGGTGCGACTGCCGCGCCTGATCGGCGCCGCCACCGTCATCGACATGATGCTGTCGGGCCGGGTCTACGAAGCGCAGGAAGCGCACGAGCTGCTGCGGCTTACGCAATACCTGGTCGAGCCGGGCGAAGGCCTGACCATGGGCATTGCCTTGGCGAAACGCATTGCCCGCAATGCTCCGTTGGCGAATTTCGCGGTCATCCAGGCCATTCCGCGCATCATGGAGCAAGACCCGCAAACCGGCCTGTTCACCGAAATGCTCATGGTGGGCGTGGCGCAGGGCGACGAAGAAGCCAAGCGGCGTTTGCGCGACTTCCTGGAGCGCAAGGCCGACAAGGTGAGGCGGGCGTGATGAGCGCCGTTCCTGGCGCCACCATGGGCGAGGTGCTGCGCTTTCATGCCGGCCGTCGCCCCGACAAGCCGGCGTTCGAAACGCTGGACGGCCGCTCGCTGTCGTTCGGCCAGCTCAACCGCCGGGTGAATCGCCTGTGCGCGGCGCTGCATCAATGGGGCTTGCGCAAGGGCGATCGCGTTGCGGTGTTGTCGCGCAATCGGCCGGAATACATGGAGGCCTTTGGTGTCTCCAAGGCTGGGTACATTGTCGTGCCGCTCAATTGGCGGCTGGCCGAGCAGGAGTTGCTCAAGCTGCTGGCGCATAGCGCGCCCGAAGTCCTGATCGTGGACGAGGCGTATCTGGATCTGGTGGATGGGTTGCGTGCGCAGTTGCCGGGCTTGCGACATTTTGTGAGCCTGGGGGCGCGGCGGGACGGCTGGGTTTCGTATGAAGCCTTGGTGGGCGAGCGTTCGGGCGAAGCTTTGGCCGGCGATACCGACTATGTGGCCGATGCGTTGGCTCAAGAGCCCGAGACTGAAGCGACCACCGGCGACGTGCTTTGCCTGGTGTATACCAGCGGCACCACCGGGGCGCCCAAAGGCGTCATGCTGACGCATCGTGGCTTGATGGACAACTGCCGGGCCAGCGCGGTGGATTCCCTGGTCCTGACCGAAGACGACTACGCTGTGGCGGTGATGCCGATGTTCCATGTGGGCGGCATGTGGTACCACTTGTTCCCGTGTTTCGCGTCGGGCGCCACCACGCTGCTGTTGCCGGAATTCGACCCTGGCGTCCTGCTGCGCGAGCTGGCGGCGCGCAAGGCTACCAATGTGCATGTGGTGCCGACCATGCTCAACGCCATGCTGAACCACCCGCTTGCGCAATCCGTGGATCTGAGCCATTTGCGCTTGATGTTCTATGCCGCTTCGTCCATGCCCGCCGAGCTGCTGCGCCGAGCCATGCAATGTTTCAGGCAGTGCGGGTTCGTGCAGGGGTATGGCTCGACCGAAGCCGGCATGGTGACGGCGTTGTCGCCCGCCGATCATGTGCGCGCCAGCCAGCCGGGGGGCGAGCAGTTGTTGTCCTCCTGCGGCCGGGCCTTGCCGGGGCGCGAGGTGCGCATCTCGGAGGAGTCGGGCGCGGTATTGCCCCATGGCCGGATCGGCGAAATCGAATCGCACAGCCCAGGGGCCATGGCCGGCTATTGGCATGACGCGGCGGCGACGGCACGGGTGCTGCGCGAGGGCTGGCTTAAAACCGGCGACTTGGGGCATATGGATGCCGAGGGCTATGTGTATTTGGTGGATCGCAAGAACGACATGGTCGTCACGGGCGGCGAAAACGTGTACCCCACCGAGGTCGAGGCCTTTTTCTATGAAGACCCGGACGTGCTGGAAGCGGCTGTATTCGGCGTGCCCGATCCGCAATGGGTGGAGCGCGTGGTGGCCGCCGTGGTGTTGCGCCCTGGCGTGACGCTTGACGAGCGGGAGCTTATACAGCGCCTTCGCGCCAGGCTGGCCGGATACAAATGCCCGAAAAATATCTTCTTCACCGACGATTTGCCGAAAAGCGGGGCGGGCAAAGTACTGCGTAAAGATCTGCGCAAGCAGTATGGCGGCGCGGCGGCTGGCGCGGGCGATATGCCGCAAGCCGCCACGGCGGGCGGCGGCCGTAAAGCCATGGAACCAGGGAGCAAGCCATGAGTTCACATTCACTTTCGTATGCGGATTCCGCGCACAGCGCCTTGCAGGCCGAATTCAGCACCGATGAAATGCGCGCCGAAGCCGAGGAGTTCCGCGGCTATGTGTCGCGCTGGGTCGACGAACGGCTGATTCCCCAGGCGCAGGCCGATGACGAGCGGGGCGAATTCTCCCACGAGCTGTTCAGGGAGCTGGGCGAACTGGGTTATTACGGCGTCATGTATCCGGAAAGCGTGGGCGGCAGCGGACTCAAATACCCCTACACCTGCTTTACCGTGTTGTGCGACGAGCTGGCGCGAGGCTCCCTGGGTTTTGCCGCCGGGGTCTGCATGCATGGCTCCACGGCCACGCACACCATATTCCAGTGGGGCAGCGAGGCCCTGCACGAAAAATTCCTGAAGCCCGCGCTGCGGGGCGAGAAGGTTGGCGCATTCGCCATTACCGAGCCTAACTCCGGTTCCGACGTGGCCTCGCTGCGCACCAAGGCAACCCGGGTGGACGGCGGTTACGTGCTGAACGGCACGAAGATATTCACCAGCAACGGCACGGTCGCCGATTTCATTACCGTCGTGGCGACGGTGGATCCGTCCAAAGGCCTCAAGGGCCTGGACTTGTTCTTGGTGGACACGTCCACGCCGGGCTTTTCGGTGGGCCGGCGCCTGGAAAAGTTCTGCGCGCATAGTTCGGATACGGCGGAGCTGGTGTTCGAGAATGTGTTCGTGCCGGACGAATGCCACCTCAACGACGGGGCCGCGGGCGGTTTCCTGAATGCCTATAAGGCGCTGACGGTGGATCGGATCTTTACCGCGGCGCTGGCCCTGGGCAACGGGCGCGCCGCCTACGACGCGGCCCTGAAGTACGCCGGCGAGCGCAGCCAGTTCGGCCAACCCATCGGCAAGTTCCAGGCCGTGCAGTTCAAGCTGGTGGACATGCTGGCCAAGCTGGAGCAGGCAAGGCTGTATACCTATCATGCGGCGGCCCTGGCCGACCAAGGGCTGCCGATTACGACCGAGGCGGCGTTGTCGAAAGTGATTGCCGGCGAGGGCTGCCACGAGGTCTGCCAAATGGCCATGTCGATTTTCGGCGGCTACGGTTTGATGAGCGAGTTTCCGGTGCAGCGGTTCTTGCGCGATTCGTTTTTCCCATTGGTGGGCGGCGGCACCAGCGACATCATGCGCCTGATCGTGGCGCGCCAGTTGGGGTTTTGACGCGGTAAAGAAGTAATGCGGGCTTTTGCGGCAATGCCCGATAGGGCCGAAAGCCCGGAAGTTCCTTGGAAGGTTGATTGTTGAATAAAAAATCAGGAGACATACATGTTGAAGATCGAGAAGAATTTGTTGGTGCTTGCCATGGCGATGGCTTTGCCGCTGGCGGCGCAAGCCGACGTAAAGGTCGGTGTCATCGTGGGCGAGACGGGGCCTGGGGCTTCGCTGGGCATTCCGTATAAGAATGCGTTTTCCGTCATGCCCAAGACATTGGGCGGTGAGCCTGTCCAATACATCATCGTCGACGACCACACTGACACCAGCCAGGCGGTCAAGCAGGCCCGCAAGCTGATCGAGCAGGACAAGGTGGACCTGGTCATCGGTTCGAGCAGCGTGCCGACCTGCATTGCCGTGGCCGAAGTGGCGCAGGAATTGAAGACGCCGCAGATTGCCTTGTCGCCGTCGCCGATCACGCCGGACAAGAACCCGTGGATGTATTCCGTGCCCCAGCCCATGAACATCGCCATGAAGCCCATTGTGGAGAACATGAAAAAGCACGGCATCAAGAAGGTGGCGTATCTGGGGTTCTCGGACTCCTGGGGCGACCTCGTTCTATCGGGCTTCAATCACAACATCAAGGGCTCGGACATTACCGTGGTCGCCAACGAGCGCTATGCGCGCAACGACACCAGCGTGGCCGGCCAGGTGCTGAAGCTCATTGCCTCCAAGCCCGATGCCATTTTGCTGGGCGGTTCGGGCACGCCCGCCGCGCTGCCGCATGCCACGCTGCGCGAGCGCGGCTACAAGGGGCCCATTTATAACAATCCGGCCATCATCAACAACGACTTCCTGCGCGTTGGCGGCAAGTCTGTGGAGGGCGCCTATGCCGTGACGGGCCCGGTGATGGTGGCTGAACAGCTGCCCGACAGCAACCCCATCAAAAAGGTGGCTATGGACTTTACGCAAGCGTATGAAAAGGCCTACGGCCCCGGCACGCGCAATGCGTTCTCGGCCTATTCGTGGGACGCCTATCTATTGGCCGACCAGGCCGTGGCCGCCGCGGTCAAGAAAGCCAAGCCTGGCACCCCCGAGTTCCGCACTGCGCTGCGCGATGCGCTGGAAGCCAGCAAGGAAGTGGTCGGCACGCATGCCGTGTACAACATGAGCAAGACCGACCACACCGGCGTGGACGACCGTTCCAGCGTCCTGGTCCAGATCGAAAACGGCAAGTGGAAGTTGGTCAAGTAGTACCGCAGCACTCTCTTCCGTTAGGGTTCCGCGCCGCAAGGCGCGGTTTTTTTTCTTGGGAGGCATCTAGCCCGGCAGGCGCACGTCCACAAGGATTTCCGAATAGGGGGCAAAGACTTGTCCTCTGCCGCCTTGCTCTTTTTCTATCACTTGCCATTCAATCAGCTTGCTGATGTCGTCATGCACATTTTTGTAGTCGCGCCCAAGCAGGCGTGCCAGCTCGGCGATGGAAGCGGGCCCGTTTTGCCGCAGAGTGGTCAGGAGCTCCCAGCGGCGCGGCGTAAATATGGCAAATAACTGGCCAACATCGGCGAAGCCGACGCTGAAGTACGGATCCACCTTTTCGCCGCGTTCCAGCGCCTTCATTGTGCCGGCCACCCGCTTCAGCGCCGTTGAGGGCGGCTCCCCAACCTTTACGTGCAAAGTACGGTTTTTCATGGCTTGGCTCCTTCTACATCAGCCAGAAAGTCAGCGATCAGTTGATCAGGATTTGTAAACATATAAGGCAATTCGATATTGCCGATATGTTTATGATCACCCTTGCCGCGTTCGTTGTCGTAGCCGATGACTCGCCGGCTATCCACGATATATGCCAGACGATATTTGTACGGATGTTCCGAAGGCGGTGTTGGCTGCGGAAGGTGCCAGATGATGGCTTCGATGACGCCCGATCCGTAAACGATGCGGCTGCGATGCACTAGGACGGCTTTCATTTTCAATTAGGCCATAGCCTGAATATGGTGTCAAGAACCATATTCGGGTTTGATGAGAGGAGGCGATAAATATAGGGTTTATCGCCTCCTCCATATAGTGCAGATGCGTGGCTTTATCCGTTGACGTTTGTACGCAATAAGGCTGTTCGGATTGCGTCGTCCAGCGAGTTCGGTGGCTGGGCTTGGGCTAGTGGCAACTGGCGAAGGCCTGTTTCAGGACGCGGAGGGAATGACCGTGGAAGCCCAGGCCAGCAACTGCCAGCGGCCGTCGCGTTTTATCCAGACCGTCTGGAAAAGGTTGTTGAGATTCTTGAGCGTGTCATTGACGATCACCTCGATGCGCGCCTGGCCGTGCATGAGCGCGATATCGCCGTAAAAGCTGCTGCGGGTATTGCTTCGCTCGATGGCCACATATTTGGCTTTACGGTTGCGCAGGGCCTCGATGTACTGGCTTTTGTTGTCGACGCTGGCGGACGAGTGAGTATAGACAAGCTCGTCCGCCAGCAGGCGATCCAGGGCCTCCAGGTCGCCGGCCAGCATGGCCTTGCAGCGTTCGTCATCGGCCTGGTTCAGCGCTTTTTCGTTGTCGTCGTGCTGAGTGGTCATTGCCTTCGCTCCTTGAGTGCGTGCGTTTTAAAGCACATATCTTGCCAGATCTTCGCTGCTGGCGGTTTCCTCGAGCTTGCCGTTGACGTAGGCTGCGTCGATGACGATGGTCTGGCCGCTGCTGGCGGCGGCTTCGAACGACAAGTCTTCCAGCAATTTTTCCATGACCGTGTACAACCGGCGCGCGCCGATGTTCTCGGTGCGCTCGTTGACGGCGAAGGCCAGCTCGGCCAGGCGCTGCACGCCTTCGTCGGTGAAGTCCAGGGTGACGTCTTCTGTGGCCATGAGGGCGCGGTATTGCTTGGTCAGCGAGGAATCGGTGTCGCAAAGAATACGCACGAAATCCTCGGCGGTGAGCGAGTCGAGCTCGACGCGTATAGGAAAGCGCCCCTGCAGTTCGGGGATGAGGTCGGAAGGCCGCGACAGATGGAAGGCGCCCGAGGCGATGAACAGGATGTGGTCGGTGCGCACCACGCCGTACTTGGTGTTGACGGTGGTGCCTTCGACCAGCGGCAGGAGGTCGCGCTGCACGCCCTGGCGCGACACGTCGCCGCCGGAGTGTTCCTGGCGGGTGGCGATCTTGTCGACTTCGTCCAGGAAGACGATGCCGTTCTGCTCGGCGTTGGTGACCGCCACGGTGCGCAGGTCTTCTTCGTTGATGCGGCGCGATGCTTCCTCTTCGATAAGCAGCTTGAGGGCTTCTTTCACCGTGGTTTTGCGCGATTTTTTCTTTTCGCGGCCCAGGCCGGCGAACATGCCTTTGAGCTGCTCGGTCATTTCCTCCATGCCGGGGGGCGCCATGATTTCCATTTGCGGCACGGGCTGGGCGACTTCGATGTCGATTTCGAGATTGTCGATCTGCCCTTCGCGCAGGCGCTTGCGGAAAGTCTGCCGCGCGGAGTTTTCTTCGCGGATGGGTTCGCCCTGGGCGTTGCGCGCGGGGGAAACCAGCACGTCCAGGATGCGGTCTTCGGCGGCGTCCTCGGCCTGGGCGCGCACGCGGCGCATCTCGACCTCGCGGGTTTGCTTGATGGAGATTTCGATCAGGTCGCGGATGATGGTGTCGACGTCGCGGCCCACGTAGCCGACCTCGGTGAACTTGGTGGCTTCAACCTTGATGAACGGGGCGTTGGCCAGTTTGGCCAGGCGCCGGGCGATTTCGGTCTTGCCCACGCCGGTGGGGCCGATCATGAGAATGTTCTTGGGCACGATTTCGTTGCGCAGAGGCTGAGGCACCTGCTGGCGGCGCCAGCGGTTGCGCAGCGCCACGGCCACGGAACGCTTGGCGCGGTTCTGGCCGACGATGTTCTTGTCGAGTTCGGAGACGATTTCTCCGGGTGTCATATTGGTAGCAGACATGGTGGTATCCGGGTGTGCCGCACGGCCGGCGCGGCTTGGGGCTGTGTTTACAGCGTTTCGACGATGTGGTTCTGGTTGGTGTAGATGCACAGGTCGCCGGCGATTTCCAGCGACTTCTTCACGATGTCGGCGGGGGGCAGGTCGGTGTTGTGCAGCAGCGCCAGGGCCGCGGACTGGGCATAGGCGCCGCCCGAGCCGATGGCGGCGATGCCGTGCTCGGGTTCGAGCACGTCGCCGTTGCCGCTAAGAATGAGGGAGTGGTCGCGATCGGCCACGATGAGCATGGCTTCAAGGCGGCGCAGCACGCGGTCGGTGCGCCAGTCCTTGGTGAGCTCGACGGCGGCGCGCATGAGGTGGCCCTGGTGTTTTTCGAGCTTGGCTTCGAAGCGCTCTTGAAGGGTGAAGGCGTCGGCGGTGGCGCCGGCAAAGCCCGCCAGGATCTTGTCGTGGTACAGGCGGCGGATTTTACGCGCCGTGCCCTTGAAGACGATATTGCCCAGGGTAACCTGGCCATCGCCGCCGATGGCGACTTCGTTGCCGCGGCGAACGCTGATGATGGTGGTGGCGTGAAATTGTTCCATGAGATCTTCCTTTGAAGAACTTAAGTGGGGCCGAATCACGGAAGTTCAAGAGGAAGAATAGCGCAGGCGTACGGCTGGTGGCACCGGGATGGATATGACCAATTGTTACCAAAAGGCGCGGGCGGCGGAAACCGTCCGGGCTGCAAAGCCGGCCGATCATTGCGCAAAGGGCTGCCCGGAGGCAGCCCTTTGCATGCGTGCGATGGCTGGCGCGCTGACAGGCGGGCGTTAATCGCCGTACAGCTTTTGACGCATTTCGCGGCGTTCCTGGGCTTCGAGCGAAAGCGTGGCGGTGGGGCGGGCCAGCAGGCGCTGCAGCCCGATGGGCTCGCCGGTTTCCTCGCACCAGCCGTATTCGCCGGAGTCGATCAGGTTGATGGACTGCTGCACCTTCTTGAGCAGTTTGCGCTCGCGGTCGCGGGTGCGCAGCTCCAGCGCGTGTTCTTCCTCGATGGTGGCGCGGTCGGCCGGATCGGGAACGAATTGCGTTTCGCGCAGGTTCTCAGTGGTCGTGTCGGCGTTGTTCAGGATGTCCTGCTCCAACTGCTTGAGCCGGTTGCGGAAGAACGCCAACTGCGCCTCGTTCATGTAGTCGGACTCCGGCATAGCCAAAAGTTCTTTTTCCGTCAGTAAGTGGCTTTCGGCTTTAATGGCGGTTGATTTCGTGGCCATGGTGTTACCCCTTTCAATAAACTGTCGTGCTGGTTCTTGTTCCGAGTCGACGGCCAAGCCGTTTACGCGCTTGGCTGAATCCTCAGGCCAGACACTGTTCTAAGCCCGAAGTAAAAATGTCCTCGGGGAGTTTGCGACCAATAAATACCATTTTGGTATTGGGTTTTTCATTGGCAAACCAGGGTTTGCCGGGTTCGGCGCCCATCATCATGTGCACGCCTTGAAAGAGCATACGACGATTGATGCCTTTTAAGTACAGAATCCCTTTGTAGCGCAGGAGATCGGGGCCGTAGACCTGGATGATGCCGCCCAGGAAGTCTTCGAGGCGTTCCGGGTCGAACGGCTTGTTCGAGCGGAACACGAAGGCGCCGATTTCGTCGTCGTGATGCGCGTGGTGGTGATCGTGATGGTCATGGCCGCAGCCGGGGCCGCATTCGCCCTCGTGGTCATGATCGTGATGGTCGTGCCCGTGATCGTGATGCCCGTGGCCATGGTCGTGCGCCGCGTCGGGGTGCTCGTCGGCCAGGAATTCCGGGTCGATGTCCAGGATGGTGTTCAGGTTGAAGCCGCTGATGTCCAGCAGCGACTTGATCTCGGTTTCGCCGAAGTGCACGGGCGTGATGGGCGCGCGCGGGTTGATGTGCACCAGGCGCGAACGCAGGGCGGCGTAGTCGGCTTCGTTGACCAGGTCTTTTTTGGAGACCAGGATGCGGTCGGCGAACCCGACCTGCTTTTGCGCTTCTTCTTGCGTGTCCAGCGTTTCCATGCCGTGCTTGGCGTCGACCACGGTGATGACGGAGTCCAGGCGGTAGTACTGGGCGATGTCGTCGTCCATGAAGAAGGTTTGGCAGACGGGGCCCGGGTTGGCCATGCCGGTGGTTTCGAGCACGATGCGCTCGAACTTGATGTCGCCGGCTTCGCGCCGGGCGCGCAGGTCGTTGAGCGCCTGCTGCAGGTCGCCGCGCACGGTGCAGCAGACGCAGCCGTTGCTCAGCTCGACGATTTGTTCTTCGCCTTCCTGAACCAGCAGTTCGTGGTCGATGCTTTCGGGCCCGAATTCGTTTTCGATGACGGCGATGCGCTGGCCGTGGTATTCGGTAAGAATACGTTTGAGCAGCGTTGTTTTACCAGCACCGAGAAAACCGGTTAATACGGTGACGGGAACCATTTTTTCGAGGCTAAGGGCGGCATTCATTGTTGGACTCGCTTAACGCGGAACGAACATTGCAATGCGCTGTTTTAGCGACGACTACTTTATTCTTACCGCGTAATAAAAATACATAACGTGCGATTACAGCACAGCATACGCTTAAGAGCAAACTTTAGCGTTTCTCTTTGTATTTTAAGGGAAAATACTGATTAGCCGTCGGCTTCCGCAGTTTGGAACCCGGGGCCGGCTTCAGGCCCGGGATTCGCCGGGGCGGGATGCCTGCGCCGGCCGATCAATGGGAATGCGCGTGAGGGCGGGCGGCCTGCTGGTGGCATTTGCCGCAAAGAGCGCGCACTTCGGTTTCGTGGCTGGCCAGCACAAAGCCGGCGCTGGCCACTTTTTTGGCAAGCCGGCGGCTGAGGTCGGGGTCGCTGAGCTCGGCCACCGCGCCGCATTGTGTACAGATGACCAGGAGATCGTGAGGTTCGCCGCCGGCGTCCAGGCAGGCCGACCAGGCGTTTACGGCGTCCAGCCTGTGGATAAGTCCTTCTTCGATCAGGAAGTCCAGCGCGCGGTAGACCGTGGGCGGCGCCGCGCCGGGCTGTACGTTGCGAATTTCGTCCAGCAACTCGTAGGCTTTGACGCCGCGCTTTTGCCGCAGCAGGATTTCCAGAACCTTGCGCCGTATGGGCGTCAGGCGCTTGCCGCGCTGCAGGCACAGTTGCTCGGCGGTGTCGAGTTGTTCGGCAATGGAGGAAGTGCGGCTGGCGGACATAAGAGGCGGCGCGGGCTGTCGGTGAACGTGCTTTTTTATAGCAGAAATACGGGGGCGTGGCTTGGGAGCGGCCATAGTTATGTTATAACATAACCCTTTTGCTTTCCAATCTTTCGGCGAAGCCCATACTCGCCTACTCCAACAGCCCGTTTTTTCGCATGCCCCGTCCATTCAGGCCTTCCCGCGGTAAATCCTCCTACAGGGGGTCGGTTCTGCTGGCTTCCAGCGCCGAGCGCATTGTTCGCGCCCTGGCGGCCTCGGCGTTCTTGTGGGCGCTGACAGGCTGGGCCATGGGGTGGTGGTAGGTAGAACGGCATGTCGCAATCGGTCATCGAGTTCGATCAGGTGTCGCTGGGCTGGCGCGATCGCGTGGCCCTGCGCGACGTGACCGGGACGTTCGCGCGCGGGTCGCTGACCGCGGTCGTGGGCCCCAACGGGGCGGGCAAGTCCACCTTGCTCAAGGCCATCATGGGGCAATTGAGCCCCTTGCGCGGCCAGATACGGCTGGCCGACGAGGCGCGCACCGAAATGGCCTGTCTGCCCCAGGTCGGCGAACTGGATAGAACTTTTCCCATCAGCGTCTACGATCTGGTCGCCATGGGGGCCTGGCGCCGGGTCGGCGCCTGGCGACGCTTCAGCAAACAAGAGCACGAGCGCGTATTGCATGCCCTGGAAACCGTGAGCCTGGCCGATTTCGGTCCGCGCATCATCGGCACCTTGTCGGGCGGCCAACTGCAGCGCGCCTTGTTCGCGCGGCTGCTTTTGCACGATGCGCATATCTTGCTGCTGGACGAGCCGTTCGCGGCGGTGGATCGCGCCACGACCGACGACCTCATGGAGCTGCTGCACACCTGGAACAAGGAAGGGCGCACGGTCATTGCGGTGCTGCACGACCTGGAAATGGTGCGCGCCGCGTTTCCCCAGGCCTTGCTGCTGGCCGGGCAGGTGGTGGCGTGGGGTGACACGCCGTCGGTGCTGACGCCCGAGAACCTGCATCTTGCGCGCCATTTGTGTGCGGGAGACTATTTATGAACTGGCTCATCGGGTGGCTGTTCGGGCCATTCATGGATTTCGATTTCATGCGCCGCGCGCTGGCCGGCTCGCTGGCCCTGTCGTTTGCGGCGGGGCCGTTGGGGGTGTTCCTGGTGCTGCGCCGCATGAGCCTCATGGGCGACGCCATGGCGCACGCCATCTTGCCCGGTGTCGCGGTGGGGTTTCTTACCGCGGGCCTGTCGCTGAGCGCCATGACGGTGGGCGGCATGATCACCGGCCTGGTGGTGGCGGTGCTGGCCGGCTTCGTGGCGCGCCTTACCCCGTTGCGCGAGGACGCCAGTTTTGCGGCGTTCTACCTGATTTCCCTGGGGCTGGGGGTGCTGCTGGTTTCGCTGCGCGGCTCCAATATGGATTTGATTCATGTGCTGTTCGGCACGGTGCTGGGGCTGGACGACGCGTCGCTGCTTTTGGTGACCATCAGCTCGAGCATTACGCTGGTTGTCATGGCGCTCATTTTCCGGCCGCTGGTGGTGGAGTGCCTGGATCCGGGCTTCCTGCGCGCCGAGCGCGGAGCGGGCTCTTTGAGCCATATGGTTTTCCTGGTGCTGCTGGTCATGACCCTGGTGGCGGGCTTCCAGGTGCTGGGCACCCTGATGGTGGTGGGCATCATGATGCTGCCGGCCACGGCCGCCCGCTTCTGGGTGCGTTCGGCGGGCTCGCAGATGATTCTGGCGGCGGCTGTCGGTTCCTTGTCTTCGTATGCCGGCCTGCTGGTTTCGTATCGGGCCGACGTTCCGGCATCGCCGGCCATCATCCTGGCGGCGGGGCTGGTCTATATTTTGTCTGTGGTGCTTGGGCCATATGGCGGGCTTTTGCAGGTGGTCCGCCAGGCGCAGGCCCGGCGCAGGCATTTGTCGAAGATTTCAGAGGGGAGCTAGGGCTTGTCTAGTGTTCGGGCCCTAGTTCAGTAGGCTTATGGTGCGAACGGTGTTCGTCCTGTAAATTTGCAACGCTTGTGTGTGGTTCCTATTAATTTGTGGTGTATACAGCCATGATGAAGACGATGGTGCGGGGTGGTAGCGTTTGCCGGCTGGCGGCCGTGGCGTTGCTGGCTATGGTTGGCGTTGTGGCGTCGGCCGCGGCGGAGTCCACGACGGTTCTGGCGCCGCCCCTGAAGGTCGTGGCCAGTTTTTCCATATTGGGCGATATGGTCCGCCAGGTCGGCGGCGATCATATTTCCCTGACGACCATCGTGGGGCCCAATGCCGATGCGCATTCGTTCGAGCCCCGGCCCAGCGACGCCAAGGCACTTGCCGAGGCGCAGGTGCTGGTCGTCAACGGGCTGAATTTCGAGGGGTGGCTGCCCAGGCTGCTCAAGGCCTCGAATTTCAAAGGCGTCGAGGTGGTGGCTTCCGAGGGCGTGACGCCGCGCATGCTGAGCGCCGAGGAAATGGCCGATCACGCCGACGGGCATCATGCCGCGCATGGCAAGGATCATGACTCCGTCCATCCGGGGGCCGTCGATCCCCATGCCTGGCAAAGCCTGACCAACGGCGTCATTTACGTCAAGAATATTGCCGCCGCCCTCATCAAGGCCGATCCGGCCAATGCCGGCGACTATCGCAGCCGCGCCGATCTCTATATTTCCGAGATGAAGAAGCTGGATGCGCAAATCCGCCAGATTCTCGCAACCATTCCTCCGGAGCGCCGCAGCGTGGTGACTTCGCACGATGCATTCGGCTATTTTGGCCGCGATTACGGGGTGAAATTCATTTCGGCCCTGGGTATCTCCAGCGATGCCGAGCCGTCGGCCGCGGAGCTGGCCCAACTGGTGCGGCAGGTCAAGAAAACCCGCAGTCCGGCGGTGTTTCTGGAAAACGTGACCAATCCGAAGCTGGTTCGGCAGATCGCCCGCGAAACCGGCGCCAAAGTAGGCGGCACCTTGTACTCCGACGCCTTGGCCAAGCCCGACGAGCCCGCCGGCACCTATCTGGGCATGTTTTCCTGGAATGCCGGCAAGCTGATCTACGCGCTCAAGCCGGGCGCGGCGAAATAGCCGGGCCGT
>CALMPB010000352.1 GCA_937871985.1 uncultured Burkholderiaceae bacterium
AAGAAGGCGCGCTGCGAGTAGCTGCGTTCCTGATCAGCTACTACGGGACGGAGAACACCAGTGGCGCCGACCACCCCTCACCAACAGTCACGACCCGGGACCGCCTGGCCCTGGTCACCGTGCACGTGAAAGGCACGCCGTATGTGATCGTCGACATCTGCCTGCGCATGCTGCAACCGCATGAGCTGTACCTGGCCCAGGGCTTCCCAGCCGACTACATCATCGACAAGGGCGCCGACGGCAGGGAATTCACCAAGACCGAGCAGGTGCACATGTGCGGCAACAGTGTTAGCCCGCCGCCAATGGCGGCACTTGCGCGAGCCAACGATCCTTGGAAAGTCTCTGTTGCGATTAAGGAGGCAGCATGAGCACACGCAAGCCCCACAACATGCGCACCCGCCTAGAGCGCACCAGCCGGGCACTGGTCCGCACCAACCACGCCGCCGTGATTAATATCGACCCGGCCGGCAGACAGCACTTGCTGAACTGGAAGACTGGTAAACAGATCAAGTCCCGCCCAATGGTCGACGCCGTGTGCGACTTCGCTCACCCATGGTGCATCTACATCAGCGCCTTGTGCATTGACTATTTCGGCAAACGCTACATCAAGAGCATCGAGGCGGCGCCGCAAGGCGTCTACCTCGCCACCCAACTAACCGACGTCATCGAGACCTGCTACCGCGAACACATCTCGGACTGCAATCCGACACATGTGGTGGCCTCCGCCTGGATCGCCATCCCCAACAGCGTGACCCTGGACGAAGCCCAGGCTGCGCGACTTTACGATGCCGTTGGCGCGTGGCCGGCTCCGGCCGCAGCCTGATAGGAGGGAACCCCATGTTTCTGACCGAGGCTGAACTACAAACCCTCTCGGGCAAAATTAAGCCCAGCGCCCAAGTGCGCTGGCTTAAAACCGAGAAGATTGCCCACATCATTGGCGGCGATGGCAAGCCTAAAGTACTGCGTGACCTGGTGGTTGCACGCCTGGGCGGCTCCGCCCAAACTCGCCCTGAACCCCAGTTGCGCCTGGCATCCTGACCATGAGACCACGTAAGAAGGACCGCGACCTGCCCGCAAAGGTCTACCGCAAGCATGGCGCTTTCTACTATGTTCACCAGAACAAATGGGAACGCATTGGGAGCACCATCGAGGAAGCCTTAGAGGCCTACGCCCGCAAGGTCAAAGCCGCCAGCACCGGCGCCGGCATGCCCAAGCTGATTGATGACGTGCTGAAGCAGCTCGGCACCAAGCTCAAACCCAACACACTGCTGCAGTACGAAGCCGCAGGCAATCGTCTAAAGGAGATCCTCGCAGAGTTCGAGCCGCACCAAGTGAAGGCCAAGCACGTGGCATCCATCAAGAACAGCATGGCAGCCACTCCCAACATGGCCAACCGCGTCATCAGCTTCCTGCGCACCGTCTGCACCTATGCTGTCGAATGGCAACTGATGGACAGCAACCCCTGTGTAGGCATCCGTCGCTTCGAGGAGAAGAAGCGCGACCGCTATCTGACCGACGCCGAGCTGGCTGCCATCCTGGCAGTGTCGACCGAAAACATGCGGGTAATCTACCTGATGGCCTACCTCACCGCCCAACGCATCAACGACGTGCTCAACATCAAGCTGGCCGATATCAGCGACGAGGGCATTGCCTTCAAGCAACAGAAGACCGACAAGCGACTAATCGTCGCCATGACAGCCGATGTAAAGGACATCATCGCCCGCGCCAAGGCTCTACCGCGCTCTGCTCGCGGCCTCACCCTATTCACCACCAAGCGCACCTGCAAACCGGTGATCTACGAGACTGTAAAACAGCAATTCAAGAAGGCAAGCGAGCGCGCCGGCGTGAAAGACGCTACCCTGCACGACCTTCGGGCAAAATCCATCACCGATGCCAAGAAGCAGGGCCACGACCCTCAGAAACTGGCCGGCCACAGCGACCCTCGAATGACAGAAAGATACATCCGGCTGCGCGAAATTGACGTTGCACAGGGCCCCGCCCTTGCAAAGATCGCGACCGACGAACGGTAACTCAGGGCGAATAGTATTAGACACAAATGCCCTGTCAAATAGACAGATCACGATAAGTTATTGATTTATGGACGTTTCTGCTCACACACCAATGATGCAGCAGTACTGGAAGCTGAAAAACCAGCACCCGGACCAGCTGATGTTCT
>CALMPB010000353.1 GCA_937871985.1 uncultured Burkholderiaceae bacterium
GACCTTGATTGCTCCGACGCTCTGGTTTTGCGCCAAGACGCCGATACCGTTTTCACCGCTTGCAACGATCGATCCTTGAACATTGACCGTGACGTCCCCGCCAAAGCCAGCCATACTTTGCCCCAGGGAAACATTGCCGCCTGAGGTGAACAGACCTCCAGCGCCCGCGATGGATTGAGCCACTACGCCATAGGCGCCGGCGCCCGCCACACTGATCAGCCCATTGGTGGACACGGTGACCGCGCCTGCCGTCCCATACAAGTAGTTCGCCACTTCAAACAATGCCGTATCGACAAGCTTAGGAATCTGGCCATACAGGTATGACGTGACGACACCGCCGCCACCGCCAATCGACTGCGCCAGAATGCCGTGGGCGCCTGTTCCCGACGTCTTGATCACGGTATCCGCCGGAAGAGAAATGGAAACAGCCCCAGCGATGCCCTCGCCAACCTCCTGGGTGTTTTCTGAGTTAATTGCTCCCATCAGCGAGTAACCCAGCGCAACGCCCTGGCTGACGCCGATCAGACCGCCCCCGCCGCTGATGCTCTGCGCCAAAATGCCGAAAGCTCCGTTCCCTGAAGTCGCAATTTTCAGCGCCGCGCCCTGGTCGTAGGTGACTTGCACGGTGTCGCTGGGGACGGGCGACGGTCCTGCTATCGTCGCGCCAAGTTGTACTGCAATTTTTCGGTTGGAACCATCGGGCACGGTGAGCGCGGATGAACCGAAATTCGCAACACCGCCACCGCCGCCGATCGACTGGAGCACCGCGCCGTGGGCGCCATCGCCATAGGTCTGGATACTCGTGCCGTTGCCGCCTTGCCCGATGTGCAGCGTCACTGTACCGCCAGCGCCGTCGCCGAGGCGTGTGGAGGACAAGCCCCCTTTCCATACGTAATTCAGCCCCAGGGTTGCCGAGCCATTGGGATCGGCGGATCCGTCAATCGCCAGGCCCCCGCCGCCTCCGATGCTCTGGGCCAGGATGCCATAGGCATGAAGGCCGCTGTTCGGCGTCGATGACACCGGCCCGTTGGCGCTTTGCTGGCCCGTCGAAATCGTCGCACCGCTCAGAGTGACCTGTACATCGTTGCCATGTCCCAGCGTTGGCAGCTCGTAGTCTTGGCCAATCATCACGCTCCCGAGGGTAAGGGTGCTCTTGACCGATAGCTGGGAGGCATTGTCGAGCGCGCCGCCCGTCTCCGCTCCAACGGTCACGACGCGAGCGCGTCCGCCGCCTCCGCCCAGGCTCTGGGCGATCACGCCAGTGGAATGATCGCCTAGCGTCGTGATCTTCCCTCCGGTGCTGTTGACCTTGACCGCGCCCGCGCTGCCGGTGCTCAAAGTCGTGCTTCCCATGTTTATCGTGCTGGTTATATTGACCGGGACGGTGACCGTTACCCCGTCAGCCACCAGGTCTTGGGCCGTGGAGGTACCAGGCATGCCCGGCGGCCCCCCCGTCGAGGCGTCGGCACCGGCCGATCCCGCAGACCCGCCCCCGCCGCCAATAGACTGGGCAACGATGCCGGCCGCGTCAATGCCAGAGGTGAAGATGCCTCCGTTGTGCGTCACGGTAACCGTATTGGCATGCCCGCCGAAGCCGCCCTGGGCTGCCATATTGATCGTCCGATTGAGGTTCATGCCCACCGCGATCTTGTTGCCGTCCTGGTCGATCTCGCTCCCGACCGGAATATTGGCCACCGCCTTCGCCCAGGTATCCAGCCCGGTCACATTGATGGCCGACCCGGAACCCACGCCGCCGCCACCGCCAATCGACTGGGCGAGCAGCCCTTCGGCGCCGTGGCCGTGGGTGGTAATTACGCCATTGGCGTTGACCGTGGCGTTGGCCGAGCCGCCGTCACCACCATTGCCGCCGCTGCCTCCCACGCCGATGTTGAAGTCGGCGCTCTGGTTGGTCGACCAGCTATTGACGGCGGCATTGCCGATGCCGCCGTTGCCGCCGCCCCCCCCGATGGACTGGACAAGCGCACCTATGGCCCCGTCGCCCGACGTCGTAACGGCAGAGGTCGATTGGCTGTTGGTGTCGCCCAGCGTGAAAGTGGTGGTTCCCCCATTGCCGCCGGATCCGCCCGAGCCGCCGACGCTGTGGGACACGTTGATTGCGTTGGTCGAGGGCGTTATTTTGGTGCTGAGGAACGGTATCGGTATGCCATAGCCTATCGTGGCGGCCATGGCCGAGCTGTCGCCCCCATTGCCGCCTCCGCCACCGATCGAGTGGAGGACGACGCCGATGCTGCCATCACCCACGGTCGTGACCGTAGAGCCGTCGCTGATGGTGGCGGTCGCTTGGCCGCCGCTACCTCCCGAGCCTCCCGAGCCGCCGGTCGCGAAAGCCCCGGAAAAGGTGATTTTCGCGCCGGGATCTTCCGAACCGTTAGGAATCGCGATAGCGTACGACGCCGCCGAGCCGGCACCGCCATTGCCTCCGCCGCCACCGACCGACTGGGCGACGATGCCGTGGGAATCGACGGCCGGCAGATTGACCGCCATGACCTCGCCGTTCCTCGTGATCTGGAGGTTCTGGCCGCTCTTTCCCGTCGAGATGCTGGAGTCCTGGACGGTGACGGCCGCCGTGCCTCCGCTGCCGCCGGTTTTTGCCGTGCCGCCAACCGCCACGGCGATATCCAGGAGCGGCCCCGCGGACGTAGAGTATGCCCCACCACCCGCGCCACCGCCGCCGCCGACCGACTGAGCGAGCAAGCCTGTTGATGCCGTTCCCCCGGCGCTCAGCGTCAGGCCGCTGGTGGAAATGCGTGCGGATCCGCCGGCGCCGGCGATGCCGCCATTGCCGCCTACCGTGCTGGCGCCGATGGCTCCGGCGCCGGTGGCGACGCCCCCCATGCCGCCGCCACCGCCAATCGACTGCGCAACCGCGCCTTGCGACAGCTGATTGCTGGTGTTGATGGTTCCCGCAAGACTGGAAAGATAGACACTGCCGCCATTGCCGCCAGCCCCGCCGGTACCGCCGTCGATATTGATCATGCCGCCAGCATCGCCGCCCATGCCGCCGCCGCCGCCCAGCGACTGGGCCACAATGCCCTGGGAATTCGCGTTGTAGGTCGTGATGGAACCGGTATTCGTGATGGTGATCGAGCCGCCATCCGGGGTGTTGCCACCCGCGCCGCCCTTGGCGTCGAACAAGCCCGATGCGCTGCCTCCGATACCGCCTGCACCGGACACGGACTGCGCCAGGACGCCAGGAGCGTAAAGGCCGCTGGTCTTGATGTCGCCTGCATTGGCTATGGATACTTCGCCGGCGGCTCCGCCATTGCCGGCCGCCCCCGCATGGCTGCCCCCGGTGTCCTGGGAATTGCCGCCGGCTCCGCCGCTGCCGGTTATGGATTGGGCGAAGATACCGATGGCGCCCGTGCCGGACGTGCTGATGGATCCCAGATTGTTCACGGTGACGTTTTGCGTGACGCCGCCATTTCCGCCCGTTCCTCCGCTGCCGGTACTGATCGGGCCCGCGGCGGATGTGCCATCGCCGCCATTGCCGCTGACGCCGCGGGCGACTATGCCGATGGCGTTGGTGCCGGAGGTCTTGATCGCCATGTCGTTGCCCATGGTCACATTGACCACGCCGGAGTTGCCGCCATGGCGACCATTGGACAGATCACCAAAGTCGATAATGATGTAATTGGTGCCGTTGGTGCCCGTGTTTCCCGCCACCGAGGTCGCCTGCACGCCAAATGCATTGGTGCCAGCCGTCGATATCAAGCCTGAACCTTGCGAGAAATCGACGGTCACGTTCCCTCCGTACCCGCCATAGCCGCCAAAGTAGCCAGCACCATCGCCTTCGGACGCTGCGAACCCGCCTTGGGCGCCGGCAGATGTCGCCAGGACGCCGATTGCGTTGTCGCCCGTGACGTTGACGCCGACCTTTCCGATTCCGGTCACGCTGACGTCGCCGCCCGCTCCGCCATTGCCTCCGCCTGACCCGGAATCACCGACACCGGGCGCCCCATCGGCGCCGTCGCCGCCGGCGCTGCTGGCCAGCACGCCAGGGGCATTGCTGGTGGTGATGTTCACGCCAGTCGAACTCCCCGTGAGCCCCACCGTTACACCCGATGATGTTTGCCCGCTCTGGCCGCTGTACGGAGGAGAACCGGCATTGCCTTTTTCACTGCCCCCCGCTGTGGTGGAGCGGCTCCCATCGGCGTAGTTGTAAACGGTGTCTCCCGCATGAACGGGAGCCGAGACAGCAAGCGAAAACAGCAAAGGGGGCAACGTGCGCTTCATTTCCAAACCTCCAGCAGGCTTGCAGCGAATGCCGCAAGGGCGTGCGCCGCAGTGAATACAGGTCGCGCGCCGCCCCGGGTTCCGCGGTCGTGCGCAGCGCGTAATAGTCGTTTCCACTCGCCGCCCCGTCTATCGGATCCACGCCGCCGGTTATCGGAAAAGCGCGCTTTTTATCTCGATGCGATGAATGCCCGGTAATATGCGGAGACTCTGGCTACGTGAAATCAGATGACCGCTGCCCTGTTTGCCCAAGTGCCGTTCGAGCAGTATCGGATCGTGAATACCGCCGACCTCGACGAGGCGCGGCAGCAGATCGGCCAGGTGCTCAATTCGTACCGCTTGCATGTCATTCGCGGGCGCATCGTCCACAGCCGGCTGGAGCTCGTTCCGTGCGGACGCCTGTCGCTGCTCAAGCTCAGGCATGGATATGGGGCGGACATCAGCATCGATCCCGACTGCGACGGCCTCGACGGCTACTACCTGCTGGTGCTGCCCACCCAGGGACACGCGGAGTTTCATTTCGATGGGCATCGCATCGAGGTATCGCCTGACAAGGCGTTTCTCCTCAGCCCCGACAGGCCGTTTCATTTCACGGCCAGCCACGACTACGAACAGGTTCTGCTGCGCCTGGACAGAACGGCCATCGCCGATGCATGGTGCCGCCTGACAATGCAGGAGCAGGCACCCGATATCTGCTTCGACGCGGTCATTCCCTTGCATACTCCGGGCTGGCAAGCGCTGATGCCCATGCTGCAATGGGTGGTGCGGTGCTCTGGCCTGGACCAGGGCGCGAACGTCTCGCAGGCGGCCCTGCTGGCCCAGACCGAGATGCTGGTCGCCACCACGCTATTGCTGCACCAGCCGCATAGCATGGCTGCGCACCTGTGGCCAGCGCCGCCGCCTTCCGCGCCCCAGGCCATCCGCCGCGCGCAAGGCTACATGCTCGAGCACCTGGGCGAACACCTGCCGGTGGCCATGGTCGCCAGCCATTGCGGCATGTCGGTCAGACGCTTGCAGGCATTGTTCCAGGACGAGTGCGGGCAATCGCCGTTGCAATGGTTACGCATGCAGCGCCTCCAGGCGGTCCGGCAGGCCTTGGCGCAGGACGGAAATGCGGTCAAGGTCAGCGACATCGCAGCGCGCTTCGGCTTCGCCCATCTGGGCGATTTTTCGCGAGCCTACCGCCAGGCTTTCGGCGAAACCCCGCGGCAAACGCGCCGCGCGTGAATTGCACGGGCACAGGCCGAATGGCGATCTGGTCCGATTGCCGAGCGACGGTCTGTTGCGCGCCGAATTAGAATCTGATCACGCTGCAGCCGATTCCCATCCTCGAGCAGGCTGCGGCGCGTTTCTGACACAGCAGGAGGCTCAATGGCGATCAAGGCCGTGGCGTTTGACGTATTCGGGACATTGGTCCGCATCGAGCGGCCGACCCGCCCATTCCGGAAGCTGGTCCGGCTGCTGAGCCAGGCAGGCCGCCCGCGGCAAAGCGACGACGGCGCGCGGGCGATGAGCAGCCCCCTCGACCTCAGGCAGGCGGCCCATTTGTTCGGGGGCATGGTCAGCGAGGACGAGCTGCGCGCGCTGGAAGCGGACCTGCGCGATGAAATCCGGTCTATTACGCTCTTCGAGGACGCCACCGCCACCTTGACCGCCTTGAAGGCCAAGAACATCAAGGTTGCGCTCTGCTCCAACCTGGCCGCGCCCTATGGACCGCCCGTGCTGACGCTGCTGCCCGTGCAGCCGGAGTTCTGCGCGTGGTCGTATGAAGCCGGAGCGGTGAAACCGCAGCCGGCGATCTACCAATACTTGTGCGATGGCCTCGCCTGCCAGCCCCATGAGGTCCTTATGGTTGGCGACACGCCGGACGCCGACATGACCGGTCCGCGGGAGTTCGGCATGCATGGCTATCACCTCGACCGGCGCGCGGCGCAGGCGCAAGGCCATGCGTCGCTGCAATCACTGGGCGAGGTCCTGCGCCTTGTCGATCAGCTTTGACCAGGCATCAAGCCGTGCGGAAAACGCCGTCGCGAGGCGC
>CALMPB010000354.1 GCA_937871985.1 uncultured Burkholderiaceae bacterium
GGCGCAAAGCCGCCGCCCGCCGAGGTCGATCGGATGTTCCGCCGCCTAGCCACTGACGGAATTCTGGCTCACCTTGTTGAAGGCAGCTGACGCGGCGTTGCCAAAGCTTCTGTAGACCCCGGGAATACAGGAGACCTGCGTACAGCGGAGGCGCTATGCCTCCCCTGCCCCGGTCGCGGCAATTATATGCCGAGCATCTTCTTGGCTTTGTTGAGCGCAGCCATTGATCCTGTATGATCGCCGGCGGCGTGCAATTTCTCGCCTTGGGCGCGCAGTTCCATGACTTTGGTCATGTCGGCCTTCGAGAGGGTCGCGGTCGGCAACGCCGCGTCGATCGCGGCCATGACGGTTGGGCATGAATTCGCAAATGCGGTCGCTGGGACGATCGACAAGAAAAGTGCAAGCGAAATTGAGCGTAACATGGACGTTTCTCCCTGCCGGCTCCGGAATGTCTGACATCGGCGAGCGGCATTCCATGGTACACGGCGGCGGCGGTTACGCAATCAGCATCGGAGTGGTACAAAAGATATTGGCGACTAGCACCGCCAAAGCTAACCTGCTTAAAGTAGCCCAGCAGCTGTCATGAGGTCGGTGACCTTCTTAGTGTCCAGATTCGACGGCTCAACTTTCGGTGCCTGCAGGTCCTTCAGCGGAACCAGCGCCGGATTGCTGTCTGCGCCGAGGCCTATGGCATATTCGAAAGACGTGCCAGTTTTCAGGACGTCCTGACCACCCTTGCCGGTGATCCATTTCAGAAATGCCTGCGCATCCTTGGGGTGCTTGCTCGAAGCGAGCACGCCGCCGCCGGAAATGCTGATGAATGCGCCGGGATCCTGATTTTTAAAATAGAGCAAGCGGATGTTGTTGCTGTTTTCGCCAGTCTTTGCCTGATCTCCGTAGTAGTAATAGTGGAAGATCACGGCACCTTCGATCTCGCCGGCGTTGACTGCTTTCATGGCGGCGCTGTTGCCGCGGTAGGCAATGACGTTCGACTTCATCCCCTTCAGCCACTCTGCCGTATCAACTTCGCCTTTGATTTCGAGCAGGGCACCGACAATCGATTGGAAATCCGGACCTGATGGAGATGCGCCCCAGCGGCCCTTCCAGCTCGGGTCGGCCAGATCCAGCAGCGACCTAGGCAGCTTGTCGGCGGTCAGCTTTGTTTTGTCGTAAGCAAAGACGGTGCTGCGCGCGGCGATGCCAACCCTATGACCACTGGCGGGTTGGAATTCTTTAGGCACACGCGCCAGAGTGTCCGAGTCGACCGGCGCAAACAGGCCGGCCTTGTTGACCAGCGCCATAGCGGGCGAATTCTCTGTTAGAAACACATCGGCTGGCGAGGCGGCGCCTTCACTGACAATCTGATTGGCGAATTCTGGGTCTTCTCCGTTGCGTATGGTGACCTTGATACCGGTATCCTTCGTGAAACCTTCCGCCCATTCCTTCGCAAGGCTCTCGTGCTGGGCATTATAGACAATGATACCGTCGTTTGCGTTCTGAGCGGTCGCCGGCCCGACGGCAAAGACCGAGGGAAACGCCACGGCGCTCACGAAAATTGAAAGGGCGGATCTCATCGGATGCTCCAGGCTGGTGGCTGACATTAGCCAACCAGCTGTTAGTCATACTTGACCATCAGTGTCAACATATTAAAGCCTGCCAGCGGGCGCTGCTGGCGGCGGTCCTGCATCGGCATAGCGATACGCCGCAAGACTTCCGAGCCGGTGCCGAGTGCGACGGCGACACCTCTACCTCGCCCAAATAGATCGCAACACCCACCGTCGGCCATCGCCACGGAAGTCGGTGATGCTCAAAGGCTCGACATCAAGTCGCCATGCGGCCTGGAGTGGCGCTTCGAGGATAAGCAGGATTGCCGCACGTACAAAGGCCGCATGGGTCACCACGACCATATGGCCGCGCTCGGTTAAAAGTTGCGTCATGAATGATGAGGCGCGGCTCGAGGCGTCCGCCAATGACTCGCCTCCGTGAGGAGACGAAGTCGGGTCAGACAGCCAGGCCGCCATCCCGTTAGGGTCCTCGCTTGAAACATCTGCAATCGGCTTTCCAGACCACTGCGCAAAATCGAGATCCTGCAGGATCGGCACCACCGCGGGTTCCAAAGCAAGCGCCGCGGCTGTCTGCTTGGCCCGCAATGCGGGGCTGGACCAAACCTGATCAGCTCTGCGGAGTCTCGGCCTGAGTTCCTTGGCGAGCGCGATCGCCCGCGCCTCCAAAGGTTCATCCAGTGGAAACCGAGCTTTGCGCGCCGATACAGTGGCGCCGGCGCAAATCATTGTGAGGCGCGTGGACATCAGATGCAATTTCGCAATTTGAGAGACGATTGCGATCCCGTTGCAATCGTAATGCATTGACAGATGGTTCGTCGGCTGAATAGGGTCGCTGCCAAGATACGGGTTTGGAAGCTGGTGTAAATCCGGCACGGTCGCGCCACTGTGATCGGCTAGCGTTTAGATGCGCTTGCCGAAAGTCAGGTCTTCTCCCGTAGCTGATAGTTCGATCAACGGGACGCAGCATCCCAGGAGAGGTCAAATGTCCGACACTACCTTCGCGCCAGAAATCCGTCCTGTACCATTCAAATTGGAGAGCTTCTGCCATGGGCGATCTTTGGCGGACTGCTCCTCTTGCTGGCAATCTATTTCGTGGGCGCCGAAGAAGGCGCGACATCGATGATCTCCGGCATGTACGTTCATGAATTTGTCCATGATGGTCGCCACCTGCTCGGCTTCCCCTGCCACTAAGGATCACGGACATGGTTGGAAATTTGCTCCTTCGCGGAATGCTCGTCGGCGTTTTCGCGGGACTACTCGCACTCGGCTTCGCCAAGGTTTTCGGTGAACCGCAGGTCGACCGCGCGATTGTGTTCGAAGAACAACAAAGCCAGGCCGCCGACGAAGCTCCGGAGCCTGAGTTCGTTAGTCGCGAGACCCAAGCCGGCTTCGGCCTACTGACCGGCCTGGTGGTCTATGGCGCTTCGATTGGCGGATTGTTCTCTCTGGTCTTTGCCTATGTATACGGTCGCGCCAGCAACTTTGGCCCGCGTGGAACGGCGGCGCTGCTTGCACTGGCAGGATTCGTCGCTATCGTGCTCGTTCCATATCTCAAATATCCGGCCAATCCTCCGGCGGTCAGCAACCCCGATACCCTCGGCGTTCGAACCGAACTCTTCTTCATTATGCTTGTGCTGTCGGTTACAGCGCTTGCAGGCGCGGTCGCATTGACGCGGCGTCTGTCGTCGCAGTACGGCGCATGGAATGCAACGGTCATTGCCGGTGTTGCTTTCATCATCGTCATTGCCATCGTGCAATATGCGATGCCGGCTATCAGCGAGATGCCGGAGCAGTTCTCCGCCGATCTCTTGTGGAGGTTTCGCATAGCGGCTTTAGGAATACAGGTTGTGCTGTGGACGACGATCGGTCTCGCTTTTGGCGCGTTGGTCGAGAATGGCTTTCCGGACGTTGCAGCCGGCAAACTTATTCGCAGCCGCTAGCGCGGTAGGCGCTCAAGCTGGAACTATAGGCTCGCGACTTAGCTGGTCGCGGGCATTTCTTTTTTGCGTCGTCTCTTGATAGAAAATGACCGTGTTCACACAGTCCATTCTACGCTGGCGACGGGGTCCAGCGAGAGAGGTTTCAAGACGGAAAATTGCCTGCAGTTTTCTATTGCCGGGAAACCACCTCTTTGAGGGTTCGGATTCTGGAAGCCAAACGTACCCTAAAAACATACTCATCTGGGACGGTCGGCACAACAGAGCCATCATTCGGCAGCAAGGTCGAACATCGCAGGCTCCGTGAGCGCAACCTCGCCGATCGTAGATGCGATGCTCTTCGGCAACCGCCAACCCTTGACCAACCCATAGATCGCGGGGATCACCACAAGGGTCAGCAGGGTGGACGAGATCATGCCACCGATCATCGGCACGGCGATGCGCTGCATCACTTCCGACCCGGTGCCTGTGCTCCAGAGGATCGGGATCAGACCGGCCATGATGGCAACGACAGTCATCATCTTCGGCCGGACGCGCTCCACCGCGCCAAGCAAGATCGCCTCATGGAGATCTGCCCGGACGAACGGCTGTTTGTGTGCGTCCCGGTCAGCTTTCACTTCGGCCATGGCCTGCTCCAGATAGATCAGCATGACGACACCGGTCTCCGCGGCGACGCCGGCGAGCGCGATGAAGCCAACCGCGACCGCCACCGACATGTTGAAGCCGAGCCACCACATCAGCCAGATTCCGCCGATAAGGGCAAACGGCAAGGACAGCATGACAATCAACGTCTCGGTGAGCGCGCGGAAGTTGAGATAGAGCAGCAGGAAGATGATGAGCAGCGTGACGGGCACGACGATCTTCATCCGCGCCGCGGCCCGCTCCAGATACTCGAACTGCCCGCTCCAGGCGACCGAATAGCCGGGCGGCAGCTTCACCGTCGCCGCGACGGCCTTCTGGGCGTCGGCGACATAGCCACCCAGATCCCGACCGTTGATGTCGACGAAGATGTAGGTCGCGAGCTGGCCATTCTCAGTGCGGATCGAGGTCGCGCCGCGCGTCAACTGGACTTTCGCCACTTCGCCAAGCGGAATGGCGCCGCCACCGGGCAACGGCACTTCGACGTCGGTAGCGATCGACTGAGGATTCGAGCGCAGATCGCGGGGATAGCGGATATTGACCCCATAGCGCTCACGTCCCTCGACGGTTGTCGTCACGGTCTCGCCACCGAGCGCGGTCGCGATGACGTCCTGGACGGCGCCGACGGCAAGGCCGTACCGGCCGAGCGCCTCGCGATCCGGGACGATGTCGAGATAGTAGCCGCCGATCACCCGCTCGGCATAGGCACTCGACGTGCCCGGAACCGTTTTGAGGGCCGCTTCGATCTGGCGCGCGACCTGTTCCATCTGCGTCAGGTCTGTGCCGAAGACCTTGACGCCAACCGGCGTCCGGATGCCAGTCGAAAGCATGTCGATACGAGCTCGGATCGGCATGGTCCAGGCGTTGGAGACGCCTGGGAACTGCAGAGCCTTGTCCATCTCGTTCTTCAGGCTGTCGATGGTGACACCGGTCCGCCACTGGCCCTTTGGTTTCAGGTTGATGATGGTCTCGAACATCTCGGTAGGAGCCGGGTCGGTCGCGGTCATCGCCCTCCCCGCTTTGCCATAGACCGAATCTACCTCTGGAAAGGACTTGATGATCCGATCCTGCATTTGCAGGAGTTCCGCCGCCTTGGTGACGGAGATTCCCGGCAGGGTCGTCGGCATGTACATCAGCGTGCCTTCGTTCAGGCTCGGCATAAATTCCGAACCGATCTGGCTCACCGGCCAGACGGAGCCGCCAAGCACCACAAGCGCGAGCACGATAGTGAGCGTCTTCGCCTTCAGCACGCCGCGAATGACAGGGCGGTAGATCCAGATCAGGAACCGGTTGATCGGGTTCTTGTGCTCCGGGATGATACGGCCGCGAACGAAGACCACCATCAAGGCTGGCACAAGCGTGACCGACAGGATCGCCGCGGCCGCCATGGCGCAGAAGTCCTCGAACACGGTGCGCAGGTCTCGTGCGCCGGTGTTTGCGCGGAGCACCTTCACGATGCGAGAGGTGGCCATGATCACCGCCCC
>CALMPB010000355.1 GCA_937871985.1 uncultured Burkholderiaceae bacterium
AAGCGAACTGCGCGTCAACGGCAGTAGCAAGCGGGCGACGCCGCAGGCGCACAAGGGCGATGCCCTGCGCGGAGGAAACTCCAGACATAGGAAAACTCCAACAATGATCGTGAATGCGGCCGCCCAGGACGTAGTCCCGCTGCGACGCAATGGCGACGAATCAAGCGTTGGAGGGTGGTGCGCGCGCCTGCTGGACGTTTCGGAATCCGTCCAGGATGGGGCGATCAACGGGGGGAGCTTGGGGTGCGTGCGCGTTGAGGTCGACAGCCGGCGTGAAGACTACTGAAGGCGCAATGGCGAAGTTGTGGGCAAGCGAGCACAAGACACACATTCCCCCGGAGGGCAACGTTCCGGGTGCTTCTTTGTCCTGGTCGAATTCGATGCCGAAATCCGACAACGGCACGGTTTTCATCCCCGCGCCCGTGCAGATGATGACCACGTCCTTGTCTGCGGACATGGTCATCACCGGCATACTGGCTGCGGCGAAGGCTTGCAACAGGAACACAACCGCAACGGCAACCATACCGAAGCGGCGCATCCTGTGACGAAAAAGCCTCCGAGACCCCATGTGATTTTTTAACCTATAGATATATCGGGATGCAAAATCCCAACCGACATGTTACTCCCATCCCCCTTGACAGTCTAGGGTTGTTGACTGTAAGTGGCATCGCTATGTATTTCGAATATTCCTGCTGCCTTGACTCCCGAGCGCATGCCCTAGACGCAGAGGCCTGATTTGCCTGACACCATTTACACCTCCACTTTCACATTCGCCAAGCGCAAGTTCGACGACGAGTTCCATGCCCTGGACAACGCCATCGCCCAGGTCGCCAAGTCCATCCCTGGCTACTTGGGTGAGGAAGCCTGGGAGAACCCCGCCACCGGGTTGATCTCCAACGTCTACTACTGGGAGAGCCATGAGGCGCTGCGCACCCTGATCGACCACCCTGTCCACCAGGAGGCCAAGCGGCAGCAGGCCCGGTGGCTCAATGGCTACCAGGTCGTCATCGCCCAGGTGCTGTGCACCTACAGCGACGGCGGCATCCCGCATCCGCTGGGCGCACGGCAGGCATCGCGGCTCTAACCCATTTCGCTACGTTTCAGCTTCGCAACGCCACGGCCGCTGCCCGGTGCAACTCAGCCCCGATGTTCTGCAAGGTATCGGAGCGAACGCAGGCATGCTGCCAGAACAGCGGCACGTCCAGCCAACGGTCTGGCGCAATGAGAACCACCTTGCGATCATCCAGTGCAGACTGCACCAGTGATTCAGGCGCCAGGCACCAACCCAGGCCAAGCGACGCCGCTTTGACAAAGCCGGTGGACGTCGGCAGGTAGTGGATGGGTGGGGCGAGGCGAGCGCGCGTGATCCGGCGCACGAAGCGCCACTGCAGTTCGTCCTTGCGGTCGAAGACGATCATGGGGGCTTGCGCCAGCGCAGCAGCATTCACGCTTGCTTGGAAGTGGCGTGCGGCAAACTCCGGCGCCGCAATGGCGTGGTAACGCATCGCGCCCAGTGCCCGGACCTCGCATCCCTGCACCGGCACCGCTTCGCCCGTCACCGCGCCCAGTACCGAGCCGTTGCGCAGCAGTTCCAGTGTGTGGTCCTGGTCATCTGCCCGCACGTCGAACACGTAGCCGTGTTGTCGGTGGAGCACTGACAGAGCGTCCAGAAACCAGGTGGCGAGCGAATCGCTGTTGACCGCGATGGCGATGGAACGCGCTACTCCGCCCTGGTGTTGCTCTGGAAGAAGGTCTGCCAGTGCTTCGGCTTCCAGCGTCTGCATCGGTTGCACACGACGCAGCAGTAGTTCTCCTGCCGGCGTGGGCCGGTACGGTGGCTGGCGTACCACGAGCACCTGTCCCAGCCGGTCCTCCAGGGCCTTGATGCGTTGGGACACGGCCGACGATGTGATGCACAGGCGCCGTCCTGCGGCCTCGAAACTGCCTTCTTCCAGAATGGCCGCGAACGCGGCCAGTTGCGGGTGAATGAGATCCATGGGCACGCCCGTTGATTAGTAATTCTTCATCAAATATAGAATTTATAGTTTTACTTATCAAGAAAATCGCTGCACCATACCCGATTTCGGGCTTCCCTCGGCAATTGAATGCTCCTTTCCGCCACCGCCGCCGGCTTCGTGACTGGCGCGGGCCTCATCATCGCAATCGGTGCGCAGAACGCCTTCGTGCTGCGGCAGGGCCTGCAGCGCAGCCACGTCGGCCTGGTGGTCGCTGTCTGCGCACTGGGCGACATCGCGTTGATACTGCTCGGTGTCGGCGGCATCGGCGCGCTGGTGCTGGAGTGGCCGCAGTTGCTGCAGGTGCTGCGCTTTGGCGGTGCCGCCTTCCTCGGCTGGTATGGCGTACAGGCGGCGCTGCGGTCATGGCGCGGCGTCGGCAGCCTTGCCCCGGAGCAAGGCAACGAGAAGAGCAGACGGCGTGTGCTGCTGGCGTGCCTGGCGTTCACCTTCCTCAACCCACATGTGTATCTGGACACGATGGTGCTGGTGGGCAGCCTGTCCACACGCTATCCCGGCGTGGTGCAGTGGGCATTCGGCCTGGGGGCCTGCATCGCCAGCGTGGTCTGGTTCTCGTCGCTGGGCTTTGGGGCCCGGCTGCTGCAGCCCATCTTCCGCAACCCCAAGGCGTGGCGCGTGCTCGATGGCGGTATCGCCGTCTTCATGCTGGTGCTGTGTGGGTTGTTGCTTGTGCACCCACTTCATTGAATCCCGTTGGAGCCTGACCGCCATGTATGTCCCATCCCTGTTCAGCGAATCGCACCCTGACGAACTCCACCGGATCATGGCCGCGCATCCCCTGGGAATGCTGGTCACGCACAGGCCGACGGGGTTGGAGGCCGACCATCTGCCCTTCCTGCTGGACGCCGGCCGCGGGCCGCTGGGCAGCCTGCTGGCGCACGTTGCACGCGCCAACCCGGTGTGGCGAGAGGTGGGCGACGGCGATCCCGTGATGGTGGTCTTTCGCGGCGTTCAGGGCTACATCTCGCCCAACTGGTATCCGAGCAAGCAGGAGACGCACCGCCACGTGCCGACCTGGAACTACGAAGTGGTCCATGCGCACGGGCGCCTGCGGGTGCACGATGACGGGAAGTTCCTGCGCGCCGTGGTCGGCCGCTTGACGCGTGCGCATGAGGCCGATCAGCCCAGGCCCTGGCGCATGAGCGACGCTCCCGCCGACTACCTGGCCGAACAACTGGCGCAGATCGTGGGCATCGAGGTCGAACTGACCCGGATTGAAGGCAAGCGAAAACTCAGCCAGAACCGCGATGCGCGGGACTTCGAGAGCACGGCCCAGGCCTTGGACAGCCGTGGCAGGCAGGACCTGGCGCAAGCGATGCGCCGAACCAAGGAGCCATCCCTCAAATGACCCGTGTCGGAGATTCGCCTATGTCTGCTGTGACCCCATGGATCGAGCCTGCCGTCGCCGAGCTGGCGCCAGGATTCCGGGCCTTGAGCCTGAGCGTCGAAGCCGCTGGGCTCGTGCGGCCGGACATCGCCAGCGAGGCCTTGCGAAATGCCTGCCGTTCGCTGACTACGGCAGATGTCCCCTGGGCCGAAGCGCACCTTGCCGCTTGGGCGGAGGTGTTCAGGAAGTTCGGTGCCAAGCCGCAGCGCACACCCTGTTCCGCCGAGGCCTTGCGCAAGCGGGTACTGCGCGATGGTGGCCTTCAGAGCATCGATCCGGCGGTCGATCTCTACAACGCGATCAGCCTCCAATATGCGATCCCGGTCGGTGGGGAGAACTTGGCGGCCTATGCCGGCATGCCGCGGCTCGTGGTCGCCAGTGGAAGCGAGCTGTTCGACACCGCCAAAGACGGCCAGCCCGCCCACGAATCTCCCGAACCGGGCGAGGTCGTATGGCGGGACGACCTGGGCGTGACCTGCCGACGCTGGAACTGGCGGCAAGGCGTCCGAACGCGGCTGAACGCCGACGCCCGGCACATGTGGTTCATCCTGGAGAGCCTGCCGGCGATGCCGCTGGAGGCCTTGCACGAGGCCGGCACGCAACTGGCCGACGGGCTGCATCGCATGATGCCGGGCGCAACCATCGACACGCAACTGATCAGCTGCGAGATGGTGTAGCCCGGCTCCCGGCTTGGGGGTGATGCAGTACCATTTTGAAGTGAGGACGACCTCAGCCTGCGGGCACGCCGCAGGTCAACCATTTCCGGGACGGCCCGGCTCTTTGTCACAGGAGGGCCGTATGGCTTGGATTTTTTTGTTGGTTGCAGGTCTGCTGGAGGTCGTCTGGGCCTTCACGATGAAGCTGTCGGACGGTTTCACCAAGGTGGGGTATTCGACCATCACCATCTTGGCCATGATCTTCAGCTTTGGGCTGCTGTCGGTCGCGATGAGATCGCTGCCCCTGGGTACGGCCTACACGATCTGGACGGGCATCGGCGCCGTGGGCGCCTTCGTCGTCGGCATCTTCGTGCTGGGCGAAGCCGCCAGCCCCATGCGCATCCTTGCCGCCATCCTGATCGTCAGCGGCCTGGTGCTGATGAAGCTGTCCTCCTGAGACCCGCCGAGGAGCGAGCATGAACCCCAATACGTCTGCCTTGGTGCAGCTCATGGCCCACAAGAAATGGCTGGACATGGGCTTGTACGAGGTCCTTGACTCGCCGGCCTATGGCGACAAGCCCGATGTGGTGCAGCAGGCGCTTTACTGGCTTAATCACATCCACATCGTGGACCAGATATTTCAGGCCCACCTGCTGGGTGCGCCCCACGGCTTCACATCGACGGAGAGCAGCAGCTTCCCTCCGCTGCCCGAGCTGCGCAGATCGGCCGAGGCACTGGATGAATGGCTGATCCAGTATGCCGCTGGCCTGGACGGCCCCGCCGCCGCCGAGGAAATCGACTTCGTGTTCACCGATGGCGCCACCGGCCGCATGAGCCGGGCGCAGATGCTGATGCACTTGGCCAGCCATGGGCTCTACCACCTCGGCGTGACGACCGCAGAGTTGTCCAGCCAGCGATTGCCCACGCCGCCTCTGCTGCTCACGACCTTCTTGAAGCAGGCGAGAGAGGGCATCACCGCGTGAAGGACTGGCTTGTGGAATCCCACAGGGCTACGGGCGATCTGCGCCTTGCAGCCATACGGGCGCCGGCCCTGCAGGCGGGCGCAGAGTACGTGCCAATCCCCTGCGAGGAACGCCGAGATGCCTGAGGGCCACGTTATCCACGGCATTGCCACGGCGCTCACCGGGCTTTTCCAAGGCCAGGTCATTCGTGCCTCATCGCCGCAGGGCCGGTTCGGCAGCGGAGCCGCTGTTCTCGATGGCTGTGCGTTCGCGGGGGCCGTCGCCCACGGCAAACACCTCTTTGTCTCCTTCGATCCCGGTAGGCGAACGCCAATGCACAACCTCCATGTGCATCTCGGACTCTACGGAATCTGGAGCTTTGCGATCACGGCGGATCACCCACTGGCCCCGTCGCGCAGTCCCCTGCTCACGGCCGCAGGCGAGGGCGAGCCGCCAAACCTGATCGAAGGCGTTGCCGGCCTTGCCGTGCCAGCCCCACGAGGGGCAGTCCGCCTTCGGCTGGCCATGCAGCACGCTGTTGCGGATCTCAACGGCCCCTCGGCATGCGAGCTGTTCACGGCGGCGGAGATCGATGCAGTGCGCGCCCGCCTTGGCCCAGACCCCCTGCTGGCCGATTCGGAGCCAGCCACCTTCGTCCACGCGATCCGGTCGTCGCGCCGTGCGATCGCAGAGCTGCTCATGGACCAAAGGGTCATCGCCGGGGTAGGCAACATCTATCGGTCCGAGTTGCTGTTTCGACACCGCATCCATCCGAGCACCCCCGGCCAAAGGGTGAGCGTCCGCAAACTCCAGCAGCTCTGGGCGGATGCGGTCCTCCTGCTGGAGCACGGGAAGCGCACGGGTGTGATCATCACGACCGATCGCGCCAGACTTGAAGAGCCCGCGGCAGGCTGGACGAAGCTAGCAGAGCGCGCCCCTGTCACGGAAGCCGACCTGCGCTGGTACGTCTATCGGCGCAGCGGGCGTCCGTGTCATCATTGCGGCAGCCCGATCATCACCTCGACCATGGCGAACCGCATCGTGTTTTGGTGTCCTCGGTGCCAGCGCACGCCGACCCGCTAGCCGCGGGTATGGGCTGCCATCAATGGCCTGTCTCAGGTTCGAAATTTCTGCCATGGCGGAATCGGCGGGTCCTTGCGCCGCAGGCATGGCGCGTTGGCTGGCGAAAGGCCGTGTCGCCCCTGCCGTCGGGCCGAGCCCTGCCGGCTACAACAACCGGATGGCCATGTCCCCGGTAGGGCGGCAACTGCAAGCCAGCGTGATCCCTCGCGACTTCTCATCCGCGCTCAATACCGCCATGTCTTCATCGGCATTGTTCGGCGAGAGACGCCATGATCCTTCGATCACCTGGCATTTGCACGTCCCGCACAGACCCGCCTGGCAGCTGGATGCAATGGGCAGCCCCGCCGCCCGGATGATTTCGAGCAGGTTGTGCGACGACTCGGTGGATATGGATTTCCCCTGGTCGGGAAAGTCGATCCGCACTGTCTTGGTCGCTAGCTGCGTGGTGCCGGACGGCTGTGGCAGTGCAGGCTGGGCCGCACCGCCGAAGGCTTCTTCCATGAAGTTGGCAGCCGAGAAGTGGGGCCTGGCGGCCAGGATGGCGCGGACGGATTGGCGAAAACCTTCCGGCCCGCAGCAGAACACAATCCGTTCATCCACGTCCGGGCAGATGTCCCCGAGCATCCCGGGGTCGAGGCGGCCGCTGTACGCTCCCTCCTGTCCATGCGCTTGTGTCAGATTCCGCGAAACCCGCAGCGGATGGGCGGCGACCGAGGACAGCCACTTCAGCTCGGCGCAGAACGCTTCGTCGCCCGCACTGCGGCAGCTTTGATGCAGGACCACGTCGATGGGGAGATGGAGATCGATCATCCAGCGCAGCATGGAGATGAGCGGCGTCATGCCGCTTCCCGCGCCAAGGAGGAGCAGCTTGCGTCCCGGGCGCTTCTGGAAATGGAAGTGGCCCATCGGCCCCTGGCCGGTCAGGGTCAGGCCAACCTTGCAGTGCTCGTGCAGCCAGTGGGAGACGGATCCGCCTACGACCCGCTTGACGGAAATGCTGATGTCGCTCGGCCGTGACGGCGACGATGAGATCGTGTATGAGCGCATGGCGCTGCCCGTGGGAAGCGGCGCTTCCAGGGTGATGAACTGGCCGGCGAAATAGCCCGCCAGCGGCGGGTCGGTCCTGAAGCGGAGCGTTCGGATGTCGGGGGTCTCATCGATGACCGCGACGCAGGTGAGCTGGATTTTTTGAGGCGGCTTGGGAACGGTCTCCACGCCCCAGCGCGCCAGCTCCTGCGGCTTCATGAGGCCGTGCGGTGCGGGAACGGCTCCGATGAAGATGGGCCTGGCTTGGCTTTCGAGCACCTCCAGCCGGTCCGACGCGAAGATTCTCCCCGCGTTGCGCGGGACGATATGGATGCCGAAATACACCAGCCCATCGTCCATTTTTCGGAACCTCGAAAGCGTCCTCAGCGGCTCGGCGATGGAGGGGCGCTGCGGATCCAGCGGATCCAGCGTGGTCATGGTGCACCGGCTGCACCCCTCGGCCACATCGAACTCGACGGCGCCGATGCGGATGCGCTTCCACGTGTCCTCCGCCCACGGCACGTCGGCGGACACGACGATGTTGGGGCGAAAGCGCTGCATGGTGATGCTGTGTTCCAGCCGCTCGTTCAAGGCCGCCAGCGACGCCGTGTTGGTCAGCAGCACGGCGCTCTTGTCCGTGAAGGTGCTCTGGCGATCCGGTGCCACGGGCATCGGCCGCAGGGTGTGCTCGCCCATGGCCACCAGCCGTGCCGGACGGCCGAGGTAGCGGCTGAGCCAGGCATCGATCTCGTCGCCCAATGACCGAACCAGAACACCGTCATCCCAGACGACGGCATTGAGTTCCGCTGACCCTGTGCGACCAATCTCGATCGGCGGCATGCCCGGCGCAGTGAACACATAGCCGCCCTCCACGGGCAGGCACCGGATGGAGAGCATGGTGGGCAGCTCGCGTGCCGTGAGGAACTTCGCATTGGCATCGACGACCATCAGCCGGCGATCGAGTTCGATCCCGTCGAGAAGCAGCTTCAGGGTCTCCACGCGATGGGGTTCGCCGGATTTGAGCGGATGGATGAACAGTGAATCGAGTGGTTGGGGACCCAAGGGGGTGCGCATGTTCTCTAGCCCAGTAAAAAAGGGCCGACGTCAAGCGTTTGGTGAAACCAGCCGGATGGCTAGAAGCCTATATGGAATGTGGAGTTAGCTCTAATTTTCGCCGCGTTGCGGGGCTGCGAGATTGTGGGCTAGGAGCAATACTGTTCAGATAGTATTTTTAAAGCCATAATCCTCATCCATCGAAGCTTCAATGGATGAGGGTGATGGCCAGAACACGCAAGACGCTGCCGTCGAGAGTTGACGTTGCGCATTTGATCAGCGCCGGGGTGCTGGCCAGCGTGTGTCCACGGACGTTGATCGAAGAAGTGTTGGCCGAGACCGGCAAGGCCAGCCAGCGGGAGCGGCTGCTGCCCGCGCCGGCAGTGGTGTATTACGTGATGGCGCTGGCGCTGTGGCGCGAAGCGCCGCTGGAGGAAGTGCTGCGCGTGGTGTGCGAAGGCCTGCAATGGCTCGGCGGCGGCCACACTGAGGCGGTGCAGGCCAGCAAGTCCGCGATCTCGCAGGCGCGCAGCCGGCTGGGCCCCGAGGTCATGCGCCAATTGGCCGATCGGGTGCTGCGCCCGCTGGCCGCGCCGGGGGCGCCAGGGGCGTGGTACCGGGGATTGCGCGTGATGGCCCTGGACGGCAGCTGCATGGACGTGGCCGACGAGGCGGCCAACGCCAAGTTCTTCGGCTACCCGGGCGCCTCGCGCGGCCAAAGCGCCTTCCCGCAGGCGCGCGTTCTGGGCCTGGTGGAATGCGGCACGCACGCGGTGGTGGCAGCCGGCATCGCACCCTACGGCCACAGCGAGCAGGTCATGGCCGCCCAGTTGCTGCCCGCCAAGCTCACGCCCGAGATGCTGGTGCTGGCCGACCGCAACTTCTACGGCTTCAAGCTCTGGCAGACCGCCTGCGCTACGGGCGCCAAGCTGGCCTGGCGGGTCAAATCCAACCTCAAGCTGCCGGTAGAGCAGATGTTGCCCGATGGCTCGTACCTGAGCCGCGTGTTCGACAGCGACGACCGCGCGCGGCGCGCAGGGCAAACGGTGCGTGTGATCGACTACGCGCTCGAGGGCTCGGCCACGCCGGCGCAGGGCAGCTACCGGCTGCTGACCAACCTCCTGGACCCCGATGCGGCGCCGGCCCTGGAGCTGGCCGCGCTGTACCACGAGCGCTGGGAGATCGAGGGGGTGTTCGATGAGTTCAAGACGCATTTGCGCGCCAACAGCACGGTGCTGCGCAGCAAGACGCCCGAGCTGGTGCAGCAGGAGCTGTGGGGGCTGCTGCTGGCGCACTTTGCGATTCGCCAGTTGATGGCGCAGGCGGCCTGGGCGCGCGAACTCGATCCGGATCGCCTGAGCTTCATGCACGCCGTGCGCGTGATCAAGCGCAAGATGCCGCAAGCTGCGGCCGTTTCCCCCTGAGCGTTTGCCTGCCTGGCGCGAGGCCCTGCTGGCCGAGATCGCGCGCGGGCGCTGCGTGAGCAGTCGTGGGCGCCTGAACCCGCGCGGCGTCAAGCGCAAGATGAGCAACTTCAATGTTCGGCATCGCGGCGCAGCGCTCCATTTGCGGCATCAGCCAGTGCCGGTGCTTCGTATCTGAACAGTATTTGGGCTAGGAGCCACATAAGAGCATCGCAGGAGGAAGCCGGAGCGTGCTGCAGCGGAGGCGACTGCCAGCAGACGGCAGGCATATTTAACTATCCTAGCCAAGTCGATCGCGGCGCTGCAGAACGAAGAGCGCGCAGCGTCGGGGCGGTGCATTCCGACTCACGCCTCAGCACCATTAAGGCATCGACTACTCTGCTACAGGCCCGATTCCCTCCGCTAGCATCTTGCGCAACCGCACGCGTCGCTGTTCAAGCTCTGAGATCTGTCGCTCGATGGACGCAAGCCTTTTGCGCTGCACTTCCGTCGTCTCAGGGCACACCGCCGCCCCCTCGATCATCTTCATGCAATCGGGAAACCCTCGGATTTCGGTCAGACTGAAGCCTGCCGCAATCAATCGCTGGAGTTGGCGAACTTGCGTGATGGCTGATGCGGGGAACAAGCGATAGCCGTTCTCGGCGCGTACGGAGGGCAGCAGCCCGTTATCGTCGTAGTGCCGGATCGAGCGCAGACTCGCCCCCGTCTTGCGGGCAAGTTCGCCGATGGACATTGAGGCTTGTGTCGTGGTTTTAGACATGAACAAACGATACCACTTTTTTCTCTTGACACTCACATCAATGTGAAGGTTGAGACTAGGAATCTTCCCAAAACCAAGGAGTGTTGATTCATGTCTTTACCGAAGATTCATGGTGCGCTTGGCGCGCTGTTCGTGACCCTTGCATTGCTGGTCACATCATCCGCCGCACTTGCCGATACCAAGGGCTACACCGTCACCGCACCCGATGGCGTCGTGTTGGCTGTGCAGGAGGCTGGCAATCCAAACGGCACCCCCATCATCTTTGTTCATGGACTGCTTGGCAGCCGGTTGAACTGGAACAAGCAATTGCTTGATCCCCAACTTCAACACCATCGTTTGATTACCTACGATCTGCGAGGCCACGGCCTGTCCGCCAAGCCAGTGGAGGCAGAGGCATACACTGATGGTCGCCGGTGGGCTGATGACTTGGCCGCTGTCATCGAATACACCCATGCACACAAGCCGGTGCTTGTCGGATGGTCATTGGGCGGCGCGGTGATATCGAACTACCTGGCCTCCCACGGAGATGACGACATCGCTGGTGCGGTGTATGTCAATGGCGTGATCGAGTTGAAACCCGACCAAATCGTGTCGCATCCCGAGGTTTATCAGGATATGGTCGCTTCGGACTTGAAGACTCACCTGGATGGCGAACGCGCTTTTCTGCGCCTGTGCTTCCATCGCCAGCCCGACGCAACTACGTTCGACCTGCTGCTGGCCAACGCCGCATTGGCATCATGGGACATGCAGCGCTCCGTGCAGTCGATGACGGTTGCCGCAGCGGAAGGACTTGCTAAGGAACCTCTGCACGAATCCCGATGATCTGTGCTCACCCTGGAGTTGACCCGTTTCCGTGAACACATCATTCTTTGTGTTCAAGGAGTCGCAAATGTCCAAAGTACGACCGCCGTACCCGGCGGAATTCCGCCAGCAGATGGTCGAGCTGGTTCGAGCCGGCCGCACGCCCGCGCAGCTCTCGCGTGAGTTCGGTGTCACCGCCCAATCCATCACCAACTGGGTTGGCCAAGCCGCCATCGACGACGGCAAGCCTTTACCAGGCAAGGAAGGCCTGAGCACTGCCGAGCGGGAAGAACTGGTGCGCCTGCGCCGGCAGTTGCGCCAGGTCCAGATGGAGCGCGACATCCTGGCAAAGGCTACGGCCTGGTTTGCCGGTCGCAGCGATGCGACTTCCACGAAGTCTTCGGACTCGTGATGGCGAACCAGGCCGACCTCCCTGTGCGCACCATGTGCCGTGTCCTCGGTGTCTCAGCCAGCGGCTTCTATGCCTGGCGCGACCGTGCTCCTTCACAGCGCAGCATCGCCAACGCGGTGATGACCGAGCGCATCCGCCAGATTCACCAGGACTCCTACGAGTCCTACGGAATGCCCCGGGTGCGGGCCGAGCTCATCGAGCAAGGTGTGAGCATCAGCCGCCAGCGCGTGGCCCGGCTCATGCGGCAAGCCGGCATCCACGGCATCAGCAAGCGCCGAGGCTTCACCGTCACCACCCGTCGCGACAAACGTCAGGCCCCAGCTCGTGACCTGGTCAACCGGCGTTTCCGCGCCACTGGCCCGAACCAGCTGTGGGTGGCGGACATGACCTACGTACCGACCTGGATGGGGTTTCTCTATCTGGCCGTGGTCATCGACGTCTGGAGCCGGCGCGTGGTGGGCTGGGCCATGGGCGAACGCATGACCGCAGACCTCGTTCTCGAGGCCTTGAACATGGCGCTGGAGCAGCGCAAACCCAAGGGTGTCATCCACCACAGCGACCAGGGCAGCCAGTACACGAGCGTGGCCTTCGGGGAGCGCTGCCGCCAGATGCAGGTCAGGCCTTCGATGGGAACGGTGGGCGATGCCTACGACAACGCAATGGCCGAGAGCTTCTTCGCCAGCCTGGAGGGCGAACTCATCGAGCGCAGCACCTTCCAGAGCAAAGCACAGGCCCGCATGGCGGTCTTCACATGGATTGAAGGCTGGTACAACCCCCGGCGCCGCCACAGCGGCCTGGGCTACCTCTCACCCCTGAACTTTGAAAGGAGCAACGAAGCCTTGTTTGATGTTGTCGACGAGGCCGTCGTGCATGTCGAGGCAACACCCGAAACGGTTTGAGAATCAAACCAGTACCCGTCCACGAAAGTGGGTCAACTCCACCCCTCAGAACAGCCGCACAATAGGCCCATGAAGCAAAGCAGCCTCGGGCTCACCAACACCACAAAGCGCACGCGTCGCCGGGAGTTCCTGGACTCCATGGAGAAGGTTGTCCCCTGGCGAGAACTGGTGGCTTTGATTGAGCCCTATGCCCCCGAGTCAGGCCGTCGCGGACAGCAGCCGTTCGCCGTGCAGACGCTGCTGCGTATTCACTTCATGCAGCAGTGGTTCAACTTGAGTGACCCAGCCATGGAAGAAGCTTTGCATGACATCCCCATGTTTCGTGACTTCGCTGGTCTATCGCACTGGGATGAGCGCATTCCCAGCGAATCGAGCATTCTTCGCTTTCGCCATTTGCTGGAGAGTCACAAGCTGGCCGAGCAGATTTTGGCCGTCGTCAATGAGCTGCTTCAGGCGCGAGGCCTGCTTCTCAGGGAGGGCACCGTGGTGGATGCCACGCTCATTGCAGCGCCGAGCTCCACCAAGAACCAAAGCGGCACGCGAGACCCCGAGATGCACCAGAGCAAGAAGGGCAATCAATGGTACTTTGGCATGAAGGCGCACATTGGGGCCGATGCCGACTCGGGCCTGGTGCACACCGTGCGCGGGACATCAGGCAACGTTGCGGATGTCACAGAGGCGAATGCATTGCTTCATGGACAGGAGCGTGAAGCCTATGGTGATGCTGGTTATCAAGGCGCTCACAAACGCCCCGACGCGCCCGGGTCCTTGAACTGGCTGATCGCCATGCGCCGAGGCTTGCGCAGCCAACTCGACAAGAACCATCCCATCGATTCAATGATTGACCAGGTCGAGAAGATCAAGGCCCGCATCCGCGCCAAGGTCGAGCATCCGTTTCGGGTGATCAAACGCCAGTTTGGCTACACGAAGGTGCGCTATCGAGGCTTGAAGAAAAACACGCTGCAGCTCACGACGCTGTTTGCGCTATCCAACCTGTGGATGGCGCGACGGCACTTGCAGGCCAAGGCATGAGTGCGCCTGGGAGGCACCCGAACATCCAAATGCTGGCCAGCTTGGGCGCTGAATTCGCGATTTGACGCGAATGGCAAGAATCACGAACTGATTTCTTCGAATTCTCGGGTGCTTTCAACGGCCTGCACGCGACTAGCACGCGGGAATGTGATTCGTGCAGAGGATCCCTAAGACGCGGGTTCCCTTGCTGTTGATCTATGGCGCCCAGGACGCACTTGTGAAAGCCAAACCCGCTATCGCCAGAGCCAAGAGCCTCAATCCCAAAGTGCAAAGCAAGCTGTATCCGGCATCGGGGCACGCGCCGTTCCTCGAAGAGTCTGATCGCTTCAATCACGATCTCTTGGAGTTCATCCACAAGGCTGATCCGCATTGATGACTTGTCGTGTCAGGAGACGTTGATGCCGGATTTCGACCAAAATTTTCGCAGTGCAGAACTTAGACCGATGTCATTGCTGCGCTTAAAGTGGAGAATTCGTCCCCAATCGCCCCGTAACCATCCCCTAGCCTTGGCCGTTTCGCCTAGCGTCGGGTAGCTCGCAGCCGCTGCATTGCACAAATCTTCCAGATTTTCTGTGGGTAGGGGCTAAGATGATCGTTCACCTTGGCTAACCGTCCTTCCTGCTAGGCAACCATGGCTACCGACAGCTGGATCAACGTGAAGCAGGACCCCGAAAGCGGTATCGAAACCATTCGTGCCCATTTCGAGGGGCACGCCTACGATCCGCACTGGCACGACAGTTATCTAATCGGCTTCACCGAGCAGGGTGTGCAACAGTTCCACTGCCGCAAGGAGCTGCACAACAGCACCGCGGGCCAGGTGTTCATGCTGGAACCCGGTGAAATCCACGATGGCTATGCACCCGCGCCGGGCGGCTTCACATACTCCATGCTTTACTTGGACCCGCAATGGATTGAGCGGGAGTTGCGAGCATTGTTCGAGAATGCCCCCGATCACTGCCAGCCGAGTTTCGACAAGACCCTACCCTGTGAACCCGGCCTGATGCCCTGTATCGTCAACGCCGTTTTAGCGCTACAGCGCAATGAGCTACGTATGGTGCGGCAGGCATCGTTGGATGCCCTGCTGGAGCGACTTTCGCGGCAACTGCTTTGGCGTACACGGGATGCGGTAGACCCGCGTCTGCCTTCGGTGGCCATTCGTGCCCGCGACTATCTGCACGGGCACTTTCAGCAGGACATCAACCTCGAGGATCTGGCCCATGCGTGCGGGGTTGACCGCTTTCGTCTCTCCCGCGCGTTCAAGGCAGCCTTTGGCCTGGCGCCGCATGCTTACCTAGTGCAATTGCGCTTGGCCCAGGCTCGGCGCCTGCTCGCGAATGGCTGGCCTCCCGCCCACGTGGCCATCGACCTGGGCTTTGCCGACCAGAGCCACCTGGGGCGCTGGTTCCGGCGGGCCTATGGCTTTACGCCGGCAATCTACCGCCGATCCTGCACAAATCTTCAAGATCACTGGTGAGTTGCTGCGGACAATCGACTCCTAGCAAGTGACTGGAGTCCGTCAATGAACACCCTCTCTTTCAACCAACTCTTGCCCTTCGTGCTCTTTGCCTTCGTTGCTTCTATCACGCCGGGCCCCACCAATTTATTGATTCTCGGTGGCGCCGTCCGCCACGGTCTGCTGGCTGTTTTGCCTCTTGTGCTCGGCGCCGCTGTGGGTGCGGCCGGCCTGCTGCTGGTGGTTGGCCTCGGGCTTGGTGAGATGCTTCTGCATTATCCGCTGCTACAGAATGGCATGGCCTTGGTGGGGGTGGCCTGGATCAGTTGGCTGGGTTGGAAGCTCTTCAACGCCTCGGCTAGTGGTATCGAGGCCGAAACCTCCGGCAATCGTCCAGGTGCCATCCATGGCGCCGGACTGCAACTGATCAACCCCAAGACCTGGATGATGGCGTTGTCAGTGGTGAGCGTTTTCGTCGATGCCGGCTCAGGCCCGGCAACCTATGGTTTGTATGCGGCGATCTTCCTGTTGATAGCGCTGCCTTGTCTGACGGTTTGGGCGTTGTTGGGCAGGGGCGCTGCTCGTCTTCTTGCATCGCCGAGGGCCATACGGTGCTTCAACCAGGGAATGGCACTGCTGCTGGTTACATCGGCCTGGATAGGCGTGCTGAGCTAGTCTTGCGTGCTCCAAGGCCAACGCACAGTCACCTTGCTGTTCGTGCTGGCGCTTCCAAATGCCCTGCAGGCTTTTGGCGATACCCAGCATTTGGGTCATGTGACGGAGGGGCGTCTGGTCGTGACCCTAGGGAACCTCTAAAAACCCGTGAAATTTCAAAAAATCAAGTCGTAACCCATTGATTTTATTGAACTGAAATTTTGAAAAATTAGGGAAGGTCTGCGCAATGCGCTTTGAGATGTGCTGATG
>CALMPB010000356.1 GCA_937871985.1 uncultured Burkholderiaceae bacterium
AGCAAGCGCTTCGGCGTTTCCAGTGCGACGTTTATTTAGCGTTTGCATGGGCGTGTGTCGCGTTAGTCATTGAATATATATCGAAATTATTCATTTTGTTTCATACTCCGATCGTCACAAACGTGACTTATTTATCCATCGGAGGAAACAACAATGATTAATCAATTGTCGATGTTGCCGTGGCTGGAAAATTTGTCGTGGGTGGGAAGTGGTGGGCGGGGATGTTGCCAAGGTCTTCGCGGCGGGGCTGTTCTACCGGCCTGGATCCTGGGAGCGGCCCGCGAAAGGGTGGGGAGCCGGGAAGGTGGGAAGGCGTGGGAGGATATTCCCGTCAATCCCGTCTGGGAAGGGATATGGCATGGGGTTCGGGCGGCTGCGGCGGCCTGTGTGTTGAATTGTGGGTTTGTGGCGGTGGCGGAGGCTCAGGCGCTGCCCTATCTGGTTGACCTGCGGCGGCATGGGTCGTTGTTCGAGGGGCTGGCGGAGCCGCCGCCCCACAATGTGGGCGGTATGGTGAATGGCAAGGCGCTATTGGGGGAACCCGATGCGCCTTTTGTGTTTTCGGGGGTCATGCATATTGCCGATGCGCAGTTCGAGTCGGATGTGGAGTATGCGATTGGCGGCAGTACCGCCGTGATCAATACGCATGAAGGGGCGGCGGCGTATTTTGGCGGCGTCATCGGCAATATGCCGGGTTCCACGCAGGGTTTGATAAAGCTGGGTGCGGGAACCTTGGCGCTGTCGGGAGCGAACACGTATACGGGAACGACGTTTCTGTTGCAGGGGTCTTTGCAGGCGCGCAGCGATAGCGCCTGGGGATGGGCTTCGCTGCAGGCGGCCGCGGGCAGCAAGCTGGAGTACGCGCCAGGGGTGGTGATGATGTCGCCGCTGCGCATTGCGGCGATGCGGGTGGAGGATTGGGCGCCGCCGGGTTCGTACGGGCCGGTGGCGGCGCCCGAGCATGCCGATACACTGCGCTGGTCGGTGGCCGAGGGCCAGGCGGTTCACGCGGGCCTGCTTCAGGGGGACGCGCCGTTTGTGAAGCAGGGGGCGGGACGTCTGAATGTCATGGGCGATGCGTTGGGGTATACGGGCCGGGCCGTGGTGGAGCAGGGCGCGTTGGCCGTCAATGAGATGTTTGGCGGCGTGGTCTCGGTTGCCGCGGGGGCGCGGCTGGAAGGGGCCGGCATGGTACGCGGCGCTGAGATTTTGGCGGGTGGGACGCTGGCGCCGGGCAACAGCATCGGAACGTTGATGGTGGATGGCGACTTGCGCTTCGAGCCGGGTTCGCGCTTCGAGGTGGAGGTGGGGCCGGATGGCGCGGGCGATGCGGTATGGGCGGGCGGCAAGGCGCTGTTGGCCGGCGACGTGATGGCTCTGGCGCAAGCGGGCTTGTGGCGGGCCAGCACCAGCTATACCTTGCTCAAGGCCGAGGGCGGGCTGGATGGCACGCGCTTCGATTCGGTGTCGGTGCCGGTGGATTTTGCCTTCTTGACGCCGCAGCTTTCCTACGCGGACGATGCCGTTACGTTGACCTTGCTGCGCAACGAAACGCCTTTGGATGATGTGGCCGAAACACCGGACGAGGAGGAGGTGGCCGAGTCCATCGATGGCCGGGAGCCGGGTTCGGAGAATGGGCCGGAACCGGTCTTGTACGACGAACTGCTGGCGCTGGACAGGCCGGGCGCGCGCGATGCCTTGCGGCAATTGTCGGGAAGCTGGTCGGCCTCGGTGCTTTCCGGGCTGATGGACGACAGTCGCTTCGTGCGGCAAGCTGCTCTTGGCAATGCGCATGAAACCGGGTTCTGGAGCCGCGGGTTCTATTCTTCGGCAACGCGCGATGAGGTAGACGGCGTGCCGGGCGACAGCCGTTCGCTGCATGGGGTTGTGCTGGGAGTCAACCGCGAGGTGGGCCATGGGTGGCGGCTGGGCGGCTACTTGGGTGTCCAGCATGCGCGGCTGGATCGCGCTGGGGGCGGTGTTGGGTATGGCGGCGCCGTGGCTTCTGGAAATGTGGCGTTGGAAGGCGGGCGCGCTTCGGCCACGGTGCAAAGCACGCATTTGGGATTCGCGGCATCGGGGGCGTGGAAGCCGCTGCGGTTGGCGGCGGGTGTGGCGCATACCTGGCATGCGGTTAAAAGCCGACGCGACGTGGCGTTTGGACGTTTCAGCGATTCGTTGACCAGCCGGTATCGGGCGGACAGCACGCAGGTCTTTGCCGAGGCGGGTTGGCCGCTGTGGTTGTCCAAGGTGGAGCCGTTCGTACGCCTGGCTTACTTGCGCACGCGGGCGCAGGGCTTCGACGAGAGCGGCGGCGCGGCCGCCTTGTCGGTGTCTTCGGCGCGCCATTCGGTGTTGTTTTCTACGTTGGGGCTGCGGCTGGAACAGGCCGTGGATACCGGCAAGGGCCAGTGGCGTTTGCAAGCGCAATTGGCATGGCGCTACGCCAGCGGAGCCGGGCGGGTGGCTGTCGACCAGCGTTTCAGCCATGGCGCGGGCCGAGCGTTCACTTCGCACGGGCTGCCTATTGCGCGCAAGGCCTGGGCGCTGGATCTGGCTGTGACAGGCCAAATTTCCAGGCGCGCCAGCCTGTCGCTGGGCTACGCGGGCCAGTTCGCCGCCAGCTCCCGCGACCACGGCGTGCGCCTGAACGCGCAATGGATGTTCTAGAAAATTGATTGCGCCCGCTGCGTTGTAGTTTCCACAATAGCGCGGTGAAGACGAGGCGTTCAGACTCTGTGTATTCATGGACAAAAGTAGCCTTTAAGCTACAATTGATATGTTTGAACTCTTACGCTATCAACGCAGCGATTTGCAAGAACCGCTTACCGAATGGCTGAATACGTTAAGCAACAAAGCTGCGCAAGCGCGCATTCGTGTCCGCCTGCGCAATTTGCAAGCCGGCAATTGGGGCGACTGCTCTCCGGTCGGTTCTGGAGTGGTGGAACTGCGTATCCATATAGGACCAGGCTACAGGGTGTATTGCGCCAGGTATGGAAAGTCGGTTGTTATCTTGCTGTGCGGCGGAGATAAAAGCTCTCAGGGAAGCGATATAAAAATGGCGCAAGGGTTCTGGGCTGAATGGAAACGGAGACGTCGATGAATCGAATCAAGGGTGCGGTATCGCACCATGAGCGAGAGCTCGCTGAATTGCGTGCGGATCGTGAGCTGACTGTCGAATATCTGAAAGCAGCTATGGAATCGCTGGACGACCCGGACGAGCGTGCGGCTGGGTTGCTGGCGCTTCGAACAGTGGTGGAAGCATATGGTGGGCTGGGGGTGGTTGCGGCTCAGGCGGGTATCAGCCGCGAGTCGTTGTATCGCACCTTGTCCCCCAAAGGGAACCCAACATTGAAAACGCTGCTTGCCGTTCTGGGTACGGTCGGGCTGCGTTTGTCGATTGCGCCTAGCGCTTGAGGCTTTTCAGTTCGTTCAGGCCGGCCACCACGCGGGCGACGGCGCCGGTGTGTTTTTGCACCCAGTGCGTGCCGGCCTGGCTCATTTGTTTCAGGCGCGGCGGGTCGTTCAGCAATTGCAATGCCAGTTGCAGGGCGGCGTCGGGGTTGGGCGAGCGCAAAGCAGCGCCCTCGTCGATGGCGTCGGCCACGGCCTGCTCGAAGTTCTTGGTGTGCGGCCCCACCACCACCGGGGTGCCGATGGCGCAGGCTTCTATCAGGTTTTGTCCGCCCAGGGGCAGGAAGCTGCCGGCCACGATGGCGACCTGGCTGGTGGCGTAGTAGCGGGGCATTTCGCCCAGGCTGTCGCCCAGCAGCACGGCAACGTGGTTGCACACGCGCACGCTGGACGACGTTGTGCCGCAGTGGTCGGCGGCCAGTTCCGAGCGGCGCGCGAAAGGCAGGCCGGATTTGTCCAGCAGGCCGGCCACTTCGTCGAAACGCTGGGGATGGCGGGGAATCAGCAGGAACAGGATTTCCGGGTCGAGCTCGTTGCTTTGCGCGCTGGCGCGTTTCAAATGCTTGGAAATCGCCTGGATGAAGAGCTCGTCCTCGCCTTCGCGCGTGCTGGCGATGGCGATGACCTTGCGGTGCAGGGCGGCGGCGAAGGCGCGGCCGCGTTCGACCTGATCCATGGGAATGGATACGTCGAACTTGAAATTGCCCGATACGCGCACGGCGGGGGCGCCGGCCTGTTCCAGCCTTTGGGCGTCCAGCCACGATTGGGCGTAAACGGCTTGCAGGCTTTCGTAGGCTTCGCGCATGACCCGGCCGGCACGCAGGCTTTGGCGCAGCGAGTTGTCGGAAAACCGCGCGCTGGCCAGCATGATGGGAATGTTCATGCGGCGTGCCGCCGCAATGATGTTGGGCCAGATCTCGCGTTCGATGAGCACGGCGATGCTGGGCCGGTAATGTTCCAGAAAACGCCGGACGCTGCCGGTGAAGTCGTAGGGCATCCATTGCTGGGCCAGTTGGCCGCGGGCAATGGCGTCGGCGAATATGCGCGCGCCCTCGGCGCGGCCGGTGGCCGTCATGTGGGTGAGCAGCACCTGGTCGCCTTGATCCAGCAAGGCCTGCACCAGCGGCTGGGCGGCTCGGGTCTCGCCCAGGCTGACCGCGTGCACCCATATGGGGTTTCGCTGTTGGGAAGGCTGGGAATAATAGCCGAAGCGCGGCCCCGACAAGACCTCCCAGTGGCCGCCGGCACGGCGCGCACGCAAGCTCATCCAGACGATCAGGCCCGGCGACAAAGCGCGAATGGAGAGGTTGTAGAGAAAGCGGTTCAAAAAGCAGGCTCTCGGTTTTTGCGGGGCAGCGCCTGGTCGATGGCGCTTAATACGGTTTGGGCCGAAGGGGCGTGGTCGCGTTCGCCCAGGCTGGCCGTATAGCCGGGCCCTTGCAAGGGGGTGCGCACGGGGGTCGAGGCTTTGTAAATGCCGATGGTCGGGCGGCCCAGGCCCGCCGACAGGTGGGTGAGCCCGCTGTCCAGGCCAACCATGATGCTGGCGCTGGCCAGCACGCGCGCGGTGTCGGTCAGGCTCATGCGAGGCAGCACTTCGGCCAGGGGGCGGCCCGCGGCCAGAGCCTGGGCGCGGGTGGTTTCGTCGGCGTTGCCCGACAGCAGCCTGAGCGTCAGGCCGTGTTCCTGCAGGCGGTCGAATACGGCCTGCCAGTCGCTGGCGGGCCAGAGCTTGTCGTCGCGGCTGGCCGACGGCATGATGACGGCGTAGGGTTCGATGGCCGCGTTCTGGGTAAAGCGCTGCAGGCCGAAGTCGGGTTCGCCCTGGTAGGTGTAGCCGAAGGCGGCGGCGGCCAGTTCGCGCTGGCGGGTCACGGCGGGCTGCCAGAACTTGACCCGGTGCTTTACGTTGTAGAAGAACGAGGCCAGGGGTTCGCGGGCCGACCTGATGTCCAGGCCGTGGCGCAGCCCGTGGGTCTGGCGCACCAGCCAGATGGATTTCATCAGGGCCTGCATGTCCAGCACAATATCGTACTGGCGCGCCTTGAGGTTGGCGCGCAACGCGGCGCGTTCGGCGCGGCTGCGGGCCGACCACCATTGCTTGCGCCAGCGCCGGTGCGCCACGGGAATGACCTCGTGCACAGCCGGATGCCACGCCGGGATCTCGGCGAAGGCTTCTTCGACGATCCAGTCGATCTGCGCTTGCGGAACATGCGCGGCAATGTCGGAAATGGCCGGCAGCATGTGTACCAAGTCGCCCAGGGACGAGGTGCGCACTATAAGTATCTTTGTCGTCATGCGGCGATTATAAAGAGAATCGGGAAGCCGCAGGGGTGTGGTCAGGACGACATGGCCCGGTGTTCGGGGTTGTTCAGCAGTTTCAGGGCGCCCAGTGTGCGTTCGGACAGCAGGTCTTGCAGCGCGGCGGTGACGCGGCGGGTGAATTCCAGGTCGCTGGGCAGCTCGGAGCCGAAAATGGCGCGCACGCCAAGCAGGGCCTCGACCAGGTCGAAGGCGCTGGCGCTGCGCCCGCCGGCCAGGCGCACGGCCTGCGAAAGGGCGGAAGCTTGCGGATCGCTGATGTGCAGTTCTTCGGCACGCTCGTTGCGGCCCATTAAATAGCGCATCCAGGCGGCGATGGCGGTGGCGTGGCGTTCGATGTTCTGGCCATGCGACATGCGTAACTTGATGGGTTCGAGCAGGCCCGACACCAGAACGGGGGAGCTGTCTATGGTGGCTTGGGTAATGGGGATGTTCAGCGCCGAATTGGCGAAGCGCTTCAGCAGCTTTTGTTTGTAAGCGCCCCAATCGCCCGTGTGCTTGGGCAGGGCGAAGATGGCGTCTTCGAGCAGGCCGTCGATATACCGGCCGATTTCGGGGTCGCCCATGGCCTGGGCCAGTGTTTTGAAGCCGGCCACGGCGCCCAGGTGGGCCAGCGCGAACTGCCCGGCATTGAGCATGACGGACTGGGCTTGTTCGAACGGCGCGACGTGGGGCGCCAGGACGGCGCCGGCGATTTCCCATTTGGGGCGGTCGGCCGAGAACCAGTCTTGGATGACCCATTGCGAGAAGGGTTCGGTGACGACGGGGGAGCTGTCGTGCAGGCCCAGCAGGGTTTCGGCCGATGCGATGTCGGCCGCCGTGGCGGAATGGGCCATGCGATCGACCAGCGAGCACGGGCAGGCGTATTGGTCGAGAAAATGCTGCAGGAGATCGGGGTCGTTGAGGTCGTCCTGGACGCGGTCGATGTAGTTTTCAAGCACGCGCTGCAGGATCTTGCCATTGGCCGGCAGGTGGTCGCAACTGAGCAGGGTAAAGGGCGGCAGGCCGCGCAGCTTGCGCTGGTAGATGGACCAGGCCAGCACGCCCAGCGGCGAGCGCGCGCTTTGCGGAGCGTTGAGATCGAGCTGGATATGGGGCAGCGAGGCGTTCAGGCAGTCGCGGCCGGCGTCGTAGGCATACTCTTTTTCGGCAAGGGTCAGCGTTACGACCTGGGTTAGCGGCGCGCACAGGGCGTCGATGACTTCCTGGCGGGCATCGGCCAGGCAGACGACCTGGTTCAGGCTGCCTATGACCCGCGCCCTGCGGGTTTCGTTGTCGTCGACCAGCACGGTGTACAGGCCGTCTTGCGGCGCCAGGGCGTCGCTGGCGGCGCGGTTTTGCAGGCTGGCGGCAAAGGTGCCCCAGTTGGCGTCGCCAGCCTGCATGACCTGGTCGGTATAGATGGCTGAATGGCTGCGGTGGTACGTGCCCGAGCCCAAATGGACGATGCGCGTGGGTACGGCGCTACGGTCGTAGGATGGCTTGACGATGTTCTGGGGAACCTGGCCCAGCGTGGCGTTCGACAGTTGTTCCATGGCTTTTACCCTGGGAAGAACGAGTGGTGTGCGTCAGCGAATGGTTTGGGCTGCGGTGGTTTGCGGCACTAACTATTATCGTGCCGCGCGCGAACCCTGGCAATGGCTGCCGGTACCGCGAAATCCACTGAAACGGGCGTTACACGCATCGCTGTCCCCCCGCCCGGCTACAGCAGTCCGTGGTATTTGCGGCCCAGTTCTATGGTGGCCTGGAAAAAGCCTTCTTTGCTGCCGCAGTCGTAGCGGGTGCCTTCGTATTGGTAGCCGAATACCTGGCGCTCTTGCAGCAGGCTGGCGATGCCGTCGGTCAACTGGATTTCTCCGCCCACGCCCGCCTGGGTGCGCCGCAAATGCTCGAAAATTTCGGGTTCCAGCACGTACCGGCCCACGACCGCCAGGGTGGAGGGGGCTTGGTCGGGGCTGGGCTTTTCGACAATGCCTTTTACCAGTGTGGTCTTGCCGTTGACCTCGTCGCCCGAAACGATGCCGTACTTGGAGGTGTGTTCGCGCTGCACGTTTTGTATGGCCAGCACGCTGCCGTTTTGCTGATGGGCGGTTTCAACGAGCTGGTGGGTGGCGGCGGTGGGGGCGTCGATGAGGTCGTCGGCCAGCAGGACGGCAAAGGGTTCGTTGCCGACAATGGGCGCGGCGCACAGTACGGCATGGCCCAGCCCCAGGGGGGCGGGCTGGCGCGTGTAGATGCAGTTTACGTAGGAAGGAATGACGTTGCGCACGATTTCGAGCAACTGGGTTTTGTTTTTTGCGGCCAGCTCCGCTTCCAGCTCGGGGGCGCTGTCGAAGTGGTCTTCGATGGCGCGCTTGTTCCGGCCCGTCACGAAGATGAGGTCGGTGATGCCCGCCGCAATGGCTTCCTCGACCGCGTATTGGATCAGCGGCTTGTCGACGATGGGCAGCATTTCTTTGGGCATGGCCTTGGTGGCCGGCAGGAAGCGCGTGCCCATGCCGGCGACAGGGAAAACAGCTTTGCGTATGGGTTTCATGAGTTAGGCGGGTGCGCCGCGTTGGCGGCAGAGTCGTTCGATGCGCTTATTGTAGAGGAAGCATGTAGAGGAAGCAGCCAGGCCGGCGGAGCCCCCGCCGGCAATGAAAGCGTTTTCGCCGTTCACGTCCTCCTTATTGGTGTTTGCCGGGCCAGTCGGGTAATTAACGGTTAATTTTGGTCAATACTCGTCGTTTGTTTTTGTGAATATTGTCTAAAATTGTGGAACTATCTTGAACCTTAAGCATAATGTTTATTTCCGCTACTGATCGTGTGCGCTCGGAAATCGAGGCTCGCATCGTGAACGGCACCATGCCGCCGGGGGCTTCGCTGGATGAGTCGCAATTAAGCGAGCTTTTTTCCGTATCGCGCACGCCCGTACGTGAAGCATTGCTGCAATTGGCCACCTTGGGATTCGTCCGGATCATCCCGCGTTCGGGCATTTTCGTCGTGCCTTTGTCCGCGCGCGAGCTGGCGTCGCTGTTCGAGGTGCTGGCGCAAATGGAAAGCCTTGTGGCCAAGCTGGTGATCCACCGCATCAACGAAGAGCAGATCAATATGCTGCGCAAAGTGCACGCCGACGGCAAGGCCGCGGCGCAACACGGCGACGTGGAGGCTTTCATCGAGTACAACAAGGCGTTCCACGAGGCTTTGTATTTCGTGTGCGGCAACAGTTTCCTGGTCGAGCAGATTTTGCACGCCCGCAAGCGCGTCAATCCTTATCGTACGCGCAAGGCCGATTATGCGAAGCATCTTCTCGAGGCTTGGGGCGAGCACGACAAGCTGCTGGAGGCCATCTTGAGCAAGGACGAGGCGACGGCCATGTCCCTGGCCAGCCGCCATGTGCTCAAGAGCGGCAACGATGTCGCCGAGCTGGGCGGCGCGATGGGCGGCCACGTGGTGTTCGATACGGAATATGGCGGCATGCCCAGAATGTCCATCGAACTGCCGCGCGTTCCCAGCCGCCGGCACGCGGCCTGAGGCGACGCGCGCTTGCGCGGAGCCCCCTGGGCCTGTGACGCCCAACGTCTCTGTTAATGCCAATAGGCCCTAATCGGGCTGCGAAGCGCTGCCCGGCGCGCCCAGCCGTATGACCTGCGGGTTGATTTCTTGCGGCGGGTTGGCCTGCAGGCCTTGGTTGTAGGGCGCTTTGCCGAAAAACCCCATGCCCAGTCCGAAGACGGCGAGGTTGGCGATGACGACAAGAAAAAACAGGTATTTCATGGGCTATTCTTTTTGCGGCTGATTGCCGCAGTTTGGCGCGAATCGGGCCAGGCTGGCAAGCCCGTCCAAAACGGGGTTGGCGAGCCATTCTATAGGAAAGCCGGGCATGCCCAGCCGCGCCTGCGCGGCGTCCAGCAGGCGCTGGATTTCGTCTTTGACGATGGGCCATCCGCCGCCCGAAACATAAAGCCGCGGCGCGGCGCCGCATGAATCCAGCCCCGCCAGCCATTGGCGCAAAATGGCGCCGGCCTGCGCGGCGGCGATGCCGGTGACGATGGCCTGATGCGTATCGGTGGGAAAGTCGGCGGTGGCGCCCTGGGCTTCGGGAAGATGGGCCGTGGCCTGGGCCAGGGACGCATTCATCAGGGCCGGACCGGGCAGGATCAACCCGCCGCGAAAGGTGTAGCGCCGGCCACGGCTTGGCGAAGCGTTTTGCAGCGGCGGCGGGATGCTGTTGGCGCTGGCGGCTTCAGGGGGAATGCCAGCCTCTTGAGGAACCAGGGTGTCGATGGTGGTGGCCGTGCCGAAGCTGGCCAGTATGGCGGGCGAGGGGCTGGACGGATGGGCGGTTCGCATGTGCTGGGCCAGGCCCAGCAGGGCCACCCAGCGATCCGGGCCAAGCTGCCCCGGCTGGCGGTAATGATTGTGCACGTCAAGCGCGCTGGCCTGGCTGCCGACCCAGTCGATGGCCGGAATGTATTTTGCCATGTGCGCCTGGAGGCGGCCCGCCATGGCGGCTCCGGCCACATTGACGCCTATGGCGCCGGTGGGGACGGCGGGAAGCTGGCGCAGCCAGGCGTCGACCTGCTCGAGTTCCGCATGCGGCAGGGCCAGCGCTTGGGTTTCGCGATGGCCGGAGCCCGGCTGGATGCTGCCGAATTTGATGCGTGTATTGCCGGCGTCGATAAGAATGATCATGTCCGCACCGAAACTTCGCCCACGGTAATGGGAACGGCGCCATTGGGCGTACGCACCACGAGCTGCCCAAGCATATTGATGCCGCAGGCAATGCCCGCGTTGACGATGCGGCCGTCGTCCAGCACATTGACGTGCTGGCCGGCCAGTGCGTCGAGATGGGCATGGCGGACGGGGAAGGGTTCGAAGCCTTGGCGCATCAGCATAGTGGTGGCGTCGTACCAGGCCTGCGCCACGGCGCTGACCAAGGCATGGATTGGCGTTCGGGCGGCTTCGGGACTGCCGGCGGCGATTTCGCCCCAGTCGGCAACCTGCCGGTTCAGCGACTGGCTCAGCGCACGGGCATCGTCAAGGTTTATGCCGATGCCCATGATCGCGACGTAATGATCGGCGCTCAGGCGCGAGGTGCCGGCGCGGGTGGTTTCTACCAGGATTCCCGCCAGCTTGGCTGATTTCCATAATAGGTCGTTGGGCCATTTCATGGTGAGGTGATTGCGTTGCTCGGCGTCGAGAAAGCTGCGCAGGGCTTCGCAGGCGGCGATGCCGGCCACGGGAGACAGCGAGGGCAGCAGATGCTGCGGCAGGAAGATATCGAACGCGCACGAGAACATGAGGTTGGCCCCCGCGCGGTTTTGCCAGGTGCGGCCGGCGCGGCCGCGGCCTTCGTCCTGCAAGTGCGCGCCCACCAGCCAGGGCCGGGCCAGTTGGTATTCGTTGGTGCGCGCCTTGGTGAGCAGGTTGGCGTTGGTGGACGACGTGCGCTCGAACCATTCGATTTGCTTGAATTGCGGCAGATCGGCCTGCAGTTGCTGTACCAGCGATTGCGGCGTGGGTAGTGCGGTGGTGGTGTGGGGTGTGGCGGTCATGGATGTTATTTTTATGTTTGTGTCGTGGCGGCGCAGGCAAAAGCACTTTTGCTTGCCAGTTTTCCATACAGGGATATTATGCTTTTTTTAATCGGATTATGGTTGTAAACATGGGAAAAACCTCATTCACGGGCCTGGCCGGCGCCATTGATTGCGTGGTCGAATGGCCCGAGACCGAACCTCGGGGCTGGGCGCTGGTTTTGCATCCTCATCCTTTGCACGGCGGCGCGCGCGACAACAAGATCGTGACCACGATAGCGCGGGCTTGTCTGCAGGACGGCCTGGTGGCCGTGCGTCCGAACTTTCGCGGGGTGGGGGAATCGGCCGGCGAATTCGACAAGGCGGTGGGCGAAACGGGGGATATGCGCGAACTGGTGCGCCAGTTTGTGCAAAGCTATCCGGAGGCGGCCGCCGGCAAATGGGTGTTGGCCGGATTCTCTTTCGGTACTTCGGTGGCGGCGCAACTGTACTCCATCTTGGCCGAAGAGAAGGGGGCGCTGCCCGATTTGTTGATTCTGGTTGGGTCGGCGGTAGAGCGGTTCCGGTTCCGCGACGTTGCGGTGCCCGACGATACGCTGCTCATCCATGGCGAAGCGGACGAGGTCGTGCCGCTGGCCGAGGCCATGGACTTTGCGCGGGCGCGGGGCCTGCCTGTGGTGGTGGTGCCCGAGGGGTCGCACTTTTTCCACGGCAAGCTCATCGTGCTGAGGCGGCTGGTGCAAGAGCGGCTGGCGGCGTTATGGGCCGGCGTTCACTGAGCGGTGTTTCAGGGGATCGTCAGATAAGCGGCCCGATGCGGCGATCCAGTAATCATTTATAGGCTTTCGTAGCAAATAATTGCGTATTGGCGCCCAAAAGCCCAAGGCGCACCGTTCAATGTGCGCGTCGCACTGCCTATAATGAGCGGGGTCTTCACACTTCCCTCACTTCCTGGATGGATTCATTGATTTCTATGCTGCCGACACATACCGCACATTCGTTCCCTCTCAAGAAACAGTCGCGCTGCCTGGCAATCAGCCTGGTGCTGGCCTTTTCGCCGGCGCTGGTGCTTGCCCAGCAAAAGGCCGCTGCTCCGGTTGCAGCCCCGGCATCGGGGGGCGCACCAGCGCCGGCGCCGGCCGCCGCGGGTGCGGTGGATGCGCTATCCACGGTCGGCCAGCTTTCGTCGATTCCCGCGCCCGAACTGGCCGCCAAGGCCTGGCTCAGCATCGACGCCAACAGCGGTCAGGTCATTACGGCGCAAAACGGCAACGAAAAAATCGAGCCGGCCTCGCTGACCAAGATCATGTCGGCTTACATAATTTTCCAGGCCATTGAAAACAAGCGCCTGTCGCTTGACCAGAAGGTGAATATTTCCGAGAAGGCCTGGAAAACCGAGGGTTCGCGCATGTTCGCCAAGGTGAACACGCAAGTGTCGGTCGACGACCTGCTTCAGGGCCTGATCGTGCAATCGGGCAACGACGCCACGGTGGCGCTGGCCGAAGCCGTGGCCGGCAGCGAGTCGGCGTTTGCGGCGCTGATGAACCAGGAAGCGGACAAAATGGGGCTGACCCATACGCATTTTGCCAATGCCACCGGCCTGCCCGACCCCGAGCACTACACCACGGTGCATGACCTGGGCATCATGGCCATGCGCCTGGCCAAAGACTTCCCGCAATATTTCCACTATTACAGTCAAAAAGAATTCATCTACAACAAAATCAAGCAGCACAACCGCAACCGCCTGTTGTGGACCGATCCCACTGTCGACGGCATGAAAACCGGCCATACGTCCGAGGCGGGCTATTGCCTGGTTGCCACCGCATTGCGCGACGGCCGCCGGGTGGTCACGGTTCTGGTCGGCGCGACCAGCGATTCCGCGCGCGCCGAAAACAGCCTCAAGCTGCTGAACTGGAGCTTCCAGAATTTCGACACCATCAAGGTGCTGGATGGCGCAAAGCCGCTGGTGCAGGCCCGCGTGTGGCAGGGCCAGGCCGATACCGTCGGGCTGGGCCAGCCTTCCACGGTGTGGCTGACCGTGCCGCGCGGCAAGGGCCCAGAGGTCAAGCCCGAGGCGCGCTATACCCAGCCTCTCATCGCTCCATTGACCAAGGGCGCCAAGGTGGGCACGGTGGTGTTCACCTTGGACGGCAAGCAGCTTCGGCAAGAGCCTTTGCTGGTGCTCAACGACGTCGCCCAGGCGGGTATTTTCGGGCGCATGGTCGACAAGGTCCGCCTGATGTTCCAATAACGGGAACGCAATCGTCCGTCATTCGTCGTTCGCCCAGGGGTGATCCAGGCGATGGCGGACGGATCGTCCAGGTTGGCGCCGGCGGGACGCAGCCAGCACACAACCAGGGTATTGCCGGTGCAGGGCAATACCCGTCCTGCATGGCTTCATCGCCTGCCTGCTTCTCCCCATAAGGCTGGCCAAGGTACTGGCTGCTCCCGGAATAAGGGTAATGCCGGCGGCGCGCGGGCGCCCTCGGGTTTTCGGCGTAATGCAATCGGCAGGCGTATTAATCGGTTTTTCCTGCCGGGATTACACTTATTACTTTCGGTTTAAACAGGCGTTGGTGCAATGATTCCGGATGTCGACAACGACAGCATGGTGTATTTGAACGGCGATTTCGTCCGTCTGGGCGACGCCAGAATCTCCGTGCTGGATCGCGGCTTTATCTTTGGCGACAGCATTTACGATGTCGTGCCGGTGTACCGCGGCAAGCCGTTTCGTATGGACGGGCATCTGGCGCGGCTGCGGCGCAGCCTGGAGTCCGTGCGCATCGATACCGGCTGGACGCCGGCGCAATGGGAAAGCCTGGTGTTCGATCTTATTGCCCGATACACGCCGAAGAACGGCGATTGCCTGGCGTACATACAGGTGACTCGCGGCGTGGCCAAGCGCGACCATGTTTTTCCCAAAGGTGTTGCGCCCACCATTTTTGGCATGGTGTCGCCGTTCAAACGCCCCAGCGCGGCGCAGCGCGAGCAGGGGCTGGCGGCGATTGCGCTGCCCGATATCCGCTGGCTGCGCTGCGAAATAAAAACCACGTCACTGCTGGGCAATGTGCTGGCCAAGCAGGCCGCCGTGGACGCCGGGGTGGATGAAGTCGTGCAGTTTCGCGGCGGCTACCTTTCCGAAGGTTCGTCGTGCAATATATGGGTCGTGAAAAACGGCACGTTGCTTGCCCCGCCGCGCGACAATCTTATCCTGGAAGGTGTGCGCTACGCGTTTCTGGAGCAGCTCGCCTTTGAAGCCGGCGTGCCGTTCGAGGCCCGGCCGATCTCCGAGCGCGAAGTCGACGCCGCCGACGAATTGATGCTTACCTCCGCCTCGAAAGAGGTGTTGCCGATAGTCCGGTATAACGGCAAACCCGTGGGCGCAGGCCGCCCCGGCGCCGTTTATGCCAAGTTGCGCGCCGGTTACGACCGAGCCGTGGAGTAGTCCTTTATGCCGACCATGCCGCCCGAAATTCCGCCCGATCAGTCACTTATCGAGTACCCCAGCTTTTTTCCCATCAAGGTCATGGGCAAGGCGCATCCCGACTTTGCGCAGACCCTGGTCGAGGTGGTGTTGCAGTACGACCCGGAATTCGACGTGGCAACGGTCGAAATGCGGCCCAGCAAGAACGGCACCTACCTGGGGCTGACCTTTACGGTCAAGGCCACGTCGCGCGAGCAACTGGATAGTCTGTACCGCGCCCTGCATGGCCATCCCATGGTGTCCATCGTTCTGTAAGAGGTCACGTGATAGCGCACAAATGGTGGCCGCGTCCTGCGTCGTATCTGGAAGTCTGGCAGGCCATGCGAGACTACACCGAGGGGCGCGACGCCCAGTCGCCCGACGCCATCTGGCTGGTCGAGCACGAGCCGGTGTATACGCTAGGCCAGGCGGGCAAGCCCGAGCACATCCTCAATAGCGGCGCCATTCCCGTGGTGCGCAGCAATCGCGGCGGGCAGGTTACCTACCACGGCCCGGGGCAGGTGGTGGCGTACTGCCTGGTCGATCTGCGCCGCGCCGGGCTGTTCGTGAAGGAATACGTGGCGTTGCTGGAAGACGTAACCATACAACTGCTGGCCGACCTGAGTCTTGAAGGCGCCTGCCGCAAGCCGGGCGCGCCGGGTGTGTACGTGCCCATGGCCGACCAGGGGGGTGAGCTGGCCAAGATTGCTGCCCTAGGCATCAAGGTGCGCAATGGCTGCGCCTACCACGGCATTGCGCTGAACGTGGCCATGGATCTTGCGCCGTACCTGGGCATCAACCCCTGCGGCTACGAAGGCCTGCGCACCGTGGATCTGGCGGTTTGCGGGGTGGATGCCACGGTGGAGGGGGTGGGTGAAGACCTGGCGCGCCGGCTGAGCGCGGCGATAAGCCGATCGTAGAGGCGTGGCGGAATATCCTTCCGGCATAAGGGTTTTCCAGCGGGGATTTTGCCGGCGCGTTAAAATAGCCCCGTTCGCGCTACCGTGCGGGCATGTGTTCATGCCACGGCCCTTGTGGCCGCCTATCTTTTTGCGCATGGGGCCAAAAGCCTACATGCAGGAATGTATATGACTACTCCGGTTGACCAGCCTTCCCCTCGTCCTCGCGTCGTTCCCGCCCAGCCGGTGTACGACCCCACTCAAAAACAAAAATCCGAGGCGAAGACGTCGCGCATTCCCATCAAGGTGGTACAGGCCGAACGCCTTAAAAAGCCCGACTGGATCCGTGTAAAGGCGGCCTTGCCCGGTTCGCGCTTCCACGACATCAAGCGTATATTGCGCGAGCATAAGCTGCATACCGTGTGCGAAGAAGCTTCCTGCCCGAATATCGGCGAGTGCTTCGGCAAGGGCACGGCCACGTTCATGATCATGGGCGACAAATGCACGCGCC
>CALMPB010000357.1 GCA_937871985.1 uncultured Burkholderiaceae bacterium
CGCTCCAGCTTTCATCCCAACCTCCATGATTTCTTCATGGGGCGTCACCAGAAGTACTCCCACCGTTTTTCGTCGGCCTCAGAGAATCACTGAGCGACTGGCACAAGCGAAAAAGGCCGCTTCGCCTAAGACGAAGCGGCCAAGAGTGTTGCTGAGTTAGAACAACGTCAGTTGATACGGGTACGAGCGCCAGTGCATGCACACATTTTCTATGCGACCGAACCTAAATCGCGTATAGGCACGCACAAACACGCCCGAGGGGTTGGATGCCTTTCGCATTTCAATCCTCGTAGAGAATCGAAGGCAATAGTTGCCTACAACCCCTTGAGCGTATAAACTCAAGTAGTCTGCCAAGACGTTGGTTGTAGGTGGTAGAGGGATGCCTTCACCACCGTACCATCAGCCCCCGTAGCGCGCCAACGCACGGGGGTTTTTCTTTTTAACGCTCTACAACTCGTCCTCGTCGTCGGTCAACTGCAGATCGATATGCTTTTTAATCCGCTCTTTGTCCGCCTCAAAGAACGGTACCGGAAGCTCCAGCCAAGCCTGCCTCCCTTTGGGCAAACGCACTTGCACTCGCACGATCTCGGATCCCGGACCCGGACCCGGACCCGCTAAATTATCTACTGACGTCGAATTACCCCTAGCTTCAACTTCTCCTCCTACTGCCGGCAAAGGCCCTGACAACTCTCTTTCGTCCGTTTGCGGCGCAGGATCGAGTTCAAGACTAGCTGCGCCGTGGTCCACATCGTAGTAACCCGCAAACTCCACCGATCGACGAAAAATCGCTGCGCAACTGTCCGCGGTGGCGGCAGAGAAACCCATCACAATGAGGTCATACTTAATTGTGGCATCGGACGGCAGCCTGCCGTCGTATTTCTCCACAAGGTCTGCAAATACCGCTGGCGTCTTTAGCCAGGTAATCAGTTGGGAACGACGAAGCGACGGGTCAGGAGCAAACTGATAGGTCTCCAGGTCCCTGCTTACGGCCAGCTTTCCATCCTTCATGCGCTCCACCAGCCCGTAGTATCCAAGCGAGGCAATTGCGCTTCGAGCTCGACCGTTGTTCGAATCCTTGTACCCGAGACCTTGGGCGATCACATCCATGGACGTAGGGTGGCGTCCTTCCTTTTCGTAAACCTTCGTCACCCGCTCGACGGCATCGTCCAATGCCATCGACGGCGCCCGAGGGCTCTTCTTTCGAAGATCGCTGTCCATCACCCGTCCTCAATTGAGATTCATGACAGCATTTTACACATCGCAATAACCAACGCAATAGTTAGCCCAAAAAAATACCAATATTTTGAGTACAGCGCGCCAACCATCCGAGTTCATAAAATAAAAACCTTATTATTCAATTGCATAGGGAATGAAAAAAGCCCGGGCAACATAAACATCAGCCCGGGCTATCAGCAAAACAACGAGTCTTCGACATCAAAAAGTTACTTTTGCGACAGAGATCGCCTGATCGTCTGGTAGTAAGTGCTCGCTCCATCCTTCGAAAGCCCCGCCTCTGCGACGAACTGCTCGATGATCTCTTTGCGCGTCA
>CALMPB010000358.1 GCA_937871985.1 uncultured Burkholderiaceae bacterium
CGACATTCCAACTTACGCGTGAGCATTCATGACTGACAGCATCGTGTTTTTTATCAAGGCCTTGTTTCTGGGGTTGGTCGAAGGCGTTACCGAATTCCTGCCCATATCCAGCACGGCGCATCTGCTGTTGGTGGGCGACTGGATAGGCTTTGATTCCGGAGGCTCAAAGGTCTTCGAGGTCGTCATACAGTTCGGCTCGATATTGGCTGTCATGTGGGTGTTCCGGGCCAGGCTCTGGCAACTGGTGCACGGTACGTTCACCGGGGTGCGCAGCGAGATGCTGTTCACGCGCAACCTGATCATCGCCTTTCTTCCGGCGGCGGTCATCGGCGCCCTGACCATCAAGTACATCAAGGCGCTGTTCAACCACCCGGGCGTCTTCGTGGTGACGCTTGTCGTCGGCGGGATCATCATGCTTTGGGTCGAGCGCAAGCCGCATTTCGCCAAGCACGCCCAGAACGACACGGCCGCGTCCGAGCATGTCTCGGCGCGCACGCTCGAGGAAATCACTTGGAAGCAGGCGCTGATCGTCGGCTTTGCGCAGTGCCTGGCCATGGTGCCCGGAACGTCGCGTTCGGGGTCGACGATCATCAGCGGCATGCTGGCCGGCATCCAGCGCAAGACCGCCACCGAGTTTTCATTTTTCCTGGCCATGCCGACCATGCTGGCGGCGACGGTGTACGACCTGTATAAAAATGGCGCGGCGCTTAGCGCCGATACGTCCATTGCCATCGCCATTGGATTCGTGGCGGCCTTTTTCTCGGCCCTGGTGGTGGTGCGCGCCTTGCTGGCCTTCTTGTCCCGCCATACCTACCGGCCTTTCGCCTGGTATCGCATCGCCTTGGGCGTCGTGGTGCTAGTGTGGCTGGGGGCCGGCGCCGCGTAGTTCGATCGTGCCGCGCTCGATGGCCAGCCATCCTCCGCGGGCGGGAGTCGAGTGGTCGTAGTCCCAGTCGGGCAGCACATAGCGCACGCAGGCGCGCCCGTCCACCAGCAGGTCATGCCGTGCCGGACGATGGGTATGGCCGTGCACCATAAGGCTGAGCCCCGAGCTTCGGAAGGCGTTTGCAATGGCCTGCGGGGCCACGTCCATGATGTCTTGCGGCTTGTGCCGGTTGGCGGCCATGCTGCGCCGCCGTGCGTACTGCGCTATGCGCAGGCGCCGCTCCAGGCTTAGCGACAGAAACAGGAGCTGTATCCAGGGCGTGCGGACAATGCGCCGGAAGCGCTGGTAGCTTGCGTCCGCCGTGCAGTATTCGTCGCCGTGGCTCAACAATATGTCGCCGGCGTCGGTGTGCAGGTGAACCGTATCGGGGAGGAGGCGGGCGCCCAGGTTTCGGGCCAGTTGCCCGCCGAGAAGAAAATCGCGATTTCCGCGGCCCAGCCACAAGGGAATGAGGCTGGCGGTTTGCCGCAGTTTTTCAAGCGTCGCGGCAAGCCAGGGCGGGGCGGCTTCGATGGCAACGTCGTCTCCGACCCATGCATCGAAAATATCGCCGCACAGAACCAGGGCATCGGCCTGATGGCCCGCCAGATCCAGGAAGTCGTGAAAAGCGGCCTGGGTGGCGGGAACCTGGGGCCCCAGATGGATGTCGGAGGCCAGCCAGACGATGCCCGGCAACGAAATATTATTCAACGACCGTGGCTTTTTCGATGATGACGGCCTCTACGGGCACGTCTTGGTGAAAGCCCTTGTTGCCCGTTTTGACAGCCTTGATTTTGTCGACCACGTCGGTGCCTTCGACGACCTTGCCGAAGACGGCATAGCCCCAGCCGTTGGAGGTGGGGGCGGTGAAGTTCAGGAACTCATTGTCGGCGACATTGATGAAGAACTGGGCCGTGGCCGAATGGGGGTCGCTGGTGCGCGCCATGGCAAGCGTGTATTTGTCGTTCTTGAGGCCGTTGTTGGCTTCGTTTTCGATGGGGTCGTGGGTGGGCTTTTGCTTCATGTCGGCTTCGAAACCGCCGCCCTGGATCATGAAGTTGTTGATGACGCGATGGAAAATGGTGCCGTCATAGAAGCCTTCCTGCGTGTACTTCAGGAAATTCGCGACGGTTTTGGGGGCTTTTTCTTGATAGAGTTCGATGACCATGTCGCCAAAATTGGTCTGAAGCTTGACGTGGGGATTTGTGCTCATTGCAGGGTTACCTTGTATGGTGGGTGAAGAAGCTGCCTGGGCCGCGCTGCCAAGGCTGAAAACCAGCAGGGCGGCGCAAAGCAGGCCAAGTGTGCGTGCCAATTGACTAAATACGCGGGAAGTGAATGAAAGCATGGGTGAATGGGGTATCGATGACGTTGTAAGGGCCGGCCTGTTTTATTTTTGCAGGATGGCTTGGGTTTTTTCGGCCTTGTCGCGGGCTCCGGCTATGCCCAGGGCCGCGGCGCGATCGAACGACTGCTTGGCCAGCATCAGCTGAACCTCGCCCATATTGGCCTTGGCGGTAGCATAATTGGGATCGGCGGTAAGCGCCATGGCCAGGGCGTCGTGGGCCATGTCCAGCTTGCCCTGCTTGATGTATTCGGTTGCCAGGTTGTTCCAGGGTTCGGGCAGTTCGGGGTACTGCACGGTCATGTTTTGATAGACGGCAATCGCTTCGTCGTGGCGGTTCAGCCCCGAAAGGGCGCGTCCCTTGAGGAACAGCAACTGGACGTCGGTGCCGATGGCCCCCTCGGCCTCGCGCTGGTCGGAGCGCTTTTTGATGATGTCCAGGGCCTCTTGATACTTGCCCTGGGTGATCATGCCCGAAATGCGGTCGGTAATTTGCGAGGGCGTCAGCGGTATGGAAGTGTCGGCCGACGGAGCAAGGGCCTCGAGCACGTTGGCCAGGCCTTGCCAGCCGCCATCCTTCTTGGGCGTATCGTCGAACAGCTTGTCCTGCCCGTAGGCGGCTGGAGCCGCCATGCCGCCGGCCAGCAATGCCAGGGCAAGAAGCGGGCTGAAGAGGTTTCGAAGCACAGGTTTGCACCTTATCTGTAAGAGGTAAAGGGTGCCCCGGGCATGGCCATGTGGATTGCGCATCGGCATGGCGGCGCACGCGGGGAAATTCATTCAGGCAACATCCAAGTTTAGCTGCATGGCGCTATTTTTTCTGCCCACTTGCTATACTGATCGACCACCATTTTAGCCTTGGTTCAATTTTGAAAGGGGCCCGCCGTGCCCGAAAGCCAGGCTGATTCTGGTGCAAGATCATGGATACAAAGAGAATTTTCATCGCACATGCTGCACATTTATAACACCTTGTCCCGCAACAAAGAGCCGCTCAAGCCAACCGAGCCGGGGCGCGTCCGCATGTACGTGTGCGGGATGACGGTTTACGATTTCTGCCATTTGGGCCACGCGCGCATGCTGGTGGGGTTCGACATCGTGCAGCGCTGGCTGAGGGTGGCGGGCTATCGGGTCAGCTATGTGCGCAATATTACCGACATCGACGACAAAATCATTCGCCGGGCGGTGCAGTCGAATCGCAAGCTTGGCGAGGTCACATCGTTTTTCATCGACGCCATGCATGCGGACGAGCGGGCCTTGAACGTCGAGCCCCCCGATTTCGAGCCCCGGGCCACCGAGCACGTGGGTGAAATGCTTGGCATCATCAAGCGCCTGGAAGAAAAAGGCCTGGCCTACCAATCGGACGACGGCGACGTCAATTACGCCGTGCGCGGCTTCAAGGGATACGGCAAGCTGTCGGGCAAGTCGCTGGACGACTTGCGCGCCGGCGAGCGTGTGGCGGTTGCATCCGGCAAGCGCGATCCGCTGGATTTCGTGTTGTGGAAGGCGGCCAAGTCCGACGAACCGCCCGAGTCCAAATGGGAATCCCCCTATGGCCTGGGCCGGCCCGGCTGGCATATCGAATGCTCGGCCATGAGCAAGTCCATCCTGGGATTGCCGCTGGATATCCACGGCGGCGGCCCCGACCTCAAATTCCCCCATCACGAAAACGAAATCGCGCAAACCGAAGGGGCGTTCGGCGGGACGTTGGCCAACATCTGGATGCATTGCGGCCCGCTGATGGTCGATGCCGACAAAATGTCCAAGTCTCTGGGCAACTTCCGCACCATCCGGGAAACCGTGGCCTCGCCGTCGTCGTTGTCGGCGGATTCGGCCGAATACCAGGCCAATCCGCGCGAAGCCGAGATGCTGCGCTTCTTCATCGTGCGCAACCATTACCGCAGCATCCAGAATTACACTCCCGACAATCTGCGCGATGCGCAGAATGCCCTGGATCGTCTGTACCACACCCTGCACAATGTGCCCGCGGCCCAGGTCGAAATCGATTGGACGCAAGCCGACGCCCAGGCCTTTCGCAACGCCATGGACGACGATTTCAATACCCCGGAAGCGGTTGCCGTGCTGTTCGAGCTGTCGTCGCAGGCCAATCGCACGTCGTCGGCGCATACCTCGGGCTTGTTGAAGGCGCTGGGGGGCGTGCTGGGTCTGCTGCAAACCGATCCCGCCCGCTATCTGCAGTCCTCCAGCCGCTATCTGGGGCTGGAAGCGCCGGTCGAAAGCCTGTCGGAAGAGGCCATCCTGGCCCTGATCGCCGAGAGGGCCGAAGCCAAGAAGGCGCGCGACTTCGCCCGCGCCGATGGCATCCGCGCCGAATTGCGCGATGCCGGCATCGAGCTCGAAGACAAGCCGGGCGGCGCGACGCAATGGCGGCGGGCGTAGGGGGGCGGCCATGAGCGAAATCATTACCGCCGACGACAAGCCCCATTTCTGGGACGAGGCTTCCATGCAGCTCATGCGGCGCGACCGCATACTCAAGAAGCTCATTCCCTTGCATGCCTCCGAATGCCTGCGGGTTTCGGCCACGCCGTTCATGACGCTGGCCCGCGCCATCATTGGCCAGCAGGTCACGGTGGCGTCGGCGGAAGCCATGTGGCTGCGATTCACCGAGAAATGCGGGCGCCGGCCCACGCCGGGATCGGTGCTGAACGTATCCGGAGACGATTTGCGGGCAGCGGGGCTTTCCAGGCGCAAGGTCGAATACGTCCTGGATCTGGCTTCGCACTTCGCCGAAAAGAAGGTGCGTCCGGCCGCCTGGGTCAATATGGACGACGAAGCCGTCGTGGCCGACCTATGCAACATTCGCGGCATAGGCCGCTGGACGGCCGAAATGTTCTTGATCTTCAGCTTGCGGCGTCCCGACGTCCTACCACTGGACGATGCGGGCTTGTTGAAGGCAATTTCGTTACACTACTTCAGCGGCGAACCCGTGTCGCGTTTCGAGGCCCGCGAGGTCGCCCAGGCCTGGGCGCCATGGCGCACGGTGGCCACCTGGTATCTATGGCGCAGCCTGGATACGCTGGCCGGACGGAACTGACGCGCGGCTCCCATTTTTTGGAAAAACAAGCACTCTTATGCGTAATACCTTCCTCGAATTCGAACAACCGTTGGCCGAGCTTGAAAACAAGATCGAGCAATTGCGCTTTGTGCAGGCCGATTCCGCGGTCGATATTTCAGATGAAGTAAGCCGCCTGCAGCAAAAAAGCCAAACCCTGGCCAAGAGTATCTACGCCAAGCTCACGCCGTGGCAAACCGCGCTGGTGGCGCGCCATCCGCAGCGGCCTTACACCCTGGATTACGTACGGGAAATCTTTACCGACTTTCACGAGCTGCACGGCGACCGCATGTATGCCGACGACCTGTCGATCGTGGGCGGTATGGCGCGCTTCAATGGCATGCCGTGCATGGTCATCGGCCACCAGAAAGGGCGCGACACCAAAGAACGCGCCATGCGCAATTTCGGCATGCCGCGGCCCGAAGGCTATCGCAAGGCCTTGCGCCTGATGCGCCTGGCGGAAAAATTCGGCATGCCTGTCTTCACGTTCGTCGATACCCCGGGAGCGTATCCCGGCGTCGGGGCCGAAGAGCGCGGCCAATCCGAGGCCATCGGCCACAACCTGTATGCCATGGCCGAGCTGAAGGTGCCCATTGTTTCCACCATCATCGGCGAAGGCGGCTCGGGCGGTGCGTTGGCCATCGCCGTGGGCGACGTGGTCATGATGCTGCAATATTCCACCTACGCGGTGATTTCCCCCGAAGGCTGCGCCTCCATTCTATGGCGCAGCGCCGACAAGGCGCCCGTCGCCGCGGAAGCCCTGGCCATTACCGCGCCACGCCTCAAAGAGCTCGAACTGATCGACCGCATCGTCAACGAACCCGTCGGCGGCGCGCATCGCGATCCGGTCACCATGGCGCGCCAGCTGGGCCGGGCTCTGTCCGACGCATTGCGGCAGGTCTCGGGCATGAGTACCGAGCAACTGCTCGAACAGCGTTTGCAGCGTTTGATGTCGTATGGCCGATTCCAAGAGGTTCGTGCTTAACTTGTTTTCCGGGCAATGGCCTGGGTCGGCCGAGCTGACCCAGGCCATTGCCCGATCGGTGGCCGCGCTCGAGCGGCCGCCGTCCATTCTGGCCGTCGCGCTCAGCGGCGGAGCCGACTCGGCCATGATGGCGGTGCATGCCGCCATTTACGCTCAGCGGCACGGCCTGGCCCTGCATTGCCTTCATATCCACCATGGCCTTCAGCCCCTGGCCGATCGATGGCTGGCGCACGCCCACGACCTGGCCCGGCAGTTGTGCGTGCCCTGTCACAGCCTGCGGGTCGAAGTCGGGCACACAGGGCGGGACGGCATGGAAGCGGCCGCGCGCGACGCCAGGTATCGCGGGCTGGCCGAGCTGGCCGGAGCGGTGGGCGCACGGCATGTTTTGCTGGCCCATCACCGCAACGACCAGGCCGAAACGGTTTTGCTGCGGCTGTTGCGCGGCGCGGGGCCCACCGGCCTGGCGGCCATGGCGCCCGCCACGGAACGGGACGGACTGGTTTACCTGCGCCCCTGGCTGGACATCGAGCGCGGCCTTATCCTGCAGCAAGCGGAAAGCTTCCACGAGGCAACAGACTGGCAGGCGGTGCAAGACCCCACCAATGCCGACGATAAATACACCCGGGCGGCGGTGCGCGAACGCTTGGCTCCCGAGCTGGATGCGCGTTGGCCGGGCTGGCGCGGCAACCTTTCGCGCCATGCCCGCTTGAGCGGCGAATTGGCGCAAGTGCTGGAAGAGGTTGCCGAGCAGGATTTCCGGCAGTTGGAGCCGGCCGCCGACGGCCGCAGCTTTTCGCTGAAGGCCTGGCGCGGCCTTTCGCCGGCGCGCCAGGCCCTGGTGTTGCGCCATTGGCTGTCGCTGGCGGGCGCGCGCATGCCGAGCGAGGCGCGGCTGAGCGACATGATGCGTCAGTTGCGCGGTTTGCACGCCTTGGGGCACGATCGCCAGATGCGGGTCAAGCACGGCCACGTTTTTGTGTGCTGCCGCAACGGCCGGGTGCAACTGGTTGATGAGCAGCCCGGCCCCGCGGCCGCTGGCGCGCCTTAAAACAAAATTCCTTAAAACAGCTAGAATATAACGTTTTGCCTGTCAAATAATGGCAGTGTCCCTTTAATGCAGAGTAAAAGATGTCCCTGATCGTTCACAAATACGGCGGCACGTCCATGGGCTCGGTCGAGCGCATCCAGAATGTTGCGCGCCGCGTCGCCAAGTGGCATGCCGCTGGCCACCAAATAGTCGTGGTTCCGTCCGCCATGTCGGGCGAAACCAACCGTCTTTTGGGCTTGGCCAAAGAAATCAGCGCCCAGCCGGATGGCCGCGAGCTGGACATGCTGGCGGCGACCGGCGAACAGGCCAGCAGCGCCTTGCTGGCCATGGCCCTGATGGCTCAGGGAGTTCCCGCACGCAGCTACACGGGCTGGCAAGTGCCCGTTACGACCGATTCGGCCTACACCAAGGCCCGCATCAAATCCATCGACGACGCGCGCATTCGCACCGACCTCGACCTGGGCCGCGTTGTTATCGTGACCGGCTTCCAGGGCATTGACGAAGACGGCAACATCACCACGCTGGGCCGTGGCGGCTCCGATACCTCGGCGGTTGCCGTGGCCACCGCCATGAAGGCGCACGAATGCCTTATCTACACTGACGTCGATGGCGTCTACACGACCGATCCGCGCGTTGTACCGGAGGCCCGCCGCATGTCGGTGGTGTCGTTCGAGGAAATGCTCGAAATGGCTTCGCTGGGCTCGAAAGTCCTGCAAATCCGTTCTGTCGAGTTCGCCGGGAAATACCATGTGCCGGTACGCGTCCTGTCGTCGCTGACCGACCCCCTGATACCGCTCGAAGAGGAAATGGTGTCGGGTACTTTAATTACTTTCGAGGAAGATCAAAAAATGGAAGCCGCCGTCGTTTCGGGCATCGCCTTCAGCCGTGACGAAGCCAAAATCACGTTGCTCGCCGTTCCGGACAAGCCGGGCGTCGCCTTTTCGATCCTGGGGCCCGTCGCAGCCGCCAATATCGACGTCGACATGATCGTGCAGAACGTGTCCGTGGAAGGCACGACCGACTTCTCCTTCACTGTCAACCGCAACGATTTCGCCCGCACGCTCGATCTCCTGAACAGCCAGGTGGGCCCGGCCGTCGGCGCCCGCGAAATCCGTTCCGACGAAAAGGTCTGCAAGGTCTCCATCGTGGGCATCGGCATGCGCAGCCACGTCGGCGTGGCCAGCCTGATGTTCCGCACGCTCAGCGAAGAGGGCATCAATATCCAGATGATCAGCACCAGCGAAATCAAGACATCGGTGGTTCTGAACGACAAGTACATGGAACTGGCCGTGCGCGCCTTGCACAAGGCGTTCGGCCTGGATCAGGACCCCGCCGAGGCGGCCAAGGCCTGAGCCGCAGCGTAAACCGCTCTTTGTGCGCAATATTCTTGTGCTAGAATAGCGGACTTGTTCGGAGACGTGGCCGAGAGGTTGAAGGTACTCCCCTGCTAAGGGAGCATGCGGCTTATACCCGCATCGAGGGTTCGAATCCCTCCGTCTCCGCCAGTA
>CALMPB010000359.1 GCA_937871985.1 uncultured Burkholderiaceae bacterium
GTCGCAGGAGTCATGCTCGCGGTACTTACCGCGCTGATCGTGTTGGTGTGGATGCTGTGGCGGAGGCACACCCGTAAGGTCAATTCTGACCCGCGCAAACTCGCAGGCACAGCGACTGCGCATGAGGTGCAGACAACTGCTTCAGCTCGTGCGCTACTCCGACGAGCAGGAACATTGCGACCATCACTAGAACAGCCAGCACCGGCGGATGTCGGATACCGACTCGGGCAGTCCCGAGGCAAAGATGTGTGGGCGAGTGTTGAAGACTCAATCCTGCTCATCGGTCCGCCCCGGTCGGGCAAAGGTCTGCACGTAGTGATCCCGTCGATCCTCGATGCACCTGGAGCAGTCGTCACGACTTCAACCCGCCCTGACAATCTCACCGCGACACTGCGCGCTCGTATGCGGGTCGGACCGGTAATGGTGTTCGACCCACAGCACCTGGCCGAAGGTGTACCCGCTGGACTCCGCTGGTCACCGATCCGCGGATGCGAAGACCCCCTCACAGCGATGATCCGCGCGGCAGGGCGAGCAGCTGCAACCGGACTCGCTGAAGGTGGCGTGGATGGCGGCGGATTCTGGGAGGGCAAAACCAGAGTCGCTCTTCAAGCAATGCTGCACGCGGCTGCGCTTGACCACCGCACACCGGCCGAGCTATTCCGTTGGACACTCGACCCATCAGCGGCCGCCGATGCCGTCGCGATCTTGAACGCCTCGCCCAGAGCCGCAACAGGATGGGCCGAGGGTCTGGAAGCAATGATCGAGACCGACCCTCGAACCCGCGATTCGATCTGGCAAGGTGTGTCACTCGCACTCGCAGCGCTGGCCGACCCTCGCGTGCTCGATGCAGTTAGCCCCGGCCCAGACGAAGCCTTCGACCCCGAAGCATTCATCCGCAACAAGGGCACTCTTTACTTGCTCGCGACAGGTGCTGGCGCGGGCAATAGTGCCGCGTTGGTTGCAGCGTTTGTCGAGGACCTCGTCGAAACCGCGCGTCGAATGGCCGCACGTTCACCAGGGGCCAGACTCGATCCACCGATGCTGCTGGCGCTCGACGAGATCGGGAACCTCGCACCGCTCCCATCACTACCGACGCTCATGGCTGAGGGTGGCGGCACTGGGATTACGACGATGCCCGTGTTGCAGTCGCTTGCCCAAGCGCGCGACAAATGGAGCGAGGATCAAGCTGCAGCGATCTGGGACGCGAGTATTGCGAAGATCGTGCTCGGTGGCGCATCCAACTCACGAGACCTCCAAGATCTGTCAACGCTCATAGGTGAACGTGACGAGTTCACCGACTCCGTCACCCTCGGCGACTACGGCTCACGCACCAACCAGAGGTCGGTGCGTCGAGTTCCAATCATGCCGCCAGACCGTATCCGCACCATGCCATTCGGCACCGGGGTCGTTCTGCTTCGGTCAGCACCCCCGATCATCACCGACCTGTACCCCTGGCCGAAACGTGCCGACGCTGCAGCGCTCAAGCGCGAGCGCAGTGAGATCGAGACACTGCTCGAAAAGCCACCCACGGTCGAGTAGGGGCAAGCGGAGCACCTGTCTCTTAGAGCAACCGAACAAAGCCGGTTGCCTGAGAAGACAGGAAGCCGATCATGTCGATCCACACGCAAGAATCAGTCTCTGGTTTCATCGCCAGAGAACCCGAACTCACGATGACAGCCAAGGGTGACCCACGGCTCTACATGAAGTTCGGACAAGAGCACTTTCGGCGCGAAGAGGATGGCACGTTCACTCAGCTCGAAAGCACCTACCACCACCTGGTGATGTTTGGCCGGTCGGCTGAACGTGTTCATGAGCGCTTTGCCAAGGGCGACAGCTTCATTGCCGAGGGATATCAGCGCCCGGTCAACTACGAGCGCGACGGTCAAGCGATCGAGAGCGAAGAATTCGTAGCAAAACGCATCGGCCACGATGCGGCTCGAACCCGTTATGACGTCGATCGCAGTCCGCGGAATGCGCACCAGCATGAAGCACCTGCGCGAGTGCAGAGCCGGGCATTTGCATCCCCTCAGCAGCGACCGAGCAATGATGCTCCCACGCTCGGCCGCTGAGTTGTGGAGCTAATGATGAACGACAACGCTACCCGCGACGAGGCCTTCGATGAAGCACCTCAACGAAGCTACGCCGCCGAGCCTGTGGCAGACGCACCGCACCCTGTGAACTGGAACCTGCTAAGTGCTCACGATCTTGAGCAGGAACTTCTCGAACTCAACCGCTGGGTCAACTGGCTCAGGGTCGAATATGGCCTTCCGGCATCTGAAGTACCTCCACTCTGGCACCGTCACCCTGAACTGCTTTGGGAATTGTCGGCACTGCACCTTCACTGGCTTTGCGCATACGACCCGAATCAAGACGGGTCTGCGCCGCTCGGTTGGCATCGCGACTTCGCCGACGCGCGAGGTCGCCTTCGAGACTGGGTTGCAGCCAGCGGCACTCGCCGTGACCGAGATCGTCCAACTCGGCTAACGCCGTGGCCAGGCGAGGAACACTCGCAAGAGATCGTGGAACAGGTCATCACCGATCGTGAAGCTGACTTTGTTCAGTTCGTGCTTGATCAAGTTGAGGCACGCGAGAGGGCGGAAGATGCATTCTTCGCCAGCATCGATCAGGAAGCTGAGGAGGCGACTGAATGATGGCAACTACAGAAGCAGTGCACAAGCCAATGTCCGTGCTCGACGGTGAGATCGTGATTCGTCCCTTACATCGCAAGGACGTGGATCTGAACCTTCTCACTGAAGCACTTATCAGGATGACCCTCCAACGAAGTAAAGCTGCGCGGGGGGCAAAATCACCAACTCCGTCACCAGCTCCGCGTTCTCAGCGCAACCTGAGTTCCGATCACCCCCTAGTTTCTGCTGGTGCGGCGGTAGAATAGACGGACAAGCCTCGCGTTAGATGCGGGGTGTTGTGGCATCAAACCCTGGCGTTGTCGGGCAAGCGAATCCGGTCTTTCGACCAACCATTAGAGCCTTCGGGTTCCTCTCACATCAACACCCCGCTGAGATCTTCATCAGCGCGAGGGTCATCTCCGTGAGAGGAAGACCCATGACTGATCAAGCGGTTAGATACGATCCGGTGCAAAGCCTGATCACACCACCTCCAGGCACCGCTGTCGCGGTGTCATATCTGCGTGTCTCGACGAAAGAACAGGCAGAGAAAGGCGGCACCGACGAAGGTTTCTCAATCCCGGCTCAGCGCGAAGCAAACCGGCGAAAAGCTGAACAGATCGGTGCGGTCGTCGTTGAAGAATTCGTTGATGCGGGTGAGTCGGCCCGAAAAGCAGACCGACCTGAACTGATGCGCATGATCAAGTACGTCAAGCAGCATCACGTTGCGTACTGCATCGTGCACAAGGTAGATCGTCTTGCCCGCAACAGGGCTGACGACGTTACGATCCACCTGGCCCTGCAAGAAGCAGGGGTGATGCTCGTATCGGCAACAGAGAACATCGACGAGACGCCCTCGGGCATGTTGCTACACGGCATCATGTCGACAATCGCAGAGTTCTACTCTCGCAACCTCGCAACTGAAGTTGTGAAGGGGATGACTCAGAAGGCGTCGAGTGGTGGAACGGTGGGCAAAGCACCCATCGGGTATATCAATGTGCGCGTACGTGACGAGGTCGGTCGAGAAATACGTACCGTTGAATTTGACACCGAACGTGCACCACTCGTTGAGTGGGCGTTCAAGGCGTACGCCTCAGGAGACTGGACGGTGAGCCAGCTGCACGATGAACTGACATCTCGTGGTCTTTGCACGCTGCCAACACCACGGAGGCCGTCGAAGAGTCTCGCAGTTTCAAGCGTCCATCGCATGCTCACGAACCCGTACTACAAGGGCGACATCATCTACCGCGGGGTGGCATACCGCGGCTCCCACGAACCACTCATCCCTGCCGAGGTCTGGTACCAAGTTCAGTCAGTGTTGGGCTCCCACAAGACCGCTGCAGACGCAACACAGGTCCACGACCACTATCTGAAAGGCACGGTGTACTGCGGCCAGTGCGGTTCACGGCTCATCGTCAACCACGCGAAGAACAGCTACGACGTGATCTATCCGTACTTCATCTGTGCTGGCAGACACGCCAAACGCACCGACTGCACACGTCAAGCGATACGGATCGAAGCTATCGAACAAAAAATCGAGCACTACTACACGCAAATGGAGATCACACCTGCGCAACGTTCGCTCATTCGAGATCTGATCCAGCACAAGTTTGACGAACTTCTCGCGGGTGATTCCGAGGAACTCCAGCAGCTCACTGCGACACGCGACAAGCTCACACGCGAGCAAGACAAGCTCCTGCAAGCCCACTATGCAGACGCGATTCCGCTCAGCGTCCTAAAGCGAGAACAAGATCGTATTCTCGGTAACCTTGACCAGATCAACCTGCGCATCGACGCTCACAACGACGAGTATGTCGATACGAACAACACCCTCGAAGACTCATTGAACCTGCTGGGGGATTGCGCCGGGATCTACGAGCGTTGTGACGATGCCAATCGCAGACTCATGAACCAAGCCTTCTTCACGAAGATCTACATCGACCGAGGTGGCGAGGTCAGATTCGAGCCGACACCGCCCTACGAAATGCTGCTGAGTGATCAGATCCACGAAGAAGCGGCCGAATACGCCTCAACAACCGAAAAAGGCAACAAGGTTCCAACCTCGACCACTGATTCGTTGGGCCAAAGTTGGAACCTTGAGCGTTGGGTGCCCCCGGCAGGATTCGAACCTGCGACCGACGGATTAGAAGGCCGTTGCTCT
>CALMPB010000360.1 GCA_937871985.1 uncultured Burkholderiaceae bacterium
GCTTATTGGCATAGGTGCTCCAAGTGGTCATGCTATGCCTCGCACACAAAATTCCGGACAGACCCCTGGCGGGACGACTACAACCACCACCGCCCACGCGGCTCACTCGGCAACCTGACCCCGAACGAGTTCGTCAACAGCAGGTCAGTTCAACCCAACGAAGCAGCCAGCCTGTAGTTCAGAACTGTCCGGTTTCCGGGGGAACGTCAGCTCGCAGCATCGCTCCCTGGATGCGAGCGAGACTCTCAAAGATGCGCCATCTGGCCGAGGCCGTCCAGCTGCGCCGCGGCGTAGGCCAACAAGGCTTTCCGCCTGCCACAGCGGCTCAAGCGTCTCCGTGCAGATTGGTGGCCCCTTGGGCCAAGGCAGGCGGCTCCATACCTGGTTTAGACGGAAAAATAGAATGAAGTTCTTGGTGATAGAATTTTCGTCGGGTGTAGAGCTACCCAATCTCAGGTCATTTAATGTCAAGCTTTTCTTTCGGTGGGCAGGTACGGGCAAATGGCATTCGACAGCACTATTTGCACTTTCCGAGTACGGGTCCCCGCATCGTCATCGTGCCAGGTATCGTGAGCCCAGCCGTTCTCTGGTCGCACGTGGGCGAATGGCTTGCACAAAGATTTGATTGTTATGTGCTTGATGTACGGGGTCGAGGCCTTTCAGAGAGCGGCGTCGATCTTGCATACAGTTTTGATGCTTGTGCTCAAGATGTGTCCGCGTTTGTCAACGCGATGGCGCTTGGGCCGGTTCTACTGATCGGCCATTCAATGGGCGCACGTATCGGATTGCGCGCGGCAACGCTGGCGCCGAAACTCTTCAATTCGCTTGTTCTGGTCGATCCCCCCACGAGTGGCCCCGGGCGCCGGCCATACCCCATCCCGATGGAGCGCACGCTTGGCCTGCTTGAGGCGGCGAAGCGTGGAGAAGGCCTTGAGGCATTGCGCGCGAGCCCTGCGGCTGCTTGGCCGGACGAGCTACAGCGCTTGCGCAACGAATGGCTGCCTACCTGCGATGAACGCGCGGTCCGTGTGGCGTATGAAGAGTTCCATGGCACGGATATGTTCAGCGATTTCGCCAGAACGCGGGTGCCGGTTTCAATGATCTATGCACCCGACGGCGGTGTGGTTTCGGCGGCCGACGCGAAAGAGTTCCGGGAGTTGCGCGCAGACGTTGACGTGGTCCCGATTGCTGGCGTTGGTCATCAGATGCAAGCGGAGGACTTTGGGGCATTCAGCAAGGTGCTGGACCAAGTCCTGCGTCGTCACTTTCAAAACTTCGAAGGAGCGGGCGTTGAAGTTAGACGCTGAAATGCGGGACCTTTTCGTGCAGGAGTTGTCTCTCTGCGGTGTGAAGGCGGGTGAGACTGTGGTTGTGCTTACGGCCGATGACGAGTGGGCTGAAAACGCTCACGCATTCATGGCGGCTGCGAGTGACCTTGGTGCAACCACACTCAACCTAAACCTCCGTCGCGGGCAGCGCAACGCTGTGGGTGTTCAAGGTCGCCACCCGGTGACTGGCAATGCACTCGCGATGCAGACGCTCAAGTCGGCCGACATGGTCATTGACATGGTTGGCCTGCTGTTTTCACGTGAGCAAGCAGAGATACAGGAGGCCGGTGTGCGCGTCTTGCGGGTGATGGAGCCCTTCCATGTACTCAAACAGATGTTTCCGACCGTGGACTTGCGTCGACGCGTCGAATTTGCGAAAGGTCTTCTGGAGAAGGCGCGCACACTGCGATTCACTTCGGCCGCAGGCACCGACATTACCTATCAACTCGGCCAGTACAGGGTGATCTCGGAGTACGGCTACACCGATGAGCCTGGGCGATGGGATCACTTTCCTTCCGGCTTCTCGTTCACGCAGGGCAATGACGGAGGAGTGAACGGCCAGGTTGTCCTGCAGCCGGGGGACATCCTTTGCGCATTCAAGCAGTACGTAACATCACCGGTGGTCCTTCAAGTAGAGAAGGGCATGGTTGTCAGCATCACCGGCGAAGGAATGGATGCGCAGCTCCTCAAGAGCTACATGGACAGCTTTGACGATCCCCGTGCATATGCTGTCTCTCATATCGGTTGGGGCCTGAACGAAAAGGCCCGCTGGTATCAGTTTTCGGTGACACGCGAGCTTTCCCATGAGCATGTGATGAACGCGCTTTCATTCTATGGGAACGTGCTTTTCTCTCTTGGCCCGAACGCCGAAGTAGGCGGAACCAACGATACAGCGTGTCATCTGGACCTGCCCATGCGGGGCTGCAGCCTGTGGCTGGATGACCTGCAGATCCTGCATGAAGGTGAAGTGGTTCATCCCGAAATGCGCGTGGAGCGTCACGCCTGACCCTTGGCGGAAAGCAAACGCCTATCGGCCTGTGCCGGGGCTCCAGTGCCGAGTGAACTGCTCCTTTCGCGCGGTGTCCGGCGTCCTGCCAATCTTCGGCAATCGACCCCGCCGGAATCAGGCGCGGCTTGTGTCCAGCCTGGAACTCGTTGGCGCTTGGAAATGTAGGCTTTTTGTACAGCGTTCATATCCGAGCTACGCGTATTGACCTAGCAGAACCTGCAAAGGTTAGGTTGAGAATGTGAATGCCTCAGCAGCGGTTCTCATGTAGTGCGATTGGTGTGAACGCCGATGGTGTAGAAGTGGATCGAGTTGCCGACCATTCGCTGGCATGCTGCAGCGATTCGAAGCTGTGCGGTGCGGATCACACATTGCTCCTTGTGTGTGCGAATGGCCAGATCGACTAGGCCGTTCTACTCGGGGCTGTGCTGCGTGATGAGCTCCTGGCGCACCTTGTAGCTTCTTACCAGCGCCGTGAAGCTGCGGCAGGTGAAGATCAGCCATTTTCCGAGCTCAGAAGGAGCGTAAGCGTTCAGCCAACCCACCTTGACGCGACCCGATGATTTCAGCGCAGCTTGCGGATCATCATGTTGGCCGCGTTGATGCTGAAGGCATTCGGGTCGAACGGCCCACCCCACCAACGCCAATAGTCGGCGTGCTGCTGTTGGTTCGGGTCGCGCATGGCCTGCAGGAAGTCCATGTAACCCGCTGGCCCACCCACATTCTCGGGCGGGCAGGCGTTCTCGCCGGCCAGACACATCGCCCAGTCGTTGCGCCCGGCTTGGATCGGTAGACATTCTTCCACCG
>CALMPB010000361.1 GCA_937871985.1 uncultured Burkholderiaceae bacterium
GTTCAGCGATGAATCGACGACGGCCGCTGGCAATTTGGCGATGCAGGACTTCATAGGCATAAGCCGCCACCTGTGCGCTGGGGCCCTCGCCGATGAAGGCCCATACCGCTTTTTCTTGCTCATAGCACATGTACAGGCTTTCGCAAACAAACGCATGGCAAACCGCGTTAACTAAATAATGCTCCCATTTGGTTGGCTGTGATTTGCTGCGCGTACGCACACGCGCTTCCCGAACATGCATGGCCAGCACGTCTTTATGCTCTACGTTGTGCTGTCGCATCAGCGCTTGCGCTTGACGCATCGCGTTGCCCGCCTCGTGCTCATTGCCACTTCGGGACAAGGCCAGACACTTCTTGATTTTCTCTAAAGCTTTGTCGTATTCCATGTCGGTTTCCTGTTTTAAGGAAGATTATTATAGCATCGTTTATTGATTGTTTATCCGTTTTCACCTATAAAAACAGCGGGCGCATATTCGCGCCCGCCACCGAGTTATTCACCGTCGATTTAGCATGCTAAATTCGCCTCACGCAACCGCCGCCATGGGTTCGGGCATTAACTCGCGCCCATAAGCCCACAAGGCACATTCCAGCTCCAGAATATTGACTCGTTCCGGCTCAATGGCCTTGCCCGCCATGCTTTGATAGCGATCCAAGCTTTTCAGGTCGACACGCCAATAATGCGCAAGCGGCGTAAAACACAACCCCGTTTCTACGTGCTTGATACAGTGTGTTGAGACGACGTTCCACATGGCAGGCGGATTCCTTTTAACCCTGGGCCGCAGCCTTGGCACCACTGTCGTCAGCCGAATTGCTTTCAGCCATCATCTTGCGCATTGCGGCAACGAATGCCTCAGGCGGCTGGGCGCCGCCCAGCATCACGCTTTTACCGGTGGAGTTGTCGACCAAGAAAGTGGCTGGAGTGCCAGTCACGCCAAGCTTCGTCGCCTGATTAATATCCGATTCAACTGTCGCTTGATGGCGGCCGGATGACATGCACTCGTTGAACTTTGTCTCATCGACACCTGCATCGGCCGCGAACGTACTCACGCCCTGCAGCCCCTGGCCATTGCCGCGAGTATGGAGAAATACGTCTTCGGCAAATATCCAGAACTTGCGGTTGCCGCCCAGTTCGGCGACACACTCGGAGGCGACGGCCAGGCTATGCGCTGCCGGATTGTGGAACGAGAGCGGCATGTGTTTCCACTGCCAGTTCACGTTGCCATTACTTTGATCGGCAAGCCGCTTCGGCGTTTCGTGAAAGCGCTTGCAGTAGGGACACTCGAAGTCCGAAAACTCGACCAAGGTGAAGCGGGCATTGGGCGAACCATAAATATGCTTGCCTTCCGGACCTTGCTCTGGCGCGTTAATGTACTTTGCCTGCTTGGCCTTGGCAATTTCCTGACGTTTGGACTCGGCAATCTGCTCAATGGCTGATACGACGGCCTTCTGGAACTCGGGCCCCGTAGGCGCAGCCGGTTGAGCGTCGATCTTTGTGGCCAGACGCACCAGCGCGGAACCAATTTCATTGGTCTGCTTGGCTTGCTGCGACAGCGAATAGGCGACGAAGGCGCCGCCGGCAACAATCAATGTGAAGGCCGCAATCACCGCACCCACCAGGGCAGGCATGTAATTCGGTTGCGATTTTGGAGTACTCATGAGTGATAAATCCTTAGTAAGAAAGATGTACGGAAAGAAAGGAGTCCAGCGCAGCGGCCGCTTTCATAGACGCCTTGCCCGCCAATTTGCTGAAGACGTCCTCTCGGGGTGTGTAGTTCACGATCTTGGCAACGCCTACGACATTGCGAGCCACGGCGTCGACACTTTGCAGTCCATCAATCAGGCCTAGATCCAGTGCCTGCTCGCCGTTCCAGATCAACCCTGAAAACAGATCCGCATCCTGGCGCTTTAAGCGATCACCGCGGCTTTCCACCACGCGGTCGACAAACTGCTTGTGCGTTTGAGCCAGCACCGATTCCCAGAAATTGCGCGTTTCATCGCTCAAGGGCTGGAAAGGATCAAGCAGGTCTTTATGGGAGCCGGCCGTGATGGCACGACGCTCGATCCCCAGCTTTTGCATCAGCTCCGTAAAACCAAAGCTTGAGCTGATGACACCGATTGAACCCACGAGGCTTGCGCGGTTGGCAAAAATCTTGTCCGCCGCCATGGCCACGTAGTAGCCGCCAGACGCGCCAATGTCGTCGATGACTGCGTACACAGGCTTGTCGGGATGAATCTGTCGTTGCGCCTTGATTTCGTCATACATAAGCCCGGCCTGCACGGCACTGCCGCCGGGGGAATTCACACGAATGATGACAGCACGGGACTGTTTGCTGTCGAAAGCCGCCTTGATCGCCGGAACCAGGTTATCGGCACTGGCCGGCGATCCGGCATCAATCGTGCCTTTGACAAGAATCTGTGCGGTATGAGGTTCGTTCGCTTGCTCCGATTGCCAGGGCAAGAGACTGGGGCGTTGCACCAGGGTGTACGCCACCAGCATCATGAGCACCACCCCCACCGCCTTGATCGTGCGCAGGGCCAGGCTCCAGCGCCGATCCCGCACTTGCTCTTTATGGATGGTGTGAAAGTAATCGGTAAGGAGCTTTCTTTCCCACCCGGCTTCGTTGTTATCGGCTTCATTCATTATTTTTGCTCCTTGTCATGTCCTGCGCTTTGCATGCCGGCGCTTATGCGGCCAGGGCCTGCACGATGGCGGGAATCGAGTGCATGAGCGGGTACACATGGGCCAGAAATTCAATGGGCAGTTCAAAAAGCATGGGGTCGCGCCTTTAGGTTTAGTTACAAGGACTCAAGCTTAGACGCGACTCGCCGCTGAGGCGGTCTGTGTAAGAGCCTTTATCGGGCAGTTTCATGGACTTGCCCGGTCTGAAAGTGAAAAAGCTTGAATACTGGCAAATTTTATTTATAATATCATTTATTGATGTTTAAATAGTTTTCCTTTTAGGATTTGCCATGACTGCTGAAGTGCTTGACAAGGACTGGACCTTCTTTGCCCCCGTCGCAACCGACGCCATTGACGAACTGCTCAGCCAGTACCGTTCGGCTCGAATGAAGATCGACGAGGTGGCCAAGATGGTCAACAGCGATCTGGGCAGCGTGATCGGGTACTTCATTCAAGGCAATGCCGGCGATGAAATGCTGCACCGTACGCTGTACGTGGACAAGCTGTTTCAAACGCCGGGCGCCATTGGTGCCTTGAACGCCTCCTACTGGAAGCGTGCCTTGGATCTCACGGACGTGTACGATCTCATGCCGCAAGCACGGCGCAACGAGTGGAATGAACAGATCCTGCACCCCTTGGGCATGAAAGATCGCATCTTCGACAGGACGATCAATGGCTACAAAGAAATTTGGAAGGTTGCCCCCCTGCCGGATTTCGAAGAGGAAACCGTACGCGGCACCCTCATGGATCTGATTCACTCACGCTCCCGGTTCTTTAGCGAACGCGTGGACGGCATCTTTCGCGCTCTTTCTCACGAGCACGTCACGAACTGCCCCCAGGGATTTAGCAAGCGCATGATCATTGCCAATATGTTCAGTTTTTACAGCGGCGGGCATACCTCTTCCAATTACGCCAACATGGGGATTATCAATGACCTGCGTTGCGTGATTGCGAAGTTCATGGGGCGCGATGACCCGACTCATTGCGCCTCTAACTCCATCATCGAGAATGCCCGACGTGACCAGCCCGGCCAATGGATACCACTTGATGGCGGCGCCTTGCGCATCCGCGTCTACCTAAAGGGCACGGCACACGTTGAAATCCACCCCGACATGGCTTGGCGGCTCAATTCCGTCCTGGCGAATCTGTACCCAGCAGCCATTCCGGCAAGCTTTCGCACTCCGCCCAAGCGCAAGCATAAGGAATGGCAAATGATTCAGCGCCCATTGCCGTTTGCGGTCCTGAGCATGCTTGAAAGCTTGGAGCCGGCGTTGCGGCGCGTACAGCGCGGCTTTGATACGGGATATGAGCGGATACCGAACACGTTGAGTTTTCGGGCATCAAGCCTGAGCGCCAGCAAGGCCCTTCGCAGCGAGGTCGACTCCATTCTTGCCGCTATCGGCGGCACCCCTGCCGTCCAGGGGAAGGCATACGAATATTGGCAGTTTGACTACAACCCTCACGAAGTCATCGCGCAAATCGTGGCCTCCGGATGCTTGCCGGATGCGAAAACCCACCAGTTTTATCCGACGATGGATTTCTTGGCTGATGATGTCGTTCGACTGGCTGACATTCAAGACGGCGACGAAACGCTTGAGCCCAGCGCCGGCACAGGGCAAATCGCCAAGCGCCTTCCGCCATCGACCACATGCGTCGAGATAAGCGCCTTGCATTGCAAAGTGCTGGAGTCGCTGGGCCTGGCCAATGTTGTGAATGACGATTTCTTGTCCTGGGCCACGATTACAGCTCAACGCTTTGACCGCATCGTCATGAACCCGCCGTTTAGCGAGGGGCGCTGGCAGGAGCACTTGAGCGCGGCGGCAAGTCTACTGAAAGCCGGCGGGCGCCTGGTGGCGATTCTTCCTGCCAGCGCACGCGGCAAAGACCTTATCCCTGGCTGGAACTGCGAGTACAGCAAGCCCTACGACAATGCGTTTCCGAGTGCGTCAGTCTCCGTGGTGATTCTGACCGCCAATAAGCCCCGGTAATTTCTATTCCTTTCGGCGAAACACGATGCTTGACCTTGACGACAAATACACGATTCCGGCACTGGGCCAGCAGCTCGCCCTGCAGCTTGGTTCGGCCCATGCTAGCCAGTCCGCACCATCGGGCACCTTCTTTTCAGCGCCCAACATCGACCTGGACGGTTACGATCATATCGTGCTGTGCATGTCCGGAGGTAAAGATTCCATCGCCTGCTTGCTTACCCTGATCGACGCCGGCGTAGATATGGACCGTGTCGAGCTTTGGCATCACGATGTCGACGGGCGCGAAGGGTCTACCCTCATGGACTGGCCCTTCATGGCCGACTACAACCGCAAGCTGGCCGCGGCCTTTGGCTTGCCGATATATTTTTCTTGGCTCGATGGCGGCTTTGAGGGGGAAATGCTCAAAGACAACAGCTACGGCCGGCCTCACCATATTGAGACGCCCGAGGGTCTGATCACGCTGGCACGCGACACACAGCGGGCCAAACCGGGCACACGGCTGAAATTTCCCCAGGTCTCAGCCAGCCTACAAACACGCTGGTGCAGTTCCGCGCTCAAGATCGATGTGGGCCGCCGAGCACTGAATAATCAGCCGCGGTTCGATGGGAAAAAGGTGCTTTTTATTA
>CALMPB010000362.1 GCA_937871985.1 uncultured Burkholderiaceae bacterium
AATGAAATCTCTTATCTTCGAGTTTCAGGCGTCCAAGCATTTTCCACCGTACCATTTACGATAATTCCCGCGCCGCGCTGACCCTGATCCCGTCCGCGCGACGCACATATCCGGCCCCCACTCCAGTGGAATTATTCCGGCTCCGCGCTTTCATGCTGAAAAGATCCTCACCCTGGTTGGCCACGTCTATCCGGAAGCTGGCGCCGAACCTACTTTGTGGGTCATTTTTGAATCACTCTCTCGTAGAGGATTTCCGCTGTCTTCAGCTACCTCTGCTGATGCCTTATCATGGCAAAACCATTGTCGATCGCAACGACGATGACCTCACGCGTCATCAGCGAGCGATATTGCCAGTCGCATTTTCCCGCAAAACCCGAATGCGGTGAAGCCATATGTCACACTGTGTCGAATCTAAAAAACGAATTTCAAAATAAGGGTTTGCTGGGTCATTCGTACCAATTGCCAAGCGAGGGTTCCCCTCGCCCTGATAGCTTTCAGTGACGCGCTTCGTCGTTGTTTGGATGCTGACGTCATCTTTCAAACCGGAAGCGGCACCAATCACAGCACCTGCCGGACCTAGAACAGCAAGGCCCACTAGCCCGCGCTTCACCGGGCTTTTTCGTTTTACATTAGTAATCGTATCAGGAACATCGACTGATCGATACAAGGTTGTCGAAGGGCGCACTATATCGAGAGACGCAATATTCGCCATTTGGACGACAAGAAATGGATCAGCCTCGATATTGAATTCGCCATCCCTCTTCTCGAAGCAGAGGGTTTTACCATCCTTTGATACCATGATGTAGCATACTGGCTGCTGAGGTATCTTCATCAGACTTCCAGGGGTGACAAATTGCCATCCAGCCTCCTGCCGGTTCGCAAGCCATAAAGCTTCAGCTGCTGCTTTCCTCTTTCTCTCGGAATGGAGAGCCTGATTGTCTATTATACGTTGCTCATGGCGTGCTTCTCTCCGGCGATTTCCACGCCAGATGAAGAAAAAGAAAGCCGCGATGAGCGCAAAAGCAGCTACTACCCAATCAAATGACATATTCCCCCCATTTTGATATCATGCATGTTTACCGAACGCTTTTTATACAGCTATCAAATACGTCGGTTCCATCATCATTGAATTTAAGTTCATAAGCCTGTGAAAATTGTCCCGACCCATATTCGGTTTTGTAAAAGCCAGAGACAGACATCCACTTATTTGAAAATATTTGGGCGAGTTGGTCTTTGGTGATCTGTGCCTCGTAAACGTATTCGACCCCGTTTGTCGTACCCCTATTTTCAAATGTTAGATTTAGGTGCTGCCAGTGAGAATCCGTAAGAGCCATCTTGAGGCCTACCAGAAGGTTCAAGCTATAGGCTTGGTGTTTCTCCTTCGTAGTAATCAGCAAGCCCCAACCACGATCTGTTGAATGGCTAATACCATAGAGGGATTCTTTATAGCCTTGCATCATCCAGCAATCGGGGCGTGATGTTTTCAGTATTATCCACCCACCAGCCTGGCCGAACGCACGCCGTTCGTGTCCTACAAGTGATGATTCCTGTGCATTAGCTGCCGGATACGAACATAATACTATAAATCCGGCGGCAATGAGCGCACCATACCGACCCATAGTGATAATACGTTTTGACAAGTGAACCACCGATTTGCTTGAGGCGTTACGCTATAGAGATGTACGGTGGAATGGTAATCAGGCTTCTATTAAATCCTCTTAAATCTATGAGAATTTTCGAGCAGCGCTGTTTTTGAAGCCTTCTCTTCTGCGCACGTATCCGACGAGCACTTCGGTTGATTTATGCCGGCTCTGGGCTTTCATGCTGAAAAGATCCTCGCCCTGGTTAGCCGCCTCGGTCAGAAATCCTGCGCGCAGCGAATGCCCGGAAAAGCGGGAAGGGTCATAGCCAGCAGCGCCGGCCGCGGCCTTAATGACGTGCGCGGCGCCATGGGCAGACATTGCCTTGGTGCCGACCCGACCTTGCGGCGTCATCTTGAGGAAGACTGGGCCGCTGGAAATCGCTGCTGCCTCCAGCCACCGCTCGAGATGGCTCACTGCTGAAAGGACATCGCCGCGCGGAATGTGGATGGTCGCGCCCTTGCCTGTCTGGTCTGTCTTCGAGCGACCGATAGCGATGCTGATGCCATCGGGCAGGAACTCGATGTGCTCGCGCTGGATCGACACAAGCTCGGAGCGACGGAGCGCGCCTGTCATGCCGATCGCGAGGAGCGCGCGATCGCGTAAGGCTCTTGCGTCATTGCCCTCGATCGCTCCGATCATCGCTGAAAGGATGGGCTGGGTAGCAGCGCGCTTCTGGATCGGGTTGCGACCGTTGGCGTCCGTGCGGATGCCGCTCCAAGCTCGCTCTAGTCGGGCTGAACCGCTTTGCTGGGTCGGTGGATCATATTCGGCAACTCGATGCGCGAACACGATCGCCGCCAGTTTTCGGCCGATGGTAGACTTTGCGAGCTTACGCCCTCGCGTGTGCGATGAGCCGTTCTCGGCCAGGTCGGTAAGGTAGGCGGCAGTCGTTTCCGGCGACGCAGGCAACGCCGTGTAACCCCGTTCGGCGCACCAGGCGACAAACAACCGCCAGTCTGATTTGTAGGCACGCAGGGTATTTGTCGCCGACGCGCGTAGCGTATATTTGTGCACGCGCTCACTGTCATCGCTCGAGAGCCCGGGCAGCTCTGGCGCCAAACGGGAGAAGTCATCTGGCGAAATGGCATCGAGGACGGTGACGTCGACGAGTTGCCGATCGGGCACAGCGCATTGGGTCAAAGCGATTGCCTCCGGATCGGTGCCGCATGAGTTGGTCATAGTCTCGCCGATATCACCCTCTTGCTTTGCGTTAAACCTGTTAGGCTTATAATTACATTGCTCGCTCGCTCGGGAAGATTGATTTCCAAAATCAGACCGGCCATTGGTCATGATTCTCGGCCAGGGCTAACGGTGCCTCACAGCCAGCAGTACCCGTATCTCATTGTTAGTGTTTCCTTGCTAAAAGGGAATTTTGCGAACGCCAGATATTGGCGTGCCAAGGTGCGACGAGGATTTCCATGAGATCTCTGAGAAAAGTTATATCGACCGAACTGCGCAAAGATAAATGCGGATTTTGTGGAAATTCAATGAACGGGATAAATTACATCGGCCCTTTGGAGGACAGCTTTAAGGTTCAATCAGCCGACCCAGGGCTGATATCCGTAGTCACTAGATCATGCTTTAATTGCTTCGAGAAGCGACGCTGCGTAAAGTGTATTGTGACCGGGAAGCTCATTTCAAACTCGGAAAATAGATCGTCCGATTTCGAGGAAAGGTGGGGGCCGCTGCTTCGCCCTTATCACAGTCTCGGCGATTTCGATTGGGCAGTCTCCGAGGAAGGCTCACACGCGTTGATGGTTGAAGTTCGGAAGGTAGATGAGCTCCGGAAAGCATTTGTTGGCCACTCGAAAAGTGATTTTGTTCGAGGCTACGATGTCATTGAGCGCATTCGCTGGATTGAAACACCCCTGACCTTGAAATCGGTCGAAGAGGTGGAGCAGATAATTCAACTCTACACGGCCCAGGTTGGGGGAAATGCGTTCATTGAGTTTCATTGGGACCGCCATGTTACGAGGCATGATGAAAGATATCAGGCTGGCGTCGGGCCGAACGGAAATCCGTACTATCGAACACGCACTGAGGGAGAAGTCACATTCAGCGGGAAGGCTGTGGCTGTAAAAGTCAGGTACCGCCAGAAAAGCCACCCGTCTGTGAATCGTTGACGCGATTGCCCAGGCTGAAAAACGCGCGGGAGCGTAGCTTTTGACCTGAGATTTTTCTCGGCCATCTCCGTCCGGCATTTATGGCAAACCGAAACCCGAACTGAAAGACGCTCTCGAACTCGCTACAGCTGAGGGTAACCGTACCGTCGACCAATATGTCGTCCTAAGCCTGACGCGACATCTTCACGAGCAAGATTATCTTCAATAAAAAGGCGCCGATTGGCGCCTTTTTTTCGTACTCGGCATACCCTTCGACCCGATCAGCCATTCAGGAGTTTCTGACGGGCGTCGTCAAATTGCTTCTCCGTGATCGTACCGTCGTCGAGCAGTGAACGCCATTTACGCAATTCATCGGCCGTTGAGTAGCTAGCCAGAGACTCCCGTTGCATGATCGTCGGAGCTTCATCAGCGAGAGAAATGTCAACTGATTCTAATGATTCGATCTTTCGCGTTACGGGACCAATCCAAAGAAATTGAACCGCGACCGCGCCGATGAAGCACGACCAACCTTCAATCACTCGGTCCTCGTAATAACTGGCGCCGAATTCGTACATCACCGCATGATAAAAGAGAAGCGCTCCGCCCAAGACGAGACAAAATTGCATTAGTCGCGATGTAACAAGCACATTCTTCGTGTCGCGTGAGCGCCAGGCCAAGAATGCTCCCAACACCATGATTCCGACTGGGATCAGTCCGGCGCCAAAGGTCAGAATCGAAAAAAGGGCCATCCCAAGAACTGCCAGCATCAGCTTCAGATTGTCGCCACTTGCACTACGATATTCGTTCATGAAACCCCGCTTTCAGGGTCGATTTATCGGGATCGATTAAACAATCTGTCAACGCAATTTACATGCCTGTAATGACTTGGCACATCGGGTGATCGTCCATTGATCAGCCATGGCCGGCGCAATGCCCCGATATGTGACTGATCGAGCCGCCCACGGATCGGCCGATGGTCTGGGCGGGTTCTGGGCGCTGTCACACTGATTTGCCCAGCGTTCCTTCCAATTGAGGATCCGACCGGTAATGCGCTTTGAGGGATCGGCGATCAGCTTCGGTAAGCCTATGAAGCACGATCCGGTCCGCTCGCTGGCATCATCGCCGACATTTGTCCGTCCGCCATTTAGGTAGACGGAAATCACCCCTCTCAGAGCCGCCAAATGTTTTTTACGAGAATCATAGTTATCGTAAAAAACCGCGATTTTCACCGGTAGCCCATGTGTGACTCATCTCTGCCTTTGTGACATGGATAATTCCGTGTGGCAAAGCGCCGCGCCGTGCATTATGTATTGCTCTGGTGCATGTCGTTCAACGCGAGGTCAGCATGACTCTACAGGTCAATATTACTCCAAATGGGCGCATGTGCCTTCCTGCAGACGTGCGCAAGCGACTTGGGCTCACAAGCGGCGGCGCGGTCTTTCTGGAGGAAACCGAAGACGGCGTAGTCTTGCGTACCGCCGCGCAGGCCGTGGCACGCGCGCAGGCACTGGCCAAGCAGTATACCGGCGGCCAGCCAGACGCCGGGG
>CALMPB010000363.1 GCA_937871985.1 uncultured Burkholderiaceae bacterium
GCAACCCATGCGGGTGCCCGTGGACCTGAGCCCGCCCGAGGGCGACATCATGGCCGTCGCTGAAGCCCACGCCCGATCGCTGCCGGGCTTCCGGCCGCGCAGCGAGTGGCGCGCGGAAATGGCGCAACGCATGGGCGTTGAATAAGCGGCTGGCCATGAACGAAGTGAGAGACAGCTGGTTCTGGCGCATGCATCGGGGCGAAGTCCCACCACCACCGGTGGCACTTCTGCTGGGGCAACGCTTCGTGCGCGTCGATCCGGATCGGGGCGAACTGGAGGCCGAGTTCGACGCCCAGCCCTCGTTTGCCAACCCCGCGGGGCATGTCCAGGGCGGAATGCTCGTCGCCATGCTCGATGCACTCACCGCCAGCCTGGTCGATGCCAGCTTGGCCGCAGGCGAGCGCGTGGCAACGCTCAACCTGAATGTCTCGTTCCTGAAGGCGGCGCAGATTGGCGCGCTGCAAGGGCGCGCGCAACTGGTGCGCAAGGGGCGCAACGTGGCGCACGCACGCGCTGAACTCAGCCAGGGCACCGACGTCGTGGCCAACGCCACGGCGGTCTGCATGGTGGTTCCGTCGGCCAAGGGATGAGCGCACGACCGATCCATGGCCCACCAAACAACCCGATTCACCCACCCCGGAGACAAACCATGAGTCTGATTCGAATGAGTCGCCGCCACCTGATGGCCGCAGTGGCCTCTGTGTGCATGGCACCGGCGCTTTCGCAAGCGGCTGATCACGTCAAGCTCAAGTTCACGAGCTTCGAGCCGCCCATGGCCAACATCACGGCCAACGTGCTCAGCCCGTTGGCGCGCGACGCCAGCGCCGCTTCGAACGGCACATTGCAGATCGATATGTTTGCGGGGGGAACGCTTGGTCGCAATCCGTTGCAGCAACTGAAGCTTGTGACCGATGGCGTTGCCGATCTTGGATGGATCGTGCTGCCCTATACGCCGGGTCGCTTCGACGACACGGAGGTGGTGGGCCTTCCCTTCATAACGACCAACGCCACGGAGGCAAGCCTGGCATTGCACCGGCTGTACGCATCCGGTGCCCTGGTCGGCTTCGAGGGCCTGAAGATGCTGGCATTGGCCGCCACGCCGCCGGTGGCCATCCACGGCAATCAGCCGGTGCGCATGCCCGCCGACATGAAGGGCAAGCGGGTGCGCGTGTCGGGGGATCACCTCACGCGCGTGGTTGAGGCCCTGGGTGGTGCGCCGGTGCAGGTGGGTGGTGGCCAGATCGCCGAATCGCTTTCGCGCGGTGTCGTCGACATGACGCTGAACAACTGGGGCTTCGTGGGCGACTTCAAGGTCAACGAGGTCAGTTCACAGCACCTGGACATCCCGCTCGGTGCGGTCGCCGTCGGCGTGGTCATGCGCCAGGACAAGTACGACGCATTGGCGCCGGCCGCGAGGGCGGCCATCGACAAGTTCAGTGGGGAAGCCCTGGCGCGCAAACTAGGCGAAGCATTCGATCGCCAGGAGCAGGAGGTGCGCCAGCGTGTGTCCAAGTCGGGGCGCAACCAGGTCGTGGCGCCCAGCGCGTCGGAGCTGGCCGAATGGAAGCGCCAGATTGACCCGGTGAATGAGACCTGGCGCACGACCAAGCCACGCAATGAGCGCATCCACAAGGCGTTCATCGAGCAGCTCAAGCGCGTTCGTGCGGGCTCCTGACGTGTTGGGAACCTCTGCAGCGCGTGGCGCGCACGGCTGTGCCCGCTGGCTCGCGACGGCTGCCGCCACCGGTTTGCTGGTGCTCGCCGCGGCGACCACCGTCGATGTCGTGATGCGCTATGTCTTTGCCAGCCCGATGCGTGGCTTTGTGGACATCGCCTCGCTGAGCGGGGCCATCCTGCTCGCGGCGTGCATGCCCTACGTGTTGAGCAGCCGCGGCAACATCGCCATCGACGCGCTGGGCGCCGCCCTGGGCGAGCGGGCAACGCGTTGGCTGGATCGGTTCGCCGCGCTGGTCAGCGCGTGCTTCTTTGGCGTGATGGCCTGGCAATACATTCGATTTGCGCAGGGCCTGAAGCTCGATGGCCAGACCATCCCCGTGCTGCGCTGGTCGCTCTGGCCCTGGTGGGCGGTCGTCGCGTTGTTCATCGTGGTGGCTGCCCTGGCCGCCTTGCTCACCGCCTGGGACAAGCCGGGGGACGAGGCATGAGCGATTCGGTCCTGTTGACGGGGTGGGGCTTGCTCGGCACCTTCGTGCTGATCGCCCTGCATGTGCCCGTGGGCGTTGCGATGGGCATTGCGGGGGTGGTGGGCTTTGGCTTGCTCGCCGGCTTCGAGCCTGCGCTGGCCATGATCGCTTCGGAGACATCGAACAACCTGGCCTCGCTCGATCTGGCAACCATTCCACTGTTCGTGCTGATGGGCGCCTTCGCCGGCATGGCAGGGCTTTCGGAGGACCTGTACCGGCTGGCCTATGCGGTGGTGGGCCATCGCCGCGGCGGGCTGGCGATGGCCACCATCGGCGGCTGCGCAGGCTTTGGCGCTGTCTGCGGGAGCTCGGTGGCGACCGCCGCGACGTTTGGAAAGGCGTCGCTGCCCTCCATGTTGTCGCGCGGCTATTCGCCCGGCTTTGCGGCCGGCACCGTGGCGTCCGGCGGCACGCTCGGCATCCTGATTCCGCCGTCCTCGATCATGGTGATCTATGCGGTGCTTGCGCAGGAACTGATCATCACCCTGTACATCGCCGCCCTGGTGCCAGCGCTGATTGCCGTGCTGCTGCATCTGTCGACGATTTCCATCTACACGCGCTGGAACCCACAGGCCGCACCCGTGGGGCCGAAGGCCACCGCCGCAGAGCGCTGGCGGGCGCTGCGTTCAAGCTGGCCGGTGCTGGTGCTGGCGTGCACCGTGATCGGCGGCATGGCGCTGGGCGTCTTCACGGCAACGGAAAGCGCTGCGGTGGGGGCGGTCATGGCTTTCGGCTTCGCCTGGGGGCGCGGCAGCTTGAAGCGCGATCGGCTGCGCTCGGCACTGCTCACCACCGCGTCGACGGCCGCCATGATTTATGTGTTGATCATCGGGGCGTCGCTGTTCGGCTACTTCGCGGCCGTCACGCAAGCGCCCCAGGCCCTGGTCGAGGCGGTCAATGCATCGGGCATCCCGGTGTGGGCTGCCGTGCTGGTGCTGATGGGCCTGTTCGTGGTGGCTGGTGCGATCTTTGATGAGGTCGCTGCCATGGTGGTCACCATGCCCTTCGTGCTACCCCTCATCAAGAGCTGGGGCTTCGACCCGGTCTGGTGGGGCGTGGTCAACGTGGTGATCATTGAGCTGGGTATGCTGATCCCGCCCCTGGGCATGAATGTGTTCGTGGTCAAGGGCGTGGCGCCCCAGATCGCGCTGAGTGACATCTACCGGGGTGTGGCGCCTTACGTGGCGTCCAACTTTGTGCGCCTGGGTGTTCTGCTGTCGTTCCCGGCACTGGCCCTGTGGCTGCCGCACGCGCTGAAGGGCTGAACATGGATCGCAACGCCGATGTTTCAGCGCTTCAACGTTGTGAGCAGCGGCGCAGCGCCGCCGTGGTGGCGAGGGATCTGCTGACGTTGAGCGAGGTGCTGCACGACCGACTGGTCTATGTGCATGCCACCGGCAGCCGGAACAACAAGAGCCAGCTGATGGATTTCATCGCCAGTGGACCGCGCTTTCTCTCTGTGGCCTTGGAGGCGCCCGAGATCACGCTGTTGGGTGACGCCGCCCTGGTGGTGGGCGAGTTGTGCCTGACGATTCAACGCGATGGCGAAGCGCAGCCGGTCCTCGCAAGGTCGTGGGCGAGCGCGCTCTGGCAGCGGGATGCCGCAATGGCGGGGGGCTGGCGGCTTCGCCACTTTCAATCCACCCGGATGGCCGCATGAGCCTGCCTGAGCAACACACGGTCATTGCGATTGCCGGGGCCGGTGGCCCAGAGATGCTGCAGCCCAGACGCCTTGCGGTGCCGCAGCCGCACGACGACGAGGTGTTGATCAAGGTCATGGCAGCAGGCGTCAACAGGCACGACTGCAATCAGCGCCGACGGGGGCCAACGCCCGCGCACAGCGACATCCCTGGCCTCGAGGTGAGCGGTGTCATCGTGAGCGTCGGCCGTGATGTGCGAGCCCATCAGCCAGGCGATGCGGTGTGCGCCTTGACGGATGGGGGCGGCTACGCGCCGTTTGCCATCGCTAAGGCCGCGCAGTGCCTGCCCCGGCCGGCAGGGCTGGACTGGCCGGCAGCGGCGGCAGTGCCGGAAGCCGCGTTCACGATCTGGCACAACTTCTTCGGGCTGGCACGCCTCGGGCCAGGCGAAAGCGTTTTGCTGCACGGCGGCACGAGTGGCGTGGGGACCCTGGCCATCCAGCTGCTGGCCGCGCTGGGCCATCCGGTCTACGCCACCTGTGGGTCCGACGACAAGGTGGATGCGGCGATGAAGCTCGGGGCCCGTCGCGCGTTCAACTACCGGAGCGACGATTTCGCCGAAGGTGTCCTCAGGGAAACCCAGGGCCTCGGCGTCGATGTGATTCTCGACATGTCAGGCGCCCGGCACTCGGCGCGTGACGTGCAGGCGCTGGCGCATCGCGGTCGACTGCTGCATCTGTCGCCTGGCGACGGGGCTGAGTTTCGCGCACCGCTTCGCACCCTCATGGCCAAGGAGCTTCGCGTCGGTGGCTCACTGCTGCGGCCGTTGCCCGATGACGAGAAGGCGCAGATCGCCCAGCAAGTGCGACGCGCCTTCTGGCCGTTGATCGAAAGCGGCCGCGCGCGCCCGGTCCTCCACGCCGTGCTGCCGCTGCACGCGGCGGGCGAGGCGCATGCGCTGATGGAGCACGCGGCCCACGTGGGAAAGATCGTTCTCGACTGTGATCAGGCCATTTGCGCCTAGCCCCAGTCCCTCACCCATCGCAATCGAACACTCTGCATGGCCCGCCGTCCCAATTTCGTCTTCATCCTCGCCGACGACCTCGGCTACGCCGATCTCGGTTGCACGGGATCGCGTGAGGCTGTGTCGCCCCATCTCGACCAGCTGGCCGCCGATGGTCTGTTGTTCACCCATGGCTATGCGAACTCCTCGCTCTGTTCGCCCACGCGCTTTGCCCTCATCACGGGGCGCTATCAGTACCGGCTGCGCGGCGCCGCGGAAGAGCCGCTTGCGGGCAAGGCGCGCGGCAGCAGCGTGCTGGGTTTGCCGCCGGAACACCCCACGTTGCCCTCACTGCTGCGTGACGCGGGCTACCGGACGGCGCTGGTGGGCAAATGGCACTTGGGATTCCCGCCGCATTTCGGGCCGCTCAAGAGTGGTTATGAAGCCTTCTTCGGTCCGATGTCGGGTGGTGTCGACTATTTCAACCACCAGGACTACGGCGGCAAGCTCGACCTCTGGGAAGGGGATGAAGCCTGTCGTCTGCCCGGGCGCTACCTCACCGACCTGATCAGCGAGCGCGCCGTGGACTTCATCGACGCGCAGGCGGGCTCGCAGCAACCCTTCCTGCTGAGTGTTCACTATACGGCGCCGCACTGGCCCTGGGAAGCGCGCGAGGATGCCGCGGAGTCGCACCGCATCGCCGGCGGCATCGCCCACACCGATGGCGGCTCCATTGCCACCTACCGCCGCATGATCCGGCAGATGGACGAAGGCATCGGCCAGATCGTGGCGGCCTTGCGCCGCCAGGGGCTGGACGACGACACCCTGCTGGTGTTCACGAGCGACAACGGCGGCGAGCGCTTCTCGGACAACTGGCCCTTCATCGGCCAGAAGATGGACTTGCTCGAAGGCGGCATCCGGGTGCCCTTGATCGCGCACTGGCCTTCACGCATCCGGCCCGCGGTCACCCACACACCTGCGATCAGCATGGATTGGGCCGCGACCATGCTGGCCGCGGCCGGCGTGAAGGCCGACGCGCAGCACCCGCTGGACGGCATCGACCTTTCCCCGTTGTTCACGGATGTCGCGTGGGCGCCCGCGCGCCACCTGTGCTGGCGAATGTTGCATCGAGAGCAACGAGCGTTGCGCGAGGGGTCGTGGAAGTACCTGCGCGTCGACGGTCACGACTACCTGTTCGACTTGTCGCGCGATGAGCGCGAACGCGCCAATCTCGCCAAAGTGCTCCCCGACAAGCTGAATGCTTTGCGCCGGCACTGGGAAACCTGGGCCGAGACCATGCCGGCGATTCCCGACGACGCGCGGGTGACGCCCATCCACAGCGTGGCAGACATGCCGCGACCCACCTACTGAGAAGAGGAGACCCCGCATGCAACGTCGTCAATTGATTCAATGGTCCGCTGCCGCCGCCTTGTCCGGAGTGGCGGGACATTCGCTCGCTCAAGGGGGGGGTGTCACGCGCATCATCGTCGGCTTCGCCGCTGGCGGCAGCACCGACATCCTGGCGCGGCACCTGGCCGAGCAGCTCAAGACCACGCTGGGGCGACCCGTGATTGTCGAGAACAAGGCCGGTGCATCGGGCCGTCTGGCGGTTGAAGCTGTCAAGATGGCTGCGCCGGATGGCGACACGCTGTTGCTGGCCCCGCATGGGGCGATGACACTGTTTCCCCATGTCTACAAGTCCCTCAAATACGATCCGGCGAAGGATTTCACACCGATCTCGCGCGTCAGTGCAAGCGACTACGCGATTGCTGTGAACGCTACTTCGCCGGCACAAGACCTCGCCGGCCTCAAAACCTGGGCGCGCTCGCAGGGCGATCGACTGGCGTTTGGCTCACCGGGTACCGGGACCGTGCTGCACTTTTTGGGCATGCAGATCGGAAGGGGGCTGGACATCAAGCTCTCGCACATCCCGTACCGGGGGGCGGCGCCCGCGCTGGCCGATCTGATGGGGGGAAGTGTGCAGGCCGTGGTAACGCCACTGGGCGACCTCATCGAGATGCACAAGGCCGGCAAGATCCGCGTGCTCGCAACCGCAGGATCGACCCGGACTCCGTTGATCGAGGGTGTGCCGACACTCAAGGACGGGGGAGTCCAGCTCGACGTCTCAGCCTGGACGGCGCTGTACGGGCCTGCCGGGACGAGTGCATCGACGCGTGATGCCATTCAGAAGGCAGTCATGCAAGCGCTTCAGACCCCAGGAATGCAGGAGAAGCTGCGAGTTATCGGCATGGCGGCGGCACCGAACACCGCGGCTGCGTTGAACGCGTTACAGGTGTCGGAGTCGGCATTGTGGGCCGACGCTGTGAAGGCTTCTGGATTCACACCCGAGGACTGAACGAGTGATCAATTGGTGACCAGGTCCGCGCGCAATGACTGAAGAGCCTTCGTCCATCTGAGCAGTTCATCGAGCATGGTGTTGGCGGACTGGGTATTCTTTGGATCTGCGCCAAGTCCCTCCGGGAGCTGCAACTGCTGAGATGCGTACGGAATGGCCACGGCTTCCAGCATGGGGACAATCTTCAGTGTATTGAGCAGGCCCTTGGTCACCTGAACGGATCGAATTCCCCCTGACATACCTCCATAACTAACGAATCCGGCTGGCTTGTAGTGCCACTCACGAACGAGAAAATTCAGCGAATTGATCAAGACGCCAGGCGGGGCAAAGTTGTACTCCGGCAAGACAAATAGAAAGGCGTCAGCTTCCGCTACGCTTGCACTCCAAGCACGTGTGCGCTTATGAACATATCGACCAAATCGAGGATGCTCAGGTTCGTCAAATACGGGTAGCTGGAAGGACGCCAGGTCAACAAGGCGAGCGTCAAAGCCGCCGTGAATTGTCGCTCTTGTATGCGCCCACTCAGCAATCGAAGGGCCGATTCGTCCGGGACGCGTGCTACAGATCAAAGTATGGAGGACGGGTTTTGTCATGGTGAAGTGACAGAGGAAATCGCTCGCAATGTCGCAGATCCGGGAGGTGTGTTTTTCGAAGGACGTGGGCTACATCCGAGCCCGAAGTGCGCATCGCTTCTTGACTAACTGAGTTTGACTTGTCGTTCTACTGCGGTTCGTTGCGCCCATCAGCGAGACGAGTCGAACAAATGATCGGCAAGGGGACGAAGGCTCAGCACTCGAGAACGATCTTTCCCATCGAGCTCCCGGACTCAAGCTCCCGATGGGCTTGAGCGGCCATGCTCAGCGGGTAAACCTCATTTACCCAAGGAAGGACGTCGCCCTGGTACACCAAAGGAAGTACGTACTTGCGAAGTGCGTCGGCGACTTGCGACTTGATCGAGAGCGACAATGGTCGCAGCAAGGAACCAGTGATCTTGGCCTCCTTTTCAAGGATCGTGCGAAGTGGAGCCTTGAAAATCGCATCGTCGCCTGGAGACAGGTGGACAATTCGACCGCGCCATGCGAGTGCGCGTAGGTTGGCACTCGAATGGGCGCCGGCTGCAACATCGAGTATGACGTCGACACCTTGACCACGGGTTGCGCTCAAGACTTCGCTGGCGAAGTCCTGGTTCGTGTAGTTGAAGGCTGCACGCGCACCCAACCGACTCGCGTGCTCCATTTTTTCCGTACTGCTACAGGTTGCGAAGACCGTATGACCCAGCCTTGAAAGCAGTTGGATGGCGAGGCTACCAACGCCGCTGGTTCCTCCGTGAATCAACACGGATTCTCCTTGGCCAATCGCGGATACGCCGACAAAGTTGTGCCAGATAGTGAACAGCGCTTCAGGCAACGCCGAGGCAGATTTCAGGTCTAGTGCGCCAAGCACTGGAAATACCAACGCCGCAGAAGCGGTGGTGTGCGTCGCATAGCCACCTCCATCCACAAGGGCACACACCGGATCGCCAATCCGAAACTGGTGAACGCGTCTTCCGAGACCACTGATGATGCCGCTGACTTCAAGGCCGGGCGTATCGCTATGCAACGGGCTTGGGCCGCGTCTTCGCTGATTGCAGTCGTGCCGATTGACGCCTGCAAAGGCAACTTCAATCAAGACTTCTTCATCGCCGAGTTCGGGCAATTCAACCTCGGCGCGCATCTGCAGTACCTCAGGGCCTCCGGCACTTGTGATGACAACTGCACTGCAATGACGCGGGCTGCTCGCCTGAGTGGGCGTCGTGAGGATCATGGATCGTCAGGTGGACGTCACTGAGCTGGCGTGATTTTTCGAGCCCTGACCACATCGCCCCACATCCTTGTTTCAGCGCGCGTGAAATCATCAAGTTCCTGTGCAGTACTGCCGACCACTATCGCGGAAACACTGCTGAGTCGATCTTTTACCTCTGGCATTGCCGCCACCTTCTGCCAAGCTGCGGACAGAGTGCCCAAGACCTCTTTGGGAGTACCCGCCGGTGCCCAGACGCCATACCACGCATCGATGACGTAGCCAGGCAGCGTCTCACTCACCGTGGGGACATCCGGCATTGCGGCAGCCCTTCGTTCGCCCGTTTGCGCAAGAGCTCGTACTTTGCCGGTGGCAAGCAATGAAGAAACTTGCGCCGCCGGACTCATGGACAGCTGCACGACGTTCGAGATCAAGTCGGCGCTGAAGTTGCCTGCATAGTTGACCTCAAGAAACTCGGCGCCTGTCTGATGGGCGAGAAGCTGAGAGCCCAGGTACGCCGCAGAAGCGAATCCGGTGACGCCCATCGCAAGCTTGTCGGGATTGCTCTTTCCATAGGCGACAAGTTCCGGAAAGGTCTTGACTGGAACCTGAGCATTGACCATCCACACAAATGGCGATGTGGCGAAGCGCGAGACGGGAGCCAGATCCTTCAGTGGTTCATACGGCAGATTGGCCACCACATGGGGGTTCATCGTGATCGTCTGATTGAACGTAAAGAGCAGCGTGTATCCGTCTGCTTTGGCGCGCGTCACTCGCTGTACGCCGATGACGCCACTGGCACCTACCACGTTCTCGACGACAACGGGTTGCCCCAGCAGCTCGGACAGCTTCTGCGCACCAACGCGGCCAATGATGTCCACGCCCGTTCCCGGGCCCGCGGGCAGTACGAGACTGATGGATCTGGTTGGATAGCTTGTCTGCGAGAAGCCAATCCCGTGGGTGCAAACCAGTGCGAATGTGGCGGCAGTCAGTTTGAGGTTACGCGCTGTCCAGTTCATGGGGTGTCTCTTGAGTGTTGAGGTGAATACTCTTGGTCAGGCTTCTGGCAGTTTGGTTGCCTGCCAATGCACCAACTTCAATCCAGATTCCGCGGCCGTCCAGACGGTTACGAACGCGTTGTTCATGACCTTCATTTCCCCCCCCATCTCAATCGTTGTCTTTGTCTTCCCGTTCAGCACGATCACGGTGTTCGCAATTCGGATCTTCTGATCCGTGCGCTCGGCCTTGACGAACCGGTACTTCGCCGCTCGAATCGATGCTAGGAACGCGGCCTTGTCATCTACCTTTCCGTTGGCATGTGTGTGTACGTAGTCATCGATCAGCATTGCCTCCAGTGCTGCGATGTCTTGTGCGTAGAGCGCTTGATAGCGGGCCTCGTCGGCAGCGAGAACGCTCGCCTCCATACGGGTGGTCGTACTGGTCATGCCTTCTCCGCAGCAACGCCGTTGGAAAGCGATCCAATGCCCTCAATTTCGATCTCAAACACATCACCTGGTGCAATGGGCCCAACGCCGCCTGGTGTGCCCGTCATGATGAGATCGCCCGGAAGCAAGGTGATGGACTTGCTGAGGTATTCCACGAGATCGGCCACTCCAAAGAGCAGATCGGATGTATCGGCCTCTTGAACAATGGTTCCGTTCAACCGTCCTTTCATGCGAAGCGCTGAAGGATCAATATCAGTCTCGATGCATGGGCCAATGGGAGCGAACGTGTCGAAGGCCTTGCCAACAGTCATGAGTCCCATGGCCATCTCTTTGCGTTGGATAGTTCGCTCGCTCACGTCATTGCCGCACGTGTATCCCAGCACGTAGTCGAGCGCCTTTTCGCGCGAGACATTCCTGGCTTTCTTGCCGATAACGGCGACCAGTTCAGTCTCGTAATGCACGACGGTGCTTCCTTCGGGATAGACGATGTCCTCGCCGTGACCGATGAGGCTGGTGCAGGGCTTCATGAAGAACGGCGGGATCTCCGGAAGTGATCTGCCCGTTTCGAGGATGTGTGACTTGTAGTTGAATCCAACACCGAAGATCCGAGGATGCTCGATCGTAGGCGGCAAGAGGCTCAAGCTTGAAAGCGGCCAGGTCTCATCACCCAGTTCCGTGGCTCCCTCGAATGGGGATCCCTTCATCAAGCGAACGGTGTTGGGCTCCTCGAGAACACCGAATCGGTGACGCCCACCTTGCTGAAACTTGTAAATCTTCACGTTGCGCCTTTCTTAGGGTTGGGTTCGGATCGTCAATGCACGAGCGCCCTGTAGGGCCGCGTTACAGATGAGTACCAGGAGGGTTGCCAGCACAATGCCGCTGTAGACGCCGACCGTGTCACTCAGTTGCCGTGCTTCTTCGATGCTGTGCCCGACGCCAACTTTGGCGGACAAGTACTCCGCGACTAGCGCAGCACTCACGGCCCACGGAAGTGCAACCTGCAGGCCGGTGAATACGAATGGGAGAACACTGGGAATGACGATGTCACGCGTGATCTGATACTGGGTGGCTCCAAACACCTTGGCCGTCATGGTGAGGCGAGAGTCAATCGTCACGAGGCCTGAGTAGGTGAGTGAGAAGACGATGAACAGGACTGTGAGTGCGACCAGCATGACCTTTGGTGCCCAACCAGTTCCGAACCACAGAACGAGGAGCGGGACAAGACCGAGTTTTGGAATGCTCATGAGGGCCGTAATAAGCGGCTGCAACATGGCGTCCAAACGGGAAGACAGGCGCAGCAGGCATGCCAGTCCACATCCCGCCAGCGTGCCAATTGCTGTGCCCGCCAACAGCAACTGAGACGTCATTGCCAGGTCCAGGAGAAGATCTCCCGAGAGCAGGTCGGCCACGAGTCGTTGACTTACCTGACCAATGCCCGGCACCCAGTAGTCGCCGACCCATCGGCTGGCAGCCTCCCAGGACAGAAAGAAAGCCGCAAGCCCCATGACTCTTGCGGGCAAGAGGTTGGGGTTCCTCATGTGTGATCGGCCTCTCTCAGGCAGCCGCGAATGGCGTCGTAGTGCCCGGCAAACGTTGGGGCCTTGAAGATGAGTTCAGGATCGCGTGGGCGATCTATATCGATGTGACGCTCAAGCACGATTCGACCCGGTGAACCGGACAGAACGACGATCCGATCGCCCAGTGCAATGGCCTCGTTGATATCGTGTGTGACGAAGAGAATGGTTTTCTTTTCTGCAGCCCAGAGATCGAGCAGGTCAGATTGCAGTTGAGCGCGCGTCTCGGCGTCCAGCGCGCCGAAAGGCTCGTCCATAAGAACCACTGGCGGGCTATAGATCAGAGTGCGAGCCAACGATGCGCGCTTTCGCATCCCGCCCGACAGTTGGTGTGGGTAGTGCTTGAGCCACCTCGATAGTCCAACGCGTTCGAGCAACTTGTTCGCCCGTTCGACATCGCCTGGCGATGGTTTTCCTGCAAGTGTGAGTGGGAACATTACGTTGTCCCAAACGGTTCGCCAGGGAAGCAAGTTGTCGTCCTGGGTGACGTAGCCGATTTGTCGGTTGCTTCCTGGGTTGGGCGGCAGATCAGAACCGCCAACTGGCGTGCCCTTGAACAAGATCTGGCCTGCCGAAGGCTGGAGGGTTTGAGCAACGACGTTGAGCAAAGTTGACTTGCCAGCGCCGGACGAGCCCATGATGGTGACGAATTCACCCTCTTGGACGGTGAGGCTCAGGTCGCGCAGGATCCACCTTCGCTCGCCACGATCAGACCCCCGGTAGGCGATGCCTAGCTCATGAAGTTGAAGCAGTGGAGGGGCTTCAATGATCTCGGTTGTGTCTCTTTTCATGGCTATGCGGCGACAGCGCTCGTTTCTTGTGACTGGGTTTTCTGCCATCGGAGGAGCCACCTCTGTACTTTCGCCAGAAGGGTGCTGATGGACAGGACAATGAGCATCACCGTAGTCAGTGAGACGAAGATGAGCGTGGTATCAAAGTCCGATGCACCAAACTGCGCGAGATAGCCAATGCCTCTGTTGGAGGAAATGATCTCGCCAACAATGGCTCCGGCAATGGCATAGGGAACCGCGACTCGCAGTCCGCCAAAGACGTAGGGAACGACAGCCGGCCATACGATGTGACCGAGGATCTGGCGCTCAGACGCACCCATCACTCGGGCGGCCGACACGAGTCTTTGGTCGACGGATTCCACCCCGTTCAGCGTGCTGTAGAAGACAATGAAAAAGATGGCTGAACTGACCAAGGCCACCTTGGCTGCAGGTCCAACGCCAAACCAGAGAATGAAGAGAGGAACGAGGGCTGTCTTGGGGACGGCATAACCCACGGCGGCTATGCCAGAGATGGCGGCGCGCAGATGGCGGTTGCTTCTCAGCGCCATGGCTACTGCACAACCTGGAATGGCGCCGATCAGGAAGCCGCCGAACGCTTCACCCAATGTGAATCGTCCATGGAACCAGAGGTCTCCGTTCATTGCCATCGCCCACAGGCGCTCAAACACCAGAAGCGGAGAACTGATCCAGTAGGAGCCTTTCCATCGGCTGGTTACCTCCCAGCCGATCAGGACAATGCTCGCAACGAGAGCCCTGTCAATCAACAGACGATTCACGTGCCACCTCAACTACTTGCCGGAATTGACGAACTCGTCAGTGAAGAGGGACTTCGTGAGCGCCTTCAATGCTGCCTTGTCGTCTTGAGGGCCAAACATTGCGTCGACGGTGTGCTCGAATGCCTTGCCCATTGGCATGGACTTCGCGGGGGTGTTGCGCTGGAAAGATTCAAACGCCTGCTGCAGCAACTCAGGGTTCATCTTGTCGAAGCGCTTTGACAGAAGCGCAAAGGCCTTCTGCGGATCCGTGGAGATCAGACGAAGGCTGCGATCAAGTGCACTGACGACTCCTTTGCAAGTCGCGGCAGCACTGGTGCAGAAGCCATCTCGAGCAACCAGGACGTTGTAGGTCGTGGGGTTCACGTCGGGGGTATCGCCGCGGGGGCCGCTGATCCACAGTTGTCCACCCGTGCGTACGGCCTCCAGCGTGAACGGGCTCGAGAACACGAAGCCATCGACCTCCTTCTTTTGCAAGGCGGCAGCCATGCCAGGCGGTGCAATGAAAACCAGGCGGATATCCCGGTCTGCGTCAATGCCGGCCTTGCGCGTCACGTATCGAAGGTAGGCATGGGGCAACCCGTTGGCGGCGTCGACGGCGATGGTCAACCCTTTGAGAGCCGCCGCTTTTTCGATAACGGTCTTTGCGGAGGGGTGGCGCGCCGCAGCTTCTGCTGACAGAACAATCTCTGTTGTGGCGTTTTCCTGCAGCCCCGCAATTGCCAGCGTCTTTTGCCCTCGCTGTGCGGCGCGAATCTGTATCAGCCCTGCAATGGTGGTCATGTCTGCACTTCCGCCAATGAGCGCGTTGAGTGCAGCGGGGCCGCCCAACAGGCCGAGCTCGACGTCAACGCCTGTCTCCTTGAAGTAGCCCGCGTCTTCTGCGATGTACACCGGCGCGAAGAGGATGGAGACGGCCGGTAGCACCAGCCGGGTTTTAGCGGGCTGCGCGGAGGCCGTGACGGCCGTCGCCGCCAGGGTCAAGCCAAGCGCGACGTTTCTCAGAAGATTGCTGAACATACTTTGTCTCCTTGTGTGGTTGGGTGTTCAGGAAATCGTGTCGGGGCGTCTCATGAGCTCTGTCTCCGGTACCCCATTGCGGAGTTGCGAGAGCATTTCGTCGGCATCGAACTCAATGCCGATGGGGTTCTTCCTGAAAGCTTCGCTGTTCATCCAGGCGTTCGTCGCCTCGGCGTTTGGGAAGCTGTCCACTTGAAGCTCGATCTGGTTGCCCTCGGGGTCGGCGTAGTACAAGGAGACCGTGGGTCCGTGATTGATGGTGCGATAGGGGAGGATTCCCAACTCACGCAGGCGCACGTAGTTGCCGAGGAGGTCGGCAAGCGAGTCATAGGCGAAGGCTGTGTGGTAGTAGCCGACGCGAATTTCCTCCTCTCTTTGGGGATACTCCTGCAATCCGATCAGGGCGATGCGATGGTGTTCTTCGTCGTATGTGAGGAATGCGACCTTGTCGCTGGAGTGGGCGATATGCGCGCCGAGTACCTTGCAATACCAGTCGACAAGTTCGCCAAGGCGATTGGTGCGAAGGGCAATGTGCGCAAGTCGGCTGGGCGAGTGGGCAATCTCGGGATGGGTAGTCTTCATGCGTGCATCTCCTGAAGGGATCCGCTGTCTTCAATGTCCGAGGCTTTGGGTTGCGCCGTCAGCGCGTTGATCACCCTGGTCATGATCAAGTCAGCGTCGGCAGTGCCTGTGTGCGATCGCCAGGCCACATGACCATCCGGGCGTACGAGCACGGCACCATTGGCGGAAATTTCGTACAGGTCGTAGAAAGCCCCCATGTGATCGATCAGGTCGCCATTGGCACCGATGACGAAGGCCTGAGATGGCACGCCACGGGCCGCCCCTGCCTTCAGAAAGGCGTTGACCCACTGCTGCGAGTTCCTGCCGGCAAGCAGGGTGAACTTGAGGTCCTTGAAAAGATCGATGGTCGAAATCGTTGCGCCACCTTCTGGGGCTCGGAGCCAGCAATGCGGTGCGCGTGCTCCTGGGGCGGCGGTTGCTGCATAGGTGTTCACGTCTTGCGGTTCCGACGGACCGCCCTCATCGAAGACAAGGCGTGAACGATAGGCATAGCCATATGTTTGACCGTAATACTCGAAGTGCTCTCGTTGGCCCGGAATCGCCTCTCGCATGCGGTCAATGTCTTCCTCGCGAAAGTCCTCGTGGGTCTTCATAATTCCGCCGAGACCGGCTGACTCCATGCGCCGTGCGTTTCGAACGCTCTGCTCGACGTTGAAGCGAATGACCGGAAGTCGTTCTTCTTCGTAGGTATCCAGGATGCTTTCATGGGCCGCACCCTTGAGTACCAGTGCAAGCTTCCAGCAGAGGTTCTGAACATCACCCACTGCGGTGTTCATTCCTTGTCCGCCAGTTGGCGGCAAGGGGTGTGCTGCATCCCCGGCCAGGAAAATTCGACCCGAACGAAGCTTTTCGGCAATCCGCGCCTGCATTTGCCATACGCGGACATCTTTCACCTCAAGCGGCAGGTCTGGTACACCGATTGCAGACTTGACGATCTCAGCGCAGCGCTCGCGCGTGAAGTCCTCTGGCTTGTTCTTCGAGGCGTCGTAACCGAAGTTGTACGTCCAGCGATAGCGGCCATCCAATGCGATCATGACCCCGACCGTGGACTTGTTGTAGACCCACCAAAGCAGATTCGGGCGATTGGCGACCCAAGGCCATAGGTCGCACTCAAAGTACACGCCGATCTGGTTGCCAAGTGTCCCAACGCCACCAAGCTCGATGCCCATCTGCTCGCGAATAGCGCCTCTTGCTCCGTCAGCGGCAATCGCGAATCGAGCACGAACGGATTGAGTTGCTCCGTCGGGCAACGTGATCGAAGCAGAGACGCCTTGAGCGTTCTGCTTCAGATCCTGTAGCCTCACTCCAAATCGGACGGTGACGCTGGTTTGGTTCTCTGCTCCGCGTCGCAAAACGGGCTCCAGGACATCCTGTGGGCATGAAGTCTTGGCGCTCGGACCATAGGTCTCGAAGAGTCGGTTCTTCTCTCGATTGGCGTAGGTGCGGATTTCTCCGATCACTTCTCCCACGACAGATCGAACAAAGGTCACGCCCTGGTTCCTGTCGTGAGGAATCCCCCGTGCACGCACGGCATCCTCCAAGCCCCACGTCCTGAAGATCTCCATCGTTCGGGCGTTCACCACGTGGCCGCGTGGATGGAAGCTGGTCGATGGGTGTTTCTCGATGAGCAGCGTTCGAATCCCGCACCGACCAAGCGCGATAGCTGCAGCGAGCCCACACGGACCGCCGCCAACGATCAGGACGTCGTAGTCGGTGGAGGACTCCATTGGTTGCTTTGCCATAAGTTGCTTTTGCAGAAATAGCTGATTGACTGTCAGTCAGTGTAAGCTTGATGCATTGAATGGGTGTGATGGTTTTCCCTAGCTTTCTGACGCCTGACCCAATAGCGAGGATTTATGATTGGTGCGATGACAGACGTTGGGACCCGTGGTGTTCGCCTGAAGGGTGAGGCGCGTGAGGCGCGGCCTTCGGGGAAGCAGCGCCTTCTGGAAGCGGCGGAACGCCTCTTTGCCAGCAAAGGGTTCTTGGAGGTGTCAGCAGCCGAAATTGCGCGAGAGGCACAGGTTGCGCATGGGCTGCTCTTTCATCACTTCGGATCGATGGAAGACCTGTATGCGGAGGTCAGTCGAGCGGCCGCGCAGCGCATGGATCAGACGCAATCTGAATCGTTTCGAGGCAGGACGGCTCGTGATCAGATTGCGTCATTCTTGCGCGCACACATGCGTTCTGTGAGGCAACGTCAGGGAGATGCCGTCTTCCGCGCGCGTTCACACAATGTCGCCGTCAACGCCAAGGTGGTCGACATTTGGGAGGCGTCTCGACAAGAGGCGATTTCACGAATTTGCATGACTCTTGGGAAGCGTGTGCCGTCCAAGAAGGAGCGGACCGTACTGCGTGCTTGGATCGGCTTCCACGACCAACTGGTTCTCGCTTGGCTTGCAGATCGGTCTGTTACTGAAGCAGACGTGCTTGCGTGGACCCTCAGGCAACTTGAACATTTGGCCAGCGACGTTCTTGACGTTGATCTCGACGGAGCACCTGCCACCTAGTCCTTGTCCCCTCATATGACCCGGCCTCGGCCGGGTTTCGCTTTTCCAGGGGGCCTTGCGCTCAGCGCCGCTGCGGCGGCACGTCGGTGCAACTGCCGTGTGCCACTTCCGCCGCCAGCCCCAGGCTTTCGCCCAGCGTGGGGTGCGGGTGGATGGTCTTGCCGATGTCCACCGCGTCGGCGCCCATCTCGATGGCCAGACCGATCTCGCCGATCATGTCGCCCGCGTGCGTGCCCACGATGCCGCCGCCCAGGATCCTCCCGTGGCCATGCGCCTCGGGTGAATCGTCGAACAGCAACTTGGTGAAACCTTCGTCGCGGCCGTTGGCGATGGCGCGGCCCGAAGCGCTCCACGGGAACAGGCCCTTCTTCACCTTGATGCCCTGCGCCTTGGCCTGGTCTTCGGTGAGGCCGACCCAGGCAACCTCGGGGTCGGTGTAGGCCACGCTGGGGATCACGCGCGCGGTGAAGGCGCTCGCGGCCAGATCGGGCTTGCCCTGCAGCTCACCGGCGATGACCTCGGCCGCCACGTGGCCCTCGTGCACCGCCTTGTGCGCCAGCATGGGCTGGCCCACGATGTCGCCAATGGCGAAGATGTGCGGCACGTTGGTGCGCATCTGGATGTCGACGTCGATGAAGCCGCGATCCGTGACGGCCACGCCCGCCGCCTCGGCACCGATCTTCTTGCCGTTGGGGCTGCGGCCCACGGCTTGCAGCACAAGGTCGTAGGTCTGCGGCGCGGGCGCGCCCTCGCCTTCGAAGCTCACCTCGATGCCCGCGGCCGTGGCCTTGGCCGCCACGGTTTTGGTCTTGAGCATGATGTTGTCGAAGCGCGGCGCGTTCATCTTCTGCCAGACCTTCACCAGGTCG
>CALMPB010000364.1 GCA_937871985.1 uncultured Burkholderiaceae bacterium
CCTTAAGACCGATCCATCATCCCATCGGCAAGGCGCCGCTCAGCGGATGCGTACGATCCGGCAGCGTTTCCGCGTCATCCAAGTGGCCCCCGGGCACCGATGGATTCTGAGGAGGCGCCATAGGGGACCAGAGGGCAGTCTGATTGTAGGGGGCCTATTTCCCCTCCTCTGCACAGGGCCGGGTGTGTCCACATAGACAAATTCCGACCCTCCCAAAAAGTAGGATCGCGTAAGGGCGATCCGATCTTTTAGCCAGGCTTTGGTGGTTTGGTCGAACGTCGGCAAGTCGCCCACGTTGCCTTGGAGTTCAGATCAGCATTCCTGTCAGCGCCCACCCATGTTGTTTGTGCCAGCGCGCCAGTCTTTCGATTGATCTGAGTATGGGTGTGGCTTTCAAAGCCCGGAAGGTCTGGAGACGTGACTTTCTCGGTCCACTCGATGAACTGATTGCTTACGTCCACGCCGTCACAACCCGTCTTACAACTCGTAACGAACGGACCGTGCAACCCTTCACGGGACCGCACTTCGGGTACAGCCTCATCGATTAAGAAGGCCCAATGCAGGTCGGATATCAGCGTCTGACCGTCAAGATCATCAATTTCCATCTCACCCCTGCAATCGAGGTAATAAGGAGACGCAGCGTTCGCACACCCCGACGAAAGCAGAAAAACCCCACCTAACAAAATTGATCGCACGTTACCCCCATTTGATATTCTCGCAGTTTCTCAGCCGCTTCTTTCAGACGCCAACCCTCAGATTTTTGCCGTTGCCCCAAGTTGGTCGCTCACTCCTCGGCCGCTCCTTCGCTGACATCTTCCAAGTTCTGTAATCGATATGGCGCCATATCAGCTAGCATCTGCTTGCTGCGCCGTGGGCAGCTATAGGCGCGCCCATCAATCCACGACGCCGTTTTCGTGAACCCATAATCCACGGCCATGCTCGCAATCTCGTCATGCGGCGCAAGATACAATGGCCTTTGTCGTGAAATGCAATCCAGATATCACGGCTAAGATACTTCTGATCGAAGTTTCAACGGCCTTTCAGCTGGACTTTCCGAATGTCAGCCATCGATTCATTGTAGAGAATGAAATCGACGCCGCCGTCATATACCGGGAGAAAGGCGTTGAACCCTTTTGCAAGTGCCAGACTTACCAGCGCGTTCCGGTTGATTACCTCGCGGACTTGCGACCTGAAGCGGCTCACAGCGCCCCTGCCGTCACCGAATACGGCGCCCATCCAGACTCGAGATCGTCGTGGTGGCCGAGCATCACATCATTCACTTTTGCCAATTGCTGGGCCGCCTTTGTGTAGCCGTTCGTGGCCACGACTAAAGCGCAGCCAGCTTCGTAAAATCGCATAGCGCCAACAATTTCTTGGATAGCTTTGTTGCCTACCGGCTTCGCGTATCGCTTGCACTGCACCACCATCACGTCGGCACCCTTCGTCGCCACAATATCGGCTCCTTGATCGCCGCTGCCTTTAGTCACGCGGGCATTCCAACCGATGGCGCGCAGACGTTCAGCGCAAAGGTGTTCAAAATCGACTGGATCAATGTCGTTGGTGAACCGATTTGGCAGGGAAGCAGCTTGCTCTTTTAGAGCAGCAGCCAATTTCGGCCCAAGCACTTCAGCGGTGAAGAAAGTGTGGAACTCCCGATACTCAGCCGGGTTCGGGAGCGTCGGGCTTACTACATTGTGAAAAAACTGCTCTGCCTCTTTTTGCCAAGCCGAATCGTCTTCCACGCCGTAATCATCGACTTTCACAAGCTGCCGTCGCCGACGCAGAAGGGCTGGAAGGTGCTTCTCCACCAGTTCGCCGCCTTTTACGCGAACCAATTCGTTCTTCCGGTCGATGTGTTTCTGCAGCGCCACCAGCAGCGCCACTACACCGGCGACGAATATACAAAATGCCAAAGCGATAGACCATCCGGCGGACAATCCGAGAGAATTCCCTATTACAACTATTATAATCGACACAATGGCAATTGGAATGAACGGCATCCACAGCGTCCCCAAAAACTCGCGCTCGCCCCGAACGCCTTTCCCATTCTATGAAAGATGCAGAGAAATATGATAATGGTTTGGGCCATAGCCCAAAGCATTATGCAATCAGTTCTCAACAGTTTGTCAAAGAGCGATGTTATCTGCCTTTGTGTAGCTGAGTTCCCAGCTTGCCTTCGCCAATCCGCCCCCGCCAAACACGCCATTTTCGAACTTCTTGAACCGCATCGCGATGCCATCTGAACGCGCCCACATTGCGACCTTGCCCTGCCGAGCGAGAATGCTGCCAGCGCTGTTGTCCCAATTCGACGGCTGACCATACTTAGCGGAAAGCGCAGTCAGAACGTCGTTAGAGCACCGTCCGCCCATTGACGGGTTTCCGGCAATCATGACCTCACTGACCATCCCGCTCGCATCGAAGCGGATATTGGCCTCAGCCTGACATCTCTCAGTGATTTTCACGTCGCTTATTTCAATGGCTTTAGACTGATAATCGACGCCCTGTCCACGTGGATACAGCGCCTCGACGTCGGCGCGGGTCATGCCGAACTCGACCTTGCCCCATACTGGTTCTGCGTGCGCCTGTGTTGCTACCCCCATCGCGGCTACAGCGATCAGCACCTTCTTCATTTCAATCCCCCTGTTGCAAAGCGTGGCTTCTATAGCGGTTTGACTTAGCAGTCACGGTCTAAGGAGCCGTTAACAGTCATTCGCTAAATACCGGATTGTAACCATTACAATAAAGCCAGATCAGACTTACACCTTCGCGCGTCAAAGCTGCGCCGCTGGTGACCTGCCCTCCCTGGAAGGTCCCTCATCTGATGTAGAATCTGTTTACAAGGAAGAAGCAGACGCTTGAGGAATCGCCGTTTCACCAAGGCGCGGATTATCGGAATGAGGAAGGAGCAGGAGGCTGTACTTCCGGCAGTGGAGTTTTGCCGCAAGCATGGGCTGACCACGGCAACCTTCTACAAGTTTCAGGCGAAGTACGGCGGCAGGGAGGTTTCCGATGCCCATCGGTTGCGGCAGTTGGAGTACGATAACGGCGAGCCGAAGCGGTTTTTGGCCGACAGCATGCTGGACAGCGCGATCCTGAAGGAAAAACCCGACAGACACATCGCGACGCCGCTTTTTGTTTAGTTTAACATAAGTAATATTATCTGTTCGGGGAACCGTCCTGGCAGACTTCCCGCTTTTTCATCATCTTCATTCCCGTTCGTGCCTTATGTCGGAATGAGCTTGAACCCCTGTCCAGGTTTCCGGCACCACCTCGATCGTCGCCCCAGGCTTGGATCACCGACGAGATGCCGTGCGAGGCTATTTCCCAATTCGCTGACGGGAAGATGCGCAGTCTGCGTTGGGATCGCGGGTGAACGAAGGTCTGTCGCCACCGGGTTGCTTGCCGCATCCTCACACCTCATGGCCGTCTTTCTCGTTGTCGCCTTCGACACCCAAGGCAACGAGGCACAGGCCCCTCGTGCGCAGCTACGTGACAAGGCGGACCGGCTCGGCCATCAAGCCTCCACCGCGCTTTCTTGTCAGATGCCTCAGTCCACCCCGCGCGTCCTGGAACAAGGTTTTGCCCGTGCAGATTACAGACCTCTCGAAAGAACGCGCAGGCGAACCTGCAGATTTATTCCCGCAAGCGTCTCTTCCTTTCCTGGGACGGACCATGGCGGTTCGAAACGCCGCTTCCACCGCTTCTAAGGTCAGGTGACGCCATGAGTTGGCTTGCTCGCCGCGAAGGCTGGACCCCGCAGCAGGAAGACGCCCGTGACGATGGCGACATCGACTATGCGCGCGTCATCCACTCCGCCTCTTTTCGCCGCCTCCAAGGAAAGACGCAGATTCTGAATCTGGGCGACAGCGACTTCTATCGCACCCGTCTCACACACTCACTCGAGGTCGCCCAGATCGCTGGTGGTATCGCCCGGCAGCTTGAGAAGAACTTTCCGGAGCATATGGCAACCGCGCTGCTGCCCGATCGGGGGACTATCCACTCGATCGGTTGTACGCATGACTTTGGCCACCCTCCTTTCGGTCA
>CALMPB010000365.1 GCA_937871985.1 uncultured Burkholderiaceae bacterium
GCTCCTTGAGGAAGTCCTGTAGCCAAGCGCCATCCCGTATTTTTGCGCGAATCCAAGGGCCTTTTTTCGTTGTGTTTCCAACGGGTCGACTACCGTCCCCGAGCGCCTGATAGATATTGGATCTATCGTCTTCGATCGTTGGAATTGAAACGAAGGATCTTTGATTGCGATCTTGTAGCCACGAACTGTCATGCAAGCGCAGCAACCAATATAAACTGGGATTGCTTTGGGAGAGTCTTGTCGCTACACCCGATGGAGACTGAAGGTGGAGACGATCGAACTCCAATCGTGCTTCGTCGAGAGTGAGGGCGCGCACAGCAGTCGCTGTCTTTCTCAAATTCCTCGACGTCCCGCTTATGCCTGCCGCAGCGGCCTTGAACTCTTCGAACGTCATCCCTGAAGCAGAAAGGAGCGCGCAAAACTCCGGTGAGCGAAACAATGTGCTGCGAATCTTTAGTCTTAGTGGCACCTCTCCGATATCGGTTCGTTTCAACGAAAGCGCGATGCCAGACGGGCTTCTTTCCATCGAACCATAGGTGCATTCAAGAAGCGCAAACGCCTTGAATGCAAGGTCTCTAGGTGGGCAGTTCAGCCTGGCTTCAAGAACTCTGCGAAGTTGATGGGTGGTCCAAGGAGCATTTGTGCAGACCAACGTACTCTCCGCGAACTGACTCAGTCGCTGAAGTTCTTGTCGTTGAGAGCGTGGTGATGACGATATTTCAGACAGATCCTGGCCACACGCGCAACGCAGAGATAGCGGCCGAAGCAAAGTTCGATTGAACGGCGTTACGGCAACTCCACATGCGTTGCATGTCACTCGCAACCATTCGCCATGCTTGGCGCAGACCAGCGATACCGGCAATTGATGACCTCGATGCAGGTAAGGTTCTCCATGTGTCTTCAGGTCTTCAAGTAGGCATGCTGGGCAGAAGCGAGCACCCGCAAGGGCGTAATCTCTACCGAACTGAAATAGCCGGGTTCCACCCCCCTCCGCCCCATTAATCACAACGCGGTCTTTTGACCCTACGGCATTGTTGAATGCCAGCCAGAACGGAAGAGTGGTCAATTGATGGAGCATATCCGTATAGGAATAGCCGATCTGATGCAATAGCCGATCCAGGCGGGCGTCTTGGTTGGGCGCGGCATAGAACTGCGAGATGGTGCGTCGACCGTACCCAGACGCTTCCAGTAGACTCCGCCATAGACCGGTACCGTTGTACAGAACCAGACGCGTCAGAAGCGATCCAAGTGCTTCGTCAGGATACGGAGTGGGTACGTATGGGATTTTGAGCATTCAATCTCTCGATTTCATTCCTTGTGTACTCCGAAAGGAAATCTGACCAGGTACGAAGCCCTGACAGCTGCTTGACACGCCAAAGCTGAATGTCAGCCGCTCTTCCTACGAGCGCTGCGATTGCCATATCGACTCGTCGGATTCGGAATGCTTCAGGTGACTCGACAACTCGGCGCAGCAATGCATGCAGCATTGGAAGGAGATGCATGTTCCTCCGAATCTTCGCCTCTCCCAAAGGACGTATCAATAGCGTGAAGGTGACCTGTTTTTGTGGAGCCTCATTTCGAAGCATGGCGAGATGAGCTTTCACTTGCTGGCAAAAATCGCTATCCCGTTGCGCCCAATCGACTCGTGGCTTGGTACTGCACTTGCGCGGAATCGGCTGCGTCGTCGAAACAAGCCAATTTCGGTCATGTCGGTAGAGCCACGCATAGTCAGCCGGAGCGGCTGCGCGTGCTGAACTCACTCCCGCTGTGCGGCATGCCGTGATAGCAACGAGCCAACGTTCTCGCCGCACCCTCATTTCATTTTCGAGGCGCTGGACTTGTTGTGATTTTCTTGGCAACGAGTGTTCCGCGCGTACTCGATAGACGGTGCTTAGCGAAACCTCGCAGCGAACGGCGATCTGCGCGGCTGGTGCACCTGAGCTCAATTCAGAACGGACTCGCTCAAGGATGTTGGGAGTTAGATGCTTCCGGCGTTCGTTGATCAAAATACGACGAGCTCGCCGCTGGGCAACCACTGTAGTCACGCTTTTACCGAGCAGTGTCGCTACTTGCCGGGAAGACTGAGAGGTATCGAACAGCACTGCTTCAGAGTCGATGTCGGAGCGGGTCGCCTGGAGTGGGACCGGAGATAGGCCGCAGCTTTGCGAGTCTGCGGGCTCGATGTTTTTTTGAAGCGAGACGGCGCTTTCGAAGGCTGGGATGGAGCCAAACAGGAAGTCGATCAAAAGCAGATGACAAATTGGGTGCACGGAACGCTCGGGGCGTTCGATCAAATCCCTGATCCAGCGCAGGGGCGTGGCTGTTGACGCAAGCAGTCGCTCCCGATGATCGAAACCCTCGAAGTCCTCGAAGTGCATACGTATCGCCTGGGCAAGTGCTTCATGATCGATGCGACCGTATCGAGAGCGAAATCCCAATGCCAAGGCCGAGCCTCGATAGGTGGCAGATCGCTGTTGCGAATCCATCACAGGAAGTCTTGAGAAAAGTAGTGATTGCGAGAGCTCGGCGAACTTGAGTTGACGTGCATCACGCTGAGGTTGCGGCTGGACCGTGACCAAACCCATCGGAGTGATAAATCTTTGCCTATCCGATCGGAGGCTTGGCTGCGGTACCTGCAACAATTTGGCGACGTGCTTTGTGCAGCAGTTGATTCCGGGGAGTTGATGCCGACGCATCCAATATGGGCTACCGTGACGGTCGATACTTTCAGCGATGCATTCGGCGCAGAAGCGCAGCGAAGAGCTCGTGCCAAACCGGTTGGCTACACGGCCCATCTGCGTCTTGAGTCCCTTTCCATCTCCTTGGAGGATGGTCTTGTGGACAAATGCATAGCGATCCCCAGGCAGGAAGGGCCGGTGGTAAGGAAGCAGCGTTCCGAGATCGAGTAGTTCCTCGGGTGTGCCGAACGGCAGCCAACTTCCCAGTCGCTCTTGGATTGCCAGGAGGCGAGTTGGTAGATCGATTCCCGGAATGCCTGTTCCAGATCCGAAGATGAGCTCAAGACATTGACGCGGAGCGCCTGCTGTGTTCAATGCTGCTAGGCGACCAAGCCATGAATAGAGCAGCTCGTCGGGTAAC
>CALMPB010000366.1 GCA_937871985.1 uncultured Burkholderiaceae bacterium
ACTCCGCGCTCGCATTATGGCATGACCCCTGCACCAAAAGTGCGGGAGAACCCACTTTTGCGGAGAATTACACGCCCACTGACAGCATCAACGGCAAGGACGCGGTCGAGCGGCTCGCCGTGCGCCAGGAACTGAGCGCGCCGCTCATGACCGAGCTGCACGCCTGGCTCACCACCCAGCTCGCCAGGCTGTCGCGCAACCACGATCTCGCGAAGGCCATCAACTACATGCTCCGGCGCTGGGACGCCTTCACCTGCTTCCTCGACGACGGCCGGGTTTGCCTAACGAACAACGCGGCCGAACGGGCTTTGCGCTGCGTGCCACTCGGCAGGAAAGCTTGGCTATTCTGCGGCTCCGATCGCGGTGGCCAGCGCGCGGCGGTGCTCTACACCTTGATCCAGACCGCCCGCCTCAACGACGTCGATCCTCAGGCCTGGCTCGCCGATGTGCTCGCTCGCATCGCCGAGCATCCGGTCCGCCAGCTCGACCGGCTGCTGCCGTGGAACTGGCGCAAGCAGCGGGGCATGCTATCGCAAGCGGCATGACCTCTCGACGCGCCATCGATAGCTTCACAGAGATCGCCACGGTTCGCATCGAGCTGAAGGATTCCGACCCGCCGATCTGGCGCGTCGTCGAAGTGCCGACCTCGATCACCCTCAAGGTCCTGCACGATATCGTTCAGGCGGCGATGGGGTGGCTGGACTATCATCTCTGGGAGCTGGTCATCGACGGGCAGACCTATGGCCTGCCCATGGACGACGACTGGGGCACGGCGCCGCGCAAGATCGCGGCACGCACCCGCCTGCGCGACGTGCTCGCGCCCGGCACCACCAGGATCGACTACACATACGATTTCGGCGACAACTGGGAGCACAGCCTCATCGTCAGCGATGCGCGCTCCGGCGATCCCGGCACTGTATATCCCCGGTTCATCGAAGGCGCACGCGCCTGCCCGCCGGAGGACTGCGGCGGCATTCCCGGCTTCTACGAGATGCTTGAGGCCAGAGCAGATCCCAACCACCCTGATCACGCAGAAATCACCGAGTGGCTCGACGGATATGATCCCGACGAGGTGGATGTCTTCCCGATCCAGGTAGCCCTCGGTCGCATTGCAGCCCGCCGCAATGCCGCTGCGAAGCGCATCATCAAAACAGCAAACGACTGATAGTCGCCCGCCGTGGCCTTCACCGGATGGCTACGACAATCAGAAGGTCAATACGGCATCGGCCCCAACTGTAAATTGATGATCGTGCGATCCCGCCGCGTATGGCGTGGTACTATTGAGCGACCAGTCGTAGCGGACTTCTGGCCTTACATTTAGGGCTGCGCCTTTGATTGAACCGCCCCGGGATTGCCGGAGGCCATTCTGCTTAAATTATGCAGCCATGGGAGTGTCGTCCAGCATGGCGTAGTAGCGCTCCTCGGCTTCTGCGGGCGGGATGTTGCCGATGGGCGCGAGGAGTCGGCGGTTGTTGAACCAGTCCACCCATTCGAGCGTGGCGTATTCAACGGCTTCAAAGGATCGCCACGGACCTCGCCGGTGGATCACCTCGGCCTTGTAAAGGCCATTGATCGTCTCGGCCAAGGCATTGTCGTAGCTGTCGCCGACACTGCCCACCGATGGCTCGATGCCGGCTTCGGCAAGGCGCTCGGTATACTTGATCGAGACATACTGGCTGCCGCGGTCGCTGTGATGGATCAGGCCACCACGATGAACCGGTCGCCGATCATGGATTGCCTGATCCAGGGCATCCAGCACGAAGCTGGCATGCGCCGTCCTGCTCACCCGCCAGCCCACGATATAACGGGCGTAAACGTCGATCACGAAGGCCACGTAGACGAACCCCGCCCAGGTCGCGACATAGGTGAAGTCCGACACCCACAGCATGTTCGGCGCCGGGGCGTGGAACTGGCGGTTGACCTGATCGAGCGGACACGGCGCGGCCTTGTCACTGACCGTCGTCTTCACAGGCTTGCCCCGGATCACGCCCTGCAAACCCAGCTCGCGCATCAGCCGTTCCACCGTGCAGCGGGCAATGTCGAAGCCCTCCCGCTGCATCTGCCGCCACACCTTGCGCACGCCGTAGACCTTGAAGTTGGCGTCGAACAGGCGCCGGACCTCGGGCTTCATCGCCTCGTCGCGCTGGGCACGTGGTGACAGCCGCGATGGATCGCGGCGCTGTGCCACACGTTCGTGGTAGGTGGATGGGGCGATCGGCAGAACCCGGCAGATCGGCTCGACCCCATACTCATCACGATGGTCGTCGATAAAGGCGGTCATCGCTTGAACGGGCGGTCGAGCTCCGCCTGGGCAAAATACGCGGAAGCCTTGCGCAGGATCTCGTTGGCCTGGCGCAGCTCACGGTTCTCGCGCTCCAGCGCCTTCAGCCGGTCGGCCAACTCGGTGGGAACGCCGGCACGCTTGCCGCTGTTCACCTCGGCCTTCTTCACCCACTCCAGCAACGTGTGGCCCGAGCAGCCGATCTTCTCGGCAATCGATGTGATCGCCGCCCAGCGGGACGGATAGTCGCCCTCGTGGTCCAGCACCATGCGGACTGCCCGCTCACGAACCTCCGGTGCAAACTTGTTCCTCGTCTTGCTCATCGTAGACCCTTCCTCTCAGGAGTTAGGGCCTCCGGCAATCCCGGGGCGGTTCAGATTGGCATTAGCGGCTTGATATTGACGCCAAACGTGACGGCACCGTAGGTCGTCTTGCCACCACCGATGACAATGGCCGGTAAACCTTTCTCGGCGTTGACGAAATCCCGGTTTCCGGGAAACGCACCAACAAAAAACCCGTCACCGTCGCGCCACACCTCACCACGAATGCCGATCCCAAATTGATCGTTGATTGAATAGGTGAAATATTGCGCAAATCCGCCACCAGAAACATTGAATCCGCCGTCTCGAATATAGTTCAGATCAGTTGTCGACGTCAGCCTATTATTGATCTTCCAGATGACCGTGATATCATTCAGGTAGCGAAGATCGCGATTAGGACGGACGCCCGGAGTGCCCCGTGGAATTTCTGGTCCAATACTGGTCGTAGCGAATATCGTGAGCGCGCCACGCATCAAATTGAGACCCACACCGCCATGAAAAGACGGGGAACCGTTATTATCACCACTACCGAGAGTAGTATTTACGCCAGACGTAATTCCAGCATAAACGTCTAAAATTTTATCCACATGGATCGTTGTCAATATACCGGTGTGTTTGAACGGAATGCCGTAATTAAAAATGTAACTATGTGAATAGAAAAAGTTCCCTGTAGCGTCAATAACTTCGGCCCCCTCAAGCGTCACGAACTGACCTGCTTTAATATCGAAACCGCGCGAGGTCAGGATGGGCAGATGCGCGTTCACATAAGCTTCAACGATATCGAATTGATTACGTCGGTTCGTTATACCATCTAGCTCCCCAAGAAAATGCGTGTATCGGGCGTCCGAACCGTACATTCCCTGAATCTTGAACCCGATGTCGACGTTTTGCGACGCTGAGTCGATGGGACGTTCAACGGTTAGCATGACTTGATTGAGCTGAGGCTCGCCCGCCTTGTCGGTGAACAAATGGCCAAAATTGATGCCATCAGTTGGATTGCCAGTGTTGAGGGTCAAGCCCGTTTCGACATGGCCAGAAAGCTTGACCGTTTCCGACCAGCTCTTCGGTGGCGGCGAGTCGCCATCGGCGGCATACGCGGGCGCCGCCGCAACGGCCACTAAGGCCAAACTCAAGGCAGGAGCGAGAGTATCAAGCGCTCCCCTGCGGATGCATGTCTCCATTCGTTCTCCCTTTTGATAAGCAGCCGCGATCCTGGCATTGTAAGCGAGCCATTGAGACCAGGCTTGACGATGAGGTATTGAGCAATTTTTGTGCCAAAGCGCCGCACCGCCATCTGTGGGAAGTGGAGACTCTTCGTACCTGGCGGCTATTCGCGCTGCGGCGCAACAAAAAACAGTGAAGCAAACTGGCGAAAAGTCCGATCCGTGAACCGAGGCTCCGCGTTCGTACGACCGACCCTGCTCATGAAATTTGCTAATGGCAGATCGGTGCTCAATAAATGGGCACCGCACAATTTTGTGCATTCATCCAATGCTGCATGTAAACTAACGCCTGCGAGGATTCATCGTAAACTGATGACGGCTGCAACGAGATGGATCATAGCCGCAAAGTCTTGATCGGCTTTGCAGCGATGCATGGCGATCCGCTTAAATTTCTTGGATTTAGCAGAATAGTTTTTCAACAAGATGTGCCATTTGCAAATCCCGCCATCGAGCGGACGAGCTTGTCGTGGCGGGGATGCTGCGAGATGACAATCTTCGCACCGCGCTCATTGAGGTGCAAGCCCGCGGCGAGGTACGTCTTTCCGTGATCACAATCTTTTGAGATGGAGCCGGTGCAAACGCCGGTATTTACGCCGGTGGCCGAGGTGTCATGATAGGCCAAGTGACGGTTATTTCGGATCCAGAACGGCGACCGGTAGGGACCGACGGGCAGAACCAGATCTATCGGTGGCGTCGAGAGAATGGCGCAGGCTGGAAAGAGTTGCCGGCGCTGATGCGGAAACTCGCGGCGGCAGCACCAATCGCCGGGCGCGACGCGCCGCGCTTCACGATCTACAATGTTGTCTGATTGAACGATACACGCTTTGCGGTCTGAACAGAGTCCGATCTGGAAAAGATGAGTCCCATATTGGCGCCGACTGCTCATCGTCGCGCACGCGTTCCCCCAAAAAGATGGAAGCACCATATCGGTGCTCCATCTTCCTCGAGAAGCGCCGCAGCCGCACGGCGCGCTGGATAGAGTCCTGGACCTTGTTCGCGCCAAGCCCGGCGAAATGATCACCCACTCGGTGTGGTTAGAGCTGGCCGCACAGGGACAGGCGCCCGTGTTTTTGCTGATTCGATCTCTAAAAGCCGTTGATCCCTTTGGTTGCGAGCTTTTTTTGGTTGGTCTCGGCCAGCGGCACCGCCATCATAAATCGGCCGGGCGCGAATCGGCGCTTTGGCAGGGGCGCGCCCAACCCCCAGGTGAGCGCGCCCCTTTTTAGAGCGGATTCCGATCAATCAGGGTCGTAACCGCATGAGCTGAAGTAGTTGGCGCATTCGGCAAGCTCGAAGAGGTCGACGAGTTGGCCGATGAGGTCCCAAAGGCCGGAGACGGTGCGCTCGCCGGCTTTTCTGAGCATGGCCTTGAGGCGCGAGAAGGCCTTTTCGATGGGATTGAAGTCGGGGCTGTAGGGCGGAAGGAAGCGCAGGCTCGCGCCTGCATCCTCGATCATAGCGAGCACCGAGGCGCGCTTGTGGCTGGAGAGATTGTCCATGATGACGATGTCACCGGGCTTCAATTCGGGGACGAGCACCTGGCCGACGTCAGCTTCGAACCAATCGCCGTTGATCGGTCCGTCGAGCACCATCGGCGCGATCATCCCGCTCATTCTCAGCCCCGTGACCAGCGTGGTCGTTATGCGGTGACCATGCGGGAAGCCCATCCGCAGCCGCTCGCCTTTTGGAGCGCGGCCATGGCTGCGGGTCATGTTGGTCGCGGTCCACGTCTCGTCGATGAACACCAACCGCTCGGGGGCAAGATCGCACTGGCCGTCGAACCAGCTCCGGCGCTGCCTCAGGATGTCGGGCCGGTCCTGCTCGATCGCGTGGCCGGTCTTTTTTCCGCGTGATGGCGTGGCGCGCGAAGAACCGGTGCAGCGTCGAGTTCGCCATCGACAGACCGATGCCGGCGAGCGCCACGCGAAGTTCGTCGAGCGTAATGTCCCGGTTCGCCTCCCACAGAGCCAGCACCTCCTCGCGGCGCTCCTCGATCCGGCGTGAGCGCATATCGCCGCCCTGAGGCCTGGGGGCAAAGTTGCCCGTCGCCGTTCGCTGCGACTGCCAGCGGATCGCCGTCGAAGGCGCCACGCCAAACCTCGCCGCTGCGGATCGCCTGCTCATTCCGCTATCGATCGCCGCCAGCAACCGAGACCGCAAATCCATCGAAAGCGCCTGACCCATTCCGTGCCGGCCTCCAACCCCAGCCAGCATCGTGAATCAAATTTTCAGACGGTTGGGAATCCCTCCCGATTCAGACCGGTCAGAAAGCGCTCTAGATTGTGCGTGGGTGGTGAAAAATCCGTTGCCACGCTGCCTCCGCGAGGTCCGAGCCTGTCTATTTCGGTTGCTATCTGGCGAGATCATGCACGGCGGCGGTGGCGATACGAGCGGCTTTGCCGAATTTCCCCGGCTCGACGTCGACAACCGATGCCAAGGATGCTGATTGGTAGTTGGCGGGGAAATGCTATCCCTGCAATCTCGCGATGTATCTTTCTCGATCACCTTCCCCGTGCGCGAAATCACCTCCATCGTCTCGGTCATATCCTCGCCCAACCTGGGCAAGCGGCCACTGCCACAGGTCGGCCATGAACATGGTACGGAGGCACGACGACGCGCATGCGCGGCAGATGCTCGGTGAACAGCTTCCTGACAGACTTCCTGCATTCGAACGAAGAAGTTTCGCCTTGTTCACCGAGCCGGCAACGCCCACAAGACTATTTTCGGCGACGTCGGCCGCGAGGTTCTCGCGTTGAAGTCCAGCTGCGTGAGCACCCGCTGGGCGCGTACGGCGCTGCCGCCGTACGGCACGCCTTAGCCTGCGACCTCCAGCTTGAGATGCGAGATCAACGTTTGCGTGATGCTCACGTGGGCGCGAGCGTAGTCAGTTCGGCCTCAGCCCCCTCAGTCCTCAAGTGCACCGTCGCAACCGGCGCCTCGAGCGCCTCAACATCGTTTGGAAGTGGCAAAACGGCGGCATTCATAGGCGAAGTGAATCATCGCAAAGCCCACCACAATTTCAAGATGAGGGATTTTGATGTCGGCCGCGTAACGCATTTTAGAGGCCGGCCCTCCGCCGACCTCGGTGGAGATGTGGCCGGCCCGGCGGGAGAGCGTAATGAAGTCGACACAGTCCCGAGCACTCGCAAAACGGGATAGATCAAATTGAGCAAATTACTCTACCCACGGACGCCATCTTCCGACAAAAATTCCGCTTGGCCTCTTCCATCCAGCTGTGATGTGAAAGTTTATGATGGCGCTAGAACGCCTTTCCATAATGAAATTCCTTTAAGCTGGTTAGTATGGTCGATCCTTGCCAGCGTTAGCGCGGTCGCTCTGTTGATGGCACTAAATTCGATGACAGCTAAAGTTGACTTGGGACTTGCTGCTTTCGTTACCACTGCCCTCGGTGGCGCAAGCACAATCCGTTTTTTGTTTCGTGGCGCACTATCGGGGGCGCGATGCATTTGGCGAGATGCCGCAGAATATTATGGGCTCTTTGTCAGTATCTGTATTGTTGGTGCCTTGGCGGCTTATCCCATATCCGGAATGAGTTCGGGTTTCGTTGACGCTGCGCTGCAGCAAATCGATGACGCAATCGGATTCGAGTGGTTGGCATGGTATCGGTTTGTTACCGAGCATACCGCGATTCAATGGTCTGAGCGCGTCGCCTATGAGACTATATTCCTCTCCCCCGCCGTGCTGTTGGGCTATTTCGCCTTCACGGGCCGTAAGGACGAAGCACGTCGGTTCATTGCATCTTTCTGGCTAACGGCGCTTCTTACACTAATATTGTTTGCGTTTCTCCCGGCGAAGGGTCCGCTCGCCTTTCTTTGGCACGGACCACTCCCATACATTCCGGCAAGCGCATTGTACCAGGCCGAACTTATTACGGCTCTGCGATGCAAAATGGCGAGCCCGATCGATCTAGGCGCGCTGCATGGACTGGTTGCCGCTCCCAGCTTCCACGCCGCAAGCGCGGTGCTTTATGTCCGCGCGGCGTGGACCATCAAGCCGCTTCGTTGGCCCATAACGATCATGAACCTGACTATGCTGCTGGCGACGCCTGTAGAAGGAACGCACTATCTTGCGGATATTATCGCCGGCGCAGCGGTAGCGCTTATCGCGCTCAGTCTAATCAGAGTGGTCGTAACCGCGAGAGCGCTGCGAAATCCCGCAACAAATGCGCATTTGGCAGGCTCGGATCAACCCGCCGAACCCCGCAATCCATCGGCAAGCACTAAATAATCCAAATATACATGGAAAAGGTAGCAATGACGAAGACGCTCTGGTCCGCAAGCCGCTCACGTATGAGCCTCGCTCCCTTTGATGGGTGGGCGCCGTCTCGTTTCGCGATCTCGAAGTTTTTTCGAAGTCTTCGCCGCGCCTCCAAAACTCACTTGTCGCCGTGTCGTGAACTACTCGTCCAGCACATATTGCCTGCCGTAGCCAGCGAGGGCGGCCCAGTCCTTTTCGTTGGCGTCCGCGCCTACACCGCGCAATATCCGTCGCTGATCGAATTGCACGGGGCGGAATGCTGGACGATCGACATCGACCCCTCAGTGGCTCAGCACGGAGCTTCGAAGCGACACGTTGTTGACAGCATCAAAAACGCTCGCGAGCATTTTCCTGCGGCGACAATTCAATCTGTCGTAATGAATGGTCTTTTTGGCTTCGGACTCAATAGCTATCGCACGCAACTTGAGGCCATTGAAACATGCGCCGCGATATTGCGTCCGAATGGCTTGTTGGTTCTCGGTTGGAATGATCGTCGCGGCCATCCGTCTGCGCTTGAAGAGTTCGCGACAAAGCATTTTGATTACCGTCCTATTCACGAATTGGAAGCTCGTATCTGGGTGCCTGGAACCGATCATAACTACGCGTTTTTGAGGCGTCGCTAATTAGCAATTACTAACAGGCCAATTTTGTCGCGGCTACAAAATTTTCACCTTGAGTTCGACGCCCAGCATGCCTGATTGGTTTATCTTGCGAATGAGGCTATTATGAAATTTAGGCGAAGCGCTTGGTCACAGCACGAAGCAAAGTCATCACACGATATATTGAACCTATTTTATATTTATTTAGGCTTTGCGGTAGCAATTTTGCTAATATTACAAGTTATTTACATATTTGATCACACTTCTTCGAATTTTAACGAAGGGTGGAATGCATATTTTGCATTTTTAGTTCAACACGATGAACCACTATATCTGTCAAATAATTCTCTTTTCATTAACAACTACCCACCTATTTCTTTCATAGTATTGTCCAAAATCGGTAGCATTTTAGGGGATAATATAGTAGCAGGACGAATTATTGCACTAGTTTCAATGGTTTTTGTATGCATTGCAATATACATGTCCTCTCGAGCCATACACGCAACAACGTCACAGGCAGCCGTTGGAGCTACTTTATTCGCGCTATTTAACGCGACTTATTTCCGTAGCTACGTAGCTGCAAATGATCCGCAGTGGCTAGCGCATTCGTCGATGATGATCGGACTTCTAATATTACTTTCTAAGAAAGATATTGCACACCTATCTGCTATATTTGCCTCCGTATTTTTCATACTCGGCTTGTTTATTAAGCACAATTTGATTTCTTTGCCATTAGCTGTCGGTTTCTGGTTCTTATTGCATAATAGAAATTACCTATTCACCTATATCGCAACTTCAATATTGTTATTGATAACTGTCAACTTGCTATTTATTCAAATTTACGGTTTTGAATATTTTGAGGATATTTTTGGCCACGCGAGGGTATATTCAGCGCGGCGCATGGCAGTACAGGGGCTAATTATAACTCCGTTTATTCTACCTTTTGCTGGATCATTTAGAATGCTACTTCAGGAGCGGGGAGCGGATCATCGCTTCGACCTACTTCTTTTGTTCGCCGCTTTGGCCGTTCCCTTAGGTATCCTCCAGCGGGCTGGCGAAGGGGTGGATTACAACGCGCACTTCGAAGCTCTTATTGCCCTCACAATTGTACTGAACATAGCACTGTCCCGGGCAGAACCCGCCGGTAGTAGCAAGGAGCGACGCTCCTCTTTATTTTTGGTGACTGCCCCCTTTGCGATACCGATTTTAGGCATTCCATATTTCTTTTATGATATAGTGAAAAATATTTCATCGGCGCCACAAATTAAGATGGAGTGGTCTGCCCTAATAGATAATGTTGCTACTATTAATGGGCCCGTCGCATGCGATGTACAAGCGATTTGTTACTGGGCTAGGAAGCGGCCAGAAATCGACTTTTTTAATGTCGGCCAGCAATTGCGCCTTGGTTATGGTAGTGATCCACTAGTTGAAAAGTTAAATAGTAGGTATTATGCGGCTATAGTGCTGAAGGAAGCAAAATATGACATTTTGCCTGTCAAGCAAGGAAAATTGATTGCTACAATATATCGATATTACGAGTATAAACGTCGGCTTCCCGCTGGGTACATACTGCTGACACCAATTAGGCTGAAATTTTGTAGAGGTATGTGACCGTCTATTTTGGCAATCTCCACAAAAGATTTCATATGTTGCCTTATACTACAATGACTTAATTTTCATTTTTGTCGCGAAATTGTAAACATTTTTATCATAATGCTTGGATATGTATGAATGATATTCATTTTTGCTGCTTTTGATACCAATTTTCTGATTCCAGAACGTATGGAATATTGATGGTCGATAGCTGTCAATGTCCCGGTATCTGGTTCGCCCGCGGTGAACGCGACAAAGTTGTCAGACATACCGCATCCGCTGAGGGCACGCCGATTCCGTCGCATAATGCCCCGGATTTTTGTTGACCGCAATTCTCAATCGCTTCACGGAAGTGGCCCTTGCCGAAGGCGCCGATGAGCGCCGCATTCAGGGCGGCGCGTTCCCTAGCCCGACTGGATCAGGACAAGCCGCTACGTCCTCAGTATCATCCGGCGAGGCTTTCAATTACCCACAGGTCGTCGCGCCCGAGATTCTCGTTGGCGCATCGAGATTGAAGCCATAGAGGCGATTGTCATTCCTGCTTGAGCATTAAACCACACGGGCAGCGTGCGATGGGGAAGGATCATGATGATAGCGGCTCGTGGATCGATGGTGAAATAGAGAGCTCTGGGTTCGGAGATTCGCGCCTCGGCGATCAACTGCGCAAACTGATGGAGTGCCTGGATAGCGCAACAGGTCAGCCGCTTCCGCTAGCCTGCGAAGATTGGGCTAACACCAAAGCGGAGTATCGCTTTCTGTCGAACAATTCGGTGGGCGTGGCAGATCCTGCCGGATCATTTTCAAGCAACAGCACGCCGCGCCGTCAGTTGCGAGGGCACCGTGCTGGTGGTGCAGGACACGACAGAATTTGTCTATCAGCGATCGGCGGCGGACAGCATCGGCTACACCCAGCATGTGAACAGCGGGCGCAACAAGGAATGACGCTGGCGCCAACACAAACTGTGCGGCGTGCTGACGCAAGCCAGCCTCGCTGTCAGCCGCCTATGCCAGGAGATCGACGAGTGAGTGAAAGCCTTTCTCGATCCCCCCATCGGTAACCGCCCGATTATCACCGCGATACCAGTACCTTGAAGCGGGCGGCGAGTTCGGGATTGTCGACGAAGTCATCGAGGAACTGGTGCCAGGCCTTGGTTGTGAAAGTGCTTCGCTGAGCAGGTCGGTCAGCTCTTCGACGCCGTGATCGGTTAGCGCGGTGATGGCCTCGTCGGGGTCGATGTAGACGCGGATGATGGTGCCGTAGGTCAGGTTGTCGTCATTTGAGACGATGGCTTCGAGCGATTCCACGTCCTCGTCGAGGATTCTGGCGACATAGTCGAGGGTGAGAACGCAGGTGACCGTGCCCATCAGGCGGCCAATGCTTGCGGGACAGTCAGCGGTGCCCAATTTCAGGGAAGCAATTCGTCGATCCTGTTGATCTTGTGATCGTGGATGCGATGGAGGAGATCGGTGATGTAGGCTTGGAGGTCGAGGGCATTGATTTTGGCGCTTTCGATGAGCGTCATGGCCCGGGCGAGGATGTCTATTTCTTCCATTTCTAACACCGATTTAATGTTGGCGACAGACGGCAGCGACGCTGGACCACGAAGTTACCACCCAGGCGGCGAAATGCTTGCCGGTGCAAGCGACTCTTCGCTTCATCAATAGGGTTATGGAAGAGAGAGGACGATCTGGGTCTGCTCGCCCCCTTCAAAGATCGTGACACAACAACGCAACGCCAAGAGGCCCGCTCTGCTTCTATGCGTCGTGCGGCGCAGCGTCCGATGCCGGCGGCCCCTGGTCTTGTCACGCACGACCAGGGGCCATTGGCCGGTAGTACAGGAGTAGAATCGGTTGACACTTTGCTCCTTCCCTGCCCGGTTAGCGTTTCCCATTTGCGGTCATGTGCGGGTCGCGACCAACAGGTATCGGGCACGGACTCCATTCAAGCGACAGGATGATGCCATGCGGTTCCGTTCGGGGCTGATCGCCCAAATTTTCGCGGTGTCGCTCCTCGTTGGCGGCTGTAATTCTCGCGCCGGGATGCAGCAAGTCTCTGCAAACGGCGCCGGTGGGACCGGAGTGCTCGCTGCGACCGCGCTTCCGCCCGCCATTGTGAGTGACCACACATATCGCTGCGACGACGACAGCGTGGTTCGCATCGAGTATCTCGCCGGCGATCAAGGCGCACTTCTCCAGCCGCCCGATAATGGAACGCCTGTCCGTCTCACCGCGGACGAAACTGGCGGGAATCTGACCGGTAGTGGCTACGTCGTGGCCGGCCGCGGTACGGCCATCGTCTTTCAGCGGCCCGCAGGGTCACGCCAGCATTGCAAGGGCTGAACCCCGTGACCTGCAAGCGGTTCGCCTGCGCGCAAGCATTTGAACAATCTCGCACTATGTTGCATTTTTGCGCGATTATACGCTCAGGCGTTCCTGTGCTCGCGGTTGCCGCCTCCTGCGCTATCGTCGCGCCCACGCGCGCTACTAATGCGGAAACGCTTCGCCATGCACTCGAGCGAGCATATCGCACGAACCCGACGTTGACCGCCGCGCGTGCTGGACAGCGTGCAACCGATGAAGGCGTGCCGATCGCAAAGGCCGCTGCCCGACCGACGCTGAGCGCGACCGCTGACTATCAAGAATTCGTCGTCCGTTCCGCCAATAACTTTGTTTCTCCTTTTCGCGCCGCCGACGCGGCGGCCAATCTTTCGATACCGATCTTCCAAGGCGGTGCGGTGCGAAACGGCATTCGAGCAGCGGACGCTCGCGTCTACGCGGGTCGCGAGGGGCTGCGGACCGCCGAGGCTGATGTCTTCACTGCGGTCGTCGCCGCTTATGTCGATGTGCTTCGCGACGACGCCATAGTTGATCTCAACAAGGGGAATGTGGCGGTTCTTGAAATCAATCTTCGCGCGTCACGCGATCGCTTCGAGATCGGGGATCTCACGCGCACCGATGTCGCGCAATCCGAAGCGAGGCTGGAAACGGCTCAAGGACAGCTCGAAACGGCCCGTGCCCAGCTCGATGCGAGCGTTCAGAATTACCTGCGCTTCGTCGGTGTGCTGCCCGACGACCTCCAGCCCCCTCCGCCCTTACCCGACTTTCCATCGACGGCGGATGCTGCTGTCACTATCGCGGTTTCAGAAAACCCGCAGCTGCTCGCGGCAAAAGCGCAAAGCTCAGCGACACACTTCGATGTTCGGGTCGCGGCGGCCGCTCGCCTGCCTCGCGTTTCACTCGTCGCCAACAGCAACTACAATAACTATCTTGGAACACTTGGGGCCAGCATTCCCGGGCGCGCTTTCAGCCAGGCGCAGCGTACCGCAACGCTGGGTGTTTCAGTGACGATCCCGCTCTACCAGGGTGGCGCGCCCGCCGCGCGCGTTCGTCAAGCTCAGGCGCTCGAAAGCCAGTCGCTCGAGCAGATTGTCCAGATCGAGCGCGGGGTGGTGGCCCAGGCGCGCGCCGCCTTTTCGCGCTACCGCGCGACGATGGCCGTGATCAGATCCGCCGAAGCGGCGGTGACATCGAACGAGCTGGCTCTTGAAGGCGTGCGCGCGGAAAACAGCGTCGGGAACCGAACCGTGCTGGAGATCCTGAACGCCGAACAGGAATTGCTCAACAGCCGTGTCCAGCGCGTGACAGCGAAGCGAGATGCTTATGTCGCTGGGTTCGCACTGCGTGCGGCAATGGGCCGCGCCGAAGCAAAAGATCTGGGCCTCTTTGGCGTTTCGCTCTATGATCCGACCCTCGACTACAGCCGCGTGCCGACGCATGGGTCCAATTACGGGTCCGGCGATGCCAGCCAACCGAAAGACCCCGATAGACCACCGCCGATGCCCTAAGGCTAACGCTATCCCCGCGCAGCGCCGCGATCGATTCCTTCACGTGATCGGTGTAGAATGAGTCGTGATCGCGCGCTGGCAGTCACCGGGAATTTCAGTTTGCGCGACATCGCGGGGCTGCAAGCCATGGGTCATCGCCGCCCGTCAGGACGACTGGGCTGCGTTAAATCATCATTCTTTGGTTTGAAGAATGGGTTTACCGCCGCTTCGCAGAAGGAAGGCATCAGTGCGCCAAACGCCAAGCGCGGGAGGATTGTAATCGAAGGCATGGATTTCTGGGTAATCATTGTCGATCTCCTAACCAGCAGCTCAAGTGATCAGCTGAGATCTGATATTGCCATCGCCTTTCGACCAGGATTTGTCGCCGCCATTACAACCATGGATGCTGTTAGGCTGACAAAATAGCCTCCCCTCCCTTTTTGATGATGCATTGTTAAAGGACGTTAATGCGCATCTCACGCTCATTTTAACTTGCACACACAAAGCGACTTCGGGACCATATTTTAGAATCCATTGTTTATCTGTGCCAGGATATCGCCCATGCTTGCTCGAATGTTGTTGGCATCGGCCATAGTCGCTGCGCCCGGAATTGCGCTCGCGGGACGGCCGACTTCACCATATCCTGACTCGGCCGTTGCCCCCGGGGCGTCGCCCTCACAGGCGTCGCGCCCAGCATCGCGAATCAAAGGCGACCGCCGGCGTGCCCATCTGCACTGTGAATCTGCCGGCCCGAAGAACGTAATGGTCTGTTTTCGGAATTCTCGTGGGACAAAAAGACCGGCGACAACGCCCCTTCAGCTGGTTCCGACAGATAACCGGTAAACGACTGCAGGAAATCCGATCGGCCCGGAGGGATGGAAGAAATGTGCTGGACACGCTCCTCGGTAGCCATTCCGCTCGAAAGGCGCGGCCCTGGGTCGCGGCGACTCGATTGCCGCTCAATTCCTCGGGTCGCGGCTTCGTTAGACAAGGGCACCAAGGGTTGTCACCTTAGGCGTTTTTTCGACCTTCTTCCCTAAGTCCGATTTTAGGCGGATGGCGGATGGCGGATGTGTGCCGTGATGGGGCAACGCGCGTTTATGAAGCGTCGATTACAAAGTTTTCAATTTACACTTGTTTCGTTGCATGCACGGCTTTGCGAGCGCACCTTCGATCACGGCCTAAACGCGCCGGAGCCGGAGGCTCTATGCTAGTTTCCCCTTTCAGACTTTCGCTCGGGTCGGCGGTGCTGCTCACGCTTGGCGGGTGCACAACTTATACTGTTTCTCATCCGGCGGTCGCCTATTATGCTGTACCATGTTCAACGCCCGGTGCGTTTGTTGCAGAGCCGATTGATGCTCGCGACCCAACGTACGGCCCGCAGGTTCCGCCGCCGCCTCCCCCTTCTCCGTCAGCGACCGCGCCACAGGCCAGCAACCAACCGCCGCCGACCTGCATGATCGCGGCCCCCATTTCGCAAGCCCGCTATTTCGACGGGTACTATGGGGGGCGAGGTTATTATGACCCCTATTATTACGGCTACGGTGGTTATGGCATCCCCTTCTACGGCGGAATCGGGATCGGCTTGCATGGCGGCGAGCACGGGTGGGGTGGCCACGGCGGACACGGCTTTGGTCATGGAGGGGGTGGCCATAGCGGCCCCGGCGGGCACGGCTTTGGGCATGGAGGGGGTGGCCACGGCGGCCCCGGAAGTCACTGAGTCCAAGATCAAACAGACGCTCGTCGGGGCAATGTGCATTTCCAATTTCGTTTGAAGGTGGGGAACGTCGCGGCGTTTGCAGCAGGGTATCGCGATATGCGGCGCGATACGCTCGGCGCTACGCCCCATGCCACCGCCAACCTCCACTCGCGCTTTGGTTTGATCGTCTTAGCTGCGCTGATCACGTTAGCGGCTTGGCGGTGTACCGCAAATGTGCCCAACCCGATCTGCGTTCGGCTGGCTCGCATTGATTCTTGTATTCGTTCGGACCTGGTTCGGCGGTGAACCCGTATATGCCCATCGTGCTTGGGCCGCCGCTGCCGGACAAGGTCAAGCTCCGGCGCCCCAGGCGCAACGACCATCGGTCCGGCTCTACCGGCGCGACTAGTGCGGGTCGAGCCCAGGGGAGCGCGACGATCATCACCATCCACGATTGAGACCGGCTACCGCTCAAGCCACGCCAAGGGATGCCCGACCGACAATTCCAAAGCAACCGTCTGTTCTGCGATCGATTGGTCAAGCGCCGCGAGCAGGGCCCGCTTCTCGAAAAGGCTCTGCCGCAACGCGCTAGCGGCGGGCGCGATCATGTCCCCACGTTGCACCGCCGCGTCGCTACTCGCGACCAATCTCTCAAGCGATGACATCGGTCGCGCCGCCTCATCTCGTTGCAAGCGTGCCAAACGCAGTCCGTCGACGAGCGTGGCGATATCGGCTCGCGTCGCGAACACGCGAGCGGCATACTCCGCTCGAAGTTGCGCGCGCGTCGCCTCGGCGACGGCGATACCGCCACGATTTCGGTTCCACAGCGGCAAGATGAAGCTGACCGCAGATCCCACCGTCTGATTGAACGCCGTGTCCTGCGCCCGACTAATCGTCAGCTGCAACTTCGGGAACTGGTCAAGCACGGCCTTGTGAACAACGGCTTCCTGACTGACATACCCGGCCTCCAACGCTCGCAAATCCAGGCGGCGAGAAGTCGCGTCTTCAAGAAGTAATTTTGCGTCCCACTCTCGAGCAGATGGGATGAAATCAGCTAATGAAATCTTGGTCTCTGGCGGAAGTCCAAGAAGCCTGGTCAGGTCGAATCGCGATGCGCTCAAATCTCGCTTGGCTTGCCGCAGACGACTGGTAAGCTGGGCGGCGCTGAGCTTGCGCATCTCGAGTGACTCGCCGGAAAGGTCTCCCCACGAAACCGCGCGCATCATCCTGGCAACGATATCGTCCTCGTCCGCTTTCGCTGCGCTCAAGAGCCCGACGGTTTTGGAAAGCCCCGAGATACGCGCGCCAAGCAGCTTCGCTTGCTGAGCCGTCTGCCATTCCCGCCACGCTATATCGAAGTGAATTTGATCGGCAGCTGCCCGCGCTGCGGCGTTCGCGACGCGTTGGTCGCGCAAAGCCGTTAACTCGTATGCCAGCTGTCCAGCCAACGCGTCGAACGGGTCGGGTCCGGAAAGCCGGCGATCGTACGATAGATTGATAGCAGGATCCGGCATTAGTCGTGCGGCGAAAACCTGAGCCGCCGCGACGCCTGCACGCTTCCGCGCCGCCTGGAGATCGGGGTTTCCCACGACGGCCAGGACCGCAAGCATGTCGGCTGTCAAAGGTTTGCTGAAGTCGACGGAAACGGGCGCGAGGATCGGATGCTCAAACCGAGCTGCTGCCGCAGCGAGCGCGGCCGTTGTTGTCTGGAGGGCGGCAGTCGTGTCCGGCCCAAGAGGCGCCGGATTGTACGAAGCGCAAGATCCAAGCGGAACAATCATAATCCCAAGTACGAGGATGATATGCTTTCGCGCGATTTTGCCCCTGCGCCGGCTACACTTGAGGACAGTCAAACGAGAAAAGATGAGGGGACGCGCGGTAGCGGAAGCTCGCCAGCCGCACCTCGTGCCATACCGGCGCCACAGCTCCAACAGCGTCATTGGTAGCCTCCCCTTTCAGAATCGCGCAAGCTTTCTTTCATCGAGCTCGGATCATTCAGTTGAATTTCAGATACTTGGCAAGATGCCGTTCTGCCTGTGGCTCATACAAAAAAATTCATGTTGTTTGCTCAGTTTCAATGACTGTCGGCCGAATTTTGCCGGAAGATTTTGCAAGACGGCCTAGAAATCGTCATTTTGCGTCGAACATATTTGCGCACGAAGGCCGCGTTTCGCACGCTCCGCGGATAGTTAGCAGATTTTTAACAGAATAGCGTTAGAGCGGTGTGCTATTTTCAACGGCAAGGGCTAACTGATGAGCGACGTCATGGTCGCTAGTGTGATGGCGATGCGTGCCGCCGTTCTTGACCGGAACGCGACACTTCGAAATGTCGTACTTGGAAGCCAAAGCGCCACTCCCGCAGCAAGCGGCGTCATCGGGACGCCCACTCCCAGTTTCGCCTCGACGCTGGAGACAGCGGTCCAGAAGGTCAATGCCAACCTCGAGCAGGAAGATTTGGCCACCGAAGCATACGAACGCGGCGAGACGACCGACATCGCGACTGTCGCGCTGATACAGGCGCGTGCTTCAGTCAATTTCGAGGCAACCCTTCAGTTCCGTAACAAGCTGCTTTCGGCTTACAAAGATATTATGAGCATGCAGGTATAGACCTGACCTGACAAAGCGAAGGAAATGTACAAGTAGTATCTCGAAGGAGGCCGTGGCATACAGTCACCCCACTAGCCCGTCGAACGTTGACCGACAACGGACTAGCTTCAAAGCCGGTCCGTCCAGCACTTAGAACCTGCGTATTGACCATCCGGCCAATCGTTTCCGGATCGGGCGGGCGCTTTCCTTGACAGATATGTTTTCCTCCACGCCGAACTGAGAGCGACGTTCCTTTGGCGGATACATCGAGGCCCATATACATTTCCATGGTTGTTCTCCTTTAGATTCCGGCGCCAAGTTGTGCACTGATTGACACGTCGGGCGCCCACACTCGCATCTTACGGGGGGAACTGCCGCCCCCCATGTTTCGCTGACCCGAGTCGACTCGCTTCCCGCAATTCCCTCATGCGGATGTCCCGCTTGACGGGCATCACATGGTGCCTGGCCGGCGTGGCATGGCGTTGTAGAAGGAGCACATCACCGACGTTCGCATTCTGGCGATCGGCCTTGCAAAGCGCGAATACCAAGTCCGCGCGACCGCGGTCTCAAATGTGCCAGACAGGATATCTCGCTTCGCGGTGTCAACTGTCGCGCGCCGACAGGCTGCGGATTCCGAGGCCAACCGCCTCAGTCCGGCGTTCTATCGCTACGCCTCTGATCAGGTCCGCTAACTCCTAACTCTGTGCCTTGCAACAGCGTCACCAGATAGAAAGGCCGTCGGTGTTCAGCTTGCACCGTAAAGCCTGGCGACCAGGCAAAGGCGTCGTGGATGCGGCGCGATCGGCGGGAGTCCCCGTCAAAACGGAAAAAGTAGTGATTGACCAGCATGCAAATGCCGCCGGGTGTCAAAAGCGTTGCGAGGTACATGGCGGTAGATTTCAACGTTTCATTGTCCGTCGGCGACAAATAGTAGAGGACATCGGCGACAACTATGAGATCGAAGCTACCAGCATATGATGGCGGCAGGGTGAGAAGATCACACGTTTCAAACCGGATATTCGGCTGGTCAGCGTGCAGTAAACGCGCTCGCCTCACGGCGGACGGAGCAACATCTATGCCTAACACCGTTTCTGCACAGCCAGCGAGTCGGCGCGACATCAGACCGAGGCCACAGCCGAGGTCAAGGGCGCGCCGGAAGCGTCCGGGCGGCAACAAAGAACCCAGCTCGTCGTATTTGCGGCTCTGGTAGCGGTAGCGTGACGAGGCTGCCGCCCAAGGATCCGGATTTGCAGCGTAGACGGCTTCCAAGGCTGCGGCTGCCCCAACACGGGGCTGCAAGCGCTTGATCCTCGCGTCGGTGCGTGCGCTGCGCAGGAACAAATCGACATCCCGTAGCTTCATGAAGACTGGCATAGTTTGAAATCTCGGCTGAACGACGGCTCGCAAGTTTGTGAAGGCACGCTGGTTACGGCTCGCGCCCGTTTTAGCGAGATTGAGTCGTGACCAACGCACGCTTTTCCTCGAGCAGCCCTAAGAAGTGAAAGCGGCGGCTTTAGTGCTTTGAACCCCCGCGATACCAGTCGGGGTGATCGAAGGTATGCCAATTGGGATGGCCCCGGTACCATGATTGAGGTCGGTTGTACTTCCTCCAGTCGGAGGGATAAGTATATTGCTGCCTCCGATTCCCGTCCCGATAATAACCCGTCCGATATGGAACTCTTGAGTTGTTTGGTCCGGGATAATAACGCTGCTGCGACTCCCGGCGCTGATCGCGCCCGTGCCCTGGATCGGCATTCGCAACGCTCCAAATGCCAAAAAATAGTCCCGGGACTGTCGCGAAATACACAATCATGCTGCGTTTTCTCATGATAGCCTCCTATATATCCTCAGACCGATCACTTTGCTTCCCATGTGCCCGGGTCACAAAACTTCCGGCGGCGCGAGCCCCGCGCAGCCAGGCGCGGCGTTCGTGGAGCCTACAAACCTAATACGTGGCTCGACCCAAAATCCCTCACGCATAACATTCGACGTCCGCTGAGCGAGTCCAGATTAACCCTGCTGCATTATGCCAGCCACAACCGCCTCAGGCCCCAATTGCGCGGATTCTGAGATGATCGCGCAGTTCGATGTGGGAGGCGCCTGATCGTTCGGCGATTTTCCGGTCGGATAGCGATTGTCAGGAAATACCCCCACGAAGATGATATGGCCATTATGTCGGCGTCAAAGCGTCGCATCCTTGTGATGAATGCCCGAAAAGCTATAACCTTTCTTGATTACGTCAAACGGAATCAGCATGTCTCGTGATATTTGGTGGCCGCTTCCCGCCCCGAGTCCTATTCGGCCGTGATCAAAGCAAACAAGCGGAGGGGGTGCCATGTTGAGGCTTAGTTCAAGCGCTGCGGTGGGAGTAATTGCGATCGCTCTATACGCGCAGCCCGCTCGATCACAGGTTGCGGATTCAGCTCCACCAGGTTCGACTTCAGCCACACCTGGCCAAGGCGAGATTGTCGTTACTGGCACTCGCCGCGCCGACTTGACCGCGGCCGATGCGCCCCTGCCGATCGACATCATTTCCGGCGACCGGCTCACCCAGCAGGGCAGCGCCGATCTTAACGATGTCCTCCGCGCCGAAATACCTTCGCTCAACATTCAGCGGTTCGTCAGCAACGATGGCGCGGTGTTCACGCGCCCCTTCTCGCTACGCGGACTTCCGCCCGACCAGACGCTGGTTCTGATCAACGGCAAGCGCTTCCACAGGGGCGCGACCGTCCAGTTCACCAACATACCCTACATCCGCGGTTCGCAAGGACCGGACCTTAGTGCCATTCCGTCGATCGCAATTGGCCAGCTCGAAGTGCTGCGCGATGGAGCCTCGGCGCTCTATGGCTCCGACGCAATCGCGGGCGTACTCAATTTCCGGCTGCGCACCAATCGAGAGGGCGGCACCCTGATCGCGCGCTATGGTCAATATTATAAGGGCGATGGACGCGACATCCTCCTGCAAGGCAATGTCGGCCTCCCGTTCACCGAACGCGGGTTCGTCAATATCAGCGCCGAATATTCGAACAGCAATCCGACCTCACGCGGCATCCAACGTCCTGACGCGCAGGCGCTGATCGATGCAGGCGTACCGGGTGTGCCCGTGCCCGCCCAACGTTGGGGCAATCCGGCTGCGGAAGCGGCGCGCCTTTTCGTGAACGCGGGCATCGATCTCACCGATACCATGAAGTTCTACGCGTTCGGCAACTATAGTTGGAGCAGCGGCACGACTGCCTTCTTCTATCGCAACCCGAATACGAGTTTCATCGCGACGAGTATTCCACTGACGAACACGCGCGGCGGACCGCGTTTCAGCTTCCGTCAACTTTATCCCGGCGGATTTACGCCCGATTTCGGCGCGACGATCACCGACTCGTCCCTGGTCGGCGGGCTGAAGGGAGAGGTCGGTTCCGGGCTCACCTATGACGTGAGCGCGTCTTACGGGCGCAACTCGGCCAATTACCGCATTACCAATACCGTGAACCCGTCCCTCGGCCTGAGTTCGCCCACAAGCTTCAAGCCGGGCAAGCTCGAGCAGCGCGAGCTCAACTTCAATCTCGATCTGACCTATCCCATTGCGCTCGGCCTCGCGGCCCCCCTGACGCTCGCCGGCGGCGCTGAGTATCGACGCGAAACCTACGAGATTACCGCAGGCGATATCCCGTCCTGGCAGGTTGGCCCATACGCATCCGTGATCGATCCCGACACGGGCGCGCGAACCGGACTGCCGGTCGGATCGAATGGCTTCCCCGGCTTCAGCCCGGCGCAAGCCGGTGTCTTCTCGCGCAGCAATTGGGCGGTATACTCATCGCTTGAAGGCAATCTGACGAAGTGGTTTCAAGCCGGTCTGGCCGGGCGGTACGAGGATTTCACCGATTTCGGCGGTCGCTTTACGTGGAAGGCGAGCGCGCGCGCCGATTTTTCGAGCATGTTCGCCGTCCGCGGTTCGGTCAACACCGGCTTCCGCGCGCCGACCCCCGGGCAGTCCAATGCGTCACAGGTCCAGACCAACATCGACTCGGTCACCGGGGCGCCACTCACCGCCGGTATCGTTGCGCCGGCCAATCCTGTGGCCCAGTTTTTTGGCGCCACGCCACTCAAGCCGGAGCGCTCATTCAACGTTGCGGGCGGTGTCGTGATCAAGCCCGCCCGGAACGTCACGCTGACAATCGACTATTTCAACATCAAAGTGAAGGACCGTATCGCGGTTTCGGGCAACTTCAACCTGACGCAGGCGCAGCGTGACCAGCTCGCCGCGCTCGGCATTCCTGGAGGAGGTTCGTTTCAGCAGGTCAGTTTCTTCACCAACTCGTTCGACAGTCGCACGCAAGGCGTTGATGCGGTGCTCACCGTCGGCATGAATATGCTCGGTGGCCGCGGGACGTTCGGCGTAAACGCCAACTACACCGACACGAAGGTGACCCGAGCATCACCGGTCGTTGCGGCCGATCGGCAACGCCTGCTTGATCTCGAAGGCTTTGTTCCGAAGTGGAAGGGCAATGCCTCTTTCGTCTACGAGGGCGATCGCATTGGCGTCACCGCGCGCGCGAACTATTATGGCAAATGGACTGACTATGGCTCGACGCCCGCGGCCGACCAGACCGGCGGCGCGGAGGTGCTCGTCGATCTCGAACTCTCGTACAAGCTCACATCGACGTTCCGGCTCGCTGTCGGAGCGGAGAATCTGTTCAACAATTACCCCGACCGGGAGATCCGTCAGTCGCAAATCGCGAACGGCATCCAATATCTCCGGTTTGCGCCGACCGGCTTCAACGGCGGCTTCTGGTATGTGCGCGGCACCGCGAAATTCTAGCCGAGATCCAAGCGACCCGTAGCTAGGAATGCCGCCCGATGCTCCTCAAGGACCGCGATAAACGCCTGAGCGACTTGAGACATCGGCCGCAGCTTTGGCGTGAAGAGCATATAGTCGAACAAAATTTCGGGCTTGAACGGCCGAACGACCAGGCCGCGGTCGACATAGTCGGCCGCGGTGATGGGATTGAGAATGGAGCAACCCAGCCCTTGCAGTACCAACGCACAAATCGTCATCGCATATTGGGTCTCGATGATCATGTCGCGATCGACGCCGGCATCCTCGAAAACCCGGTCGATACGGTGACGCGTCTGGTCTTCCAGCGCCAGCGAGATGAACCGCTCGCCATCAAGATCGGCGGGTTCGATATGTTGCTTTTCAGCGAGCCTGTGACCCGGCGGCAGGACGCACGCTCCCGGGCAGCGCAGGAACCTTTCCATCGCGATGCCCGGCAACTCCCGCGCTGGAGTCGCAAGACCGATGTCGAATTGCTGGTTGGCGATCCATTGCCTGACAGTCGACGAGCTGCGGGTTTGCAATTGGATCGAGACGCCGGCATGCCGACGCCGGAACGTCGTGATAACCGACGGCAGGAAACTGACCGCCAACGCCGGAAGCGCTGCGATCCGCAGCGTCCCGGTCGAGGCGTTGCGGATGTCGGCCGCCGCGCGCTTCAGAACCGCGATTCCGGCAAAGCTGCGCTCGACCTCGTGGAAGAAGACGTCGGCTTCCGGTGTTACCGTCAGCGCTACGCCTTTCGAACGGACGAACAGCGGAAACCCGAGGTGGTATTCAAGATCCGCCAAAAGCTTGCTGACGGCCGGCTGCGAGATGTGGAGCGCGGCTGCCGCCTGGGTGACCGAACCGGACAGCATGACAGCCCGGAACGCTTCAAGCTGGCGCAGATTCATTGGGCTTACTCCTCGGTCATCGCCTCCGCTTATAACCCCAGCCTCATACCTGGAGACAAGATATGACTTTGCCGCGGATCGGCCATGCCCTGCGGCACGCCCTGCGCAGCGTCTCGGGAGCCTCTCCGGCGGCGTCGGCTCTCTGCCTGCACGCCCAGTCTCGGGTCAGATTATGTTTGGCGTGTGAACTCGATTTCCAGCCGCTTCCAGCGTCGATTTACAAAGGCGAACAGTGATGACCGGTTCGCCATTGGACGCGCGAGCTCAAGACGAGCTGTCCTGTTCGTTTGCGGAGTCGACAACGCTCATCCATTCGACTTCGCGATCGGCGCAGCAGGCGGGCCTCCTTAACCCACCGGTGCACCGTGCCTCGACGATCGTCTACGACCGGGTCGAGGATTATATCGACCGGCACCGCAACCTGTATGATGGCGTCATTTACGGCCTGTACGGCACCGAGACGAGCCACGCGCTTGGGAGCGCGATCGCGCAGCTGGAGGGTGGCTTCCGGACCGTCCTCACCTCGTCTGGGACGGCTGCGATTTCGCTCAGCCTCTCCGCATTTCTGGGGGCAGGTGACCATCTACTCGTGGTCGATACCGTCTACCGCTCGACCCGTCGGTTTTGCGACGAGGTCCTGACCAAGCATGGCGTCGAGGTTTGCTATTTTCCGCCTGGTGTTGGTGATGATATCGCTTCATTCATCCGGCCGAACACCAGGATGGTGTTTCTCGAAACGCCCGGATCGCTAACATTCGAGCTCGTCGACGTCGGGGCGATCACCGCAGCCGCGCGCGCAGGCGGTATCATCACCGCCCTCGACAACACCTGGGCAACCCCGTTGCTCTTTCGCCCGATCGAACACGGCGTCGACATATCAATCGCGGCCGCCACCAAATATCTGTCCGGTCATTCCGATGTGATGCTCGGCGCCATGACGGCCGCAACGGAGGACGTCTACAAGCGACTGAAGGACACTGCCGCGCGGTGGGGCAGTTCGGCGAGCCCCGATGATTGTTATTTGGTGCACCGCGGTCTTCGTACGCTCGATGTCAGGCTGGAACGCCACCAGCGCACAGCTCTTGAACTGGCCGCCTGGTTCATGAATCAGCCTGAAGTCCGCAAGGTGTTGTATCCCGCGCTTCCCGCCGATCCGGGATATTCGATCTGGAAGCGCGACTTCGCGGGGGCTTCGGGTCTCTTCGGTGTGCTGCTCGACCCTATGTCCGAGACCGAGCGGACCGCTCTGTTCAACGGGCTGGAGTTATTCAAATTGGGTTCGAGCTGGGGCGGGTTCGAAAGTCTGATGGTGCCGGCGTGGCCGGCGCCGACGCGAAGCTGCTCCGCCCCAGACGACGGAGCTCTCATCCGCGTGCATGCCGGACTTGAACGTGGTGCGGATTTGATTTGCGACCTTGAAAAGGCCTTCGCCCGCCTTCGGTCGACCCGACCAAAAGTCTGAGCAGCGCAGCCCGCCTCGGCTTGACCAAAACAAGAAAGCATCCGACGTTATGAACAAGACACAAGAAATGCCGGTCTCAACTGCGCAACAGGGCTATGCGCTGAACACCCAGCTCGCCCGCTTTTCATGCATTCGCTGCGGGACGCAGCTACCGCTCGCCGACTATTTCGAGGGCTGCCCCGCCTGCCTCACCGAAGGTCAGCCCGCGGCCATACGGTCCGAGTTTCATCAGTTTCCAATGAAGCTTGGTGCATTGGATGTACAAGGTATGGCGCGCTACGCCGCGTGGATGCCCTATTCGTCGTGGGTCTCACTCGGAGAGGGCGGCACCCCCTGCACCCCCTTCAATCGCCTGGCGGACGCGTTGGGCGTTGCCGCCATTCATCTCAAAAACGAGGGGATGAATCCGAGCGGTTCGCATAAGGATCGGGTAAGCTGCCTCACCGTCACGCGAGCGCTCGACATCGGCGCGACCAAGATCGTCGCGGCGTCCAGCGGAAACGGCGGCGCCTCCCTGGCCCTCTATGCCGCCGCCGCTGACCTCAAATGCTGCATCGTCTCAACCCCTGCGCTCTCGCCGATCCACCGCCGCGCGATCACCCTGACGGGCGCAGAGCTCGTTATCGCAGACGACTCGCTCGAACGATGGCGGCTCGTCACCGAAATGGTCAAGCAACAAGGCTGGTTTTCCGCCACCAACTATCTCAACCCGCCCGTCGGCAGCAACCACTTCGGCGTCGATGGACTGAGAACCATCGCTTTTGAGTTGGTCGAGGATCTAGGCCCCGACAACATCGATGCGGTGCTCGTTCCGACGTCCCGGGGTGATCTCCTGTGGGGATTGTACGAGGGTTTTCGGCAACTAAAAGCTATGGAGCGCATCAAAGCGCTTCCGAGGCTGTTCGCGGTCGAGCCATTTCCCAGGATCGACCGGGTTCTGAATGGGGCGGCGCAGACCGGCACCTTCCCCGGCTCGACGGCGCTCTTCTCGATCGGCGGATCTACCGTAACTTATCAGGCCGCGGAGGCGATCCGCCAGACCGGCGGGAACGCCGTCGTCGTTGACGACACCGCCGTCGTCCGCGACCAGAGCCGCCTGGCACGCCACGGATGTTATGCGGAGCTGTCCTCTGCGGCAACGCTCACGGCGCTAGAGATCCTGCTGCAAAAAGGAGAGATCGCGCGTAATGACGCAGTCGTTCTGATAGCCACCTCCAACGGCTATAAGGATCTGCCGGACGCGGCGAGCGTGGCATGAGCCGGCCATCGGCGCCCGACTCGCTCCTGCGCCGCGAGATCGGCCGGGTCGGCGTGGCCACGATCGCGATGAACGGCGTGATCGGGTCAGGCATCTTCGCGCTACCTGCGGTGGCAATCGCGCAGGCTGGATATTTTAGCCCCTGGCTGTTTCTGCTCTGCGGCGTACTCATCTTGTCCGTAGCGCTCACCCTCGCGCGGACCGCGAGCTTCTTCGAGACGACCGGGGGCCCAATCGTCTATACATCGCATGCCTTTGGGCGCTTTATCGGGTTCCAGACCGGGCTGCTCATCTATATCAGCCGGGTCGCCGCGATCGCCGCAAGCGCCAATCTGATCGTCAGTTACGCGGCACCGATCTGGAGCCCTCTATCGTCCGGGCTGCCGCGAATGATCGCGATCGCGGGCTACATTACGCTTGCGACGATCTTGAACGCGATTGGTGTCCGCGCGGGAATGGCTGCGCTCTATTTGATCAGTATCCTCAAGCTCGCGCCGCTCCTGCTGCTGATTCTGGTCGGCTTTCCAGCCGTCGAATGGGGCTTAGTGACGAGCGCGAATGTTTTGCCGCCGGAAGCCATCGGACGGACGATGCTCGTCCTGTTATACGCTTTCATCGGATTCGAATTCAGCCTGATCAATGCCGGTGAAACCCGAGACGCGCGCTCCGCCATCCCGCGAACGCTCGTCACCACTGTTCTTGCCATCGCCGTCTGCTACGCCCTTATCCAGCTTGTCGCGGTTTCGGTGGGTCCAGACCTTGGCGGCAGCAACGCGCCTCTCATCGAACTTGCCCGCCGCCTTATGGGCCCTACCGGCGCGCTCGCGCTCGGCTTGGGAGTCGTGTTCTCGATCGGCGGCGGCAGTCTGACGTCCTTGCTCACCGCGCCCCGACTGACCTACGCACTGTCGCGTGACGGCACGCTGCCTGGCTGGTTTGGCACGGTGAACGTGCGGACGCGCGTGCCGGTGAATTCCATTCTGTTCTGCGGCGTTCTAAGCATTGCAATGGCGGTGGGACAGCAATTCGTGTGGCTCGCGACGCTCAGCACCTTTGTTCGCCTGCTGACCTATGCGCTATGCATCGTCTCGTTGCCAATCATCCAACGGACGCTTCCGGCGGAACCAGGACAGTTCAAACTACCAGGACGTCTTGCGATCCCTGCCGTCGCGTTGCTCCTCATCCTCTGGCTGCTGAGCCAATCTACGATGGAGAATTTTGCGATCGCCGGCTGCGTCGTCGTTGCGGGAAGCGTCGGTTATTGGTTGTGTACGCGAAAACGAGGTGTCACGGCCACTTCCTTCGAGTCCACCGAGATTCCCAGACGAGGCGAGCGGACAATTGATAAGGGCCGCTGACAAAGGCCGCCGGTGACGCTTGCCCATCCGCATGAGCGGCGGGCGCGCTTCCAGGTTCGATGAGAAAATCGGGTGAAAGGTCGAACGCCGTGCCGCATCACATGCTCGGAACCAAGCATTTTGTCGATTTCGGCTGCGTCGCGGTTTTAGCGTCTCTGTAAAACCACTTGCAGGTTCTTGTACCCGTACTGTTCGACACGGCGAACGGCAACGCGAATTTCACGGCGGATCCTTCCCAGGCGCCTGTACCGAACCATTATTGGTTGGTGCCGTGGCATTATCGACAGGGTGGTCATGTGTCTCGATGCCAACATAGTGATTGAGCTGGTCATCGGAAATATCCGAATACGGTTCGGGCCTGTTGCAGCCCGCCAGACTTATGACGACAAGGGGGATCAAAATCGCCCCCACTCGTTTCGAGGTCATCTTCCTTCTCCTTCCTCGCCAACCAAGCCTCGATTCTCCAACCAAATGCTCGCTCATAGGGTCCTCTAAAGAAGCTACGTATCCCCGGGGGCCGGCCCTCAGCTTTTCGTATCGGAAGCCAGCATCGACGGACGACGATATGGTCACGGCGTAAACCTTTGCGCGATCTGTCTTCAGACGGCAATTGATGCAAGAATGGGCAACCTGCCCATGCAGAGACAGCTGGCCAAACGGGCGAAGGGCGTGACGCGCTGAGGGGCCATCCGTATCCGGTTCGCATAACCCGCAATCGGGGGCGGCACTGGCTAAAATTTGAGCGCGACCGTTTTTTTTGAGGGATAGAAGCGCTGGCCGCGTATCCACTAGCAGGGGACCACGACGAACGAGGTCGACCGTGACACGCTGCGACTCGGATTATTACGAACGGAGGGCTGAGCAGGAACTCGAGCTTGCCGAGCATGCAACCAAGCCGAAAGTCGTCGCCGCGCACGACCGATTGGCCGAACTCTACCTTGAGCGGCTATCGCCCCAATCCAAAGCTGCGCAGGATGACCATCAACGGGTTAGTCACGGTTCTGCTGCCGTAACCAACTTTCCCGTTCCCCAGACGCCCGAGAGCTCCGCGGAGCTGATCGGACGCAAAAGTCGCTGACAATCCCTTGTCCGAGCCTTCCGCCCACGGCACCCACGCTGAGGATCGCTTGAGCAGAGCACGCCAGCGTCGAGGACGCAAATCGGGAGGCTCGAGTGACATCGCGTAATCGCCTTGAAAAGAGCGCGCGACAGCGTGCGGACTTCACGCCTGCTTTGGGCCGCGCACCAAGCACATTATATGATCTTGCGATCCGACTCTTCACCCGCGAAAAATGTTGGCGGCGCATCGTGCTTCGCACCCTCGCCCCGCAACCAGGTGAACGAATTTTGGACGTCGGTTGCGGGACCGGCACGCTTGCGATTGCCATCAAAAGCATCGAGCCAATGGCCAAGATTACCGGGATCGATCCCGACCCTGAAACGCTGGTGCGGGCGATCGCCAAGGAACCGCGAAGCGCAGCCCCTATCTTTTGGACCAAAGGTTTCGCTCGGGACGCTGCAGCTGGTCGTCGCGGTGCCTTCGACGCGGTGACCTGTACGCTTGTCCTTCATCAAGTGCCGCTTGAGGAAAAGCGTGCTGGTCTTGGTGCAATGTTCGATGCGCTCGCGCCTGGCGGCCGCCTGATCTTGGCCGACTACGGCGAGCAGCGAAGTAGTTTTATGCGAATGCTGTTTCGACAAACGGTGCAGCGCCTCGACGGAACGACCGACACTCAGCCGAACGCCGACGGCGTTCTTCCGAGGCTCCTCCAGGAGGCTGGCTTCGAAGAAGTGACCGAGGCTGCTGTCGTACCGACACTTACCGGGCTGATCGCGGTCTTCAAAGCGCGAAAACCAATGACTTTAATCAGTCCGAGCATCGTCTGGCCTTAACTCGCTCTGCCGCGCGCCGTGGCGTCGATCATCGCCGCGGAATGTCAGCGCCGCCCGAACGCTGAGCCGCCGGCGTAACGGGACTTCCACCCGTTGCGCGACAAACCACGATCCGGCGCACAGCCCGACCAGCACCATGATACCGATCCATGGCGCGCTCGCTCGAAGCAGGCCAGGAGACACCCGCGCTGCCCCCAGTACGACGGCCGAAAAGACCGGGATCTGTAGCACGTAGATTGGATAAGACACGTCGCCGAGCAGCCTGTCGATGGCCCGACTGGGTCGCGGCGCATGCGCTGTCGCAGCAATAAGAATCAGCGGAAAAATCGCGAGCACGATCACTGCATCGGTCGCCCCGCGGATTGAAGCGGAAACTGGCCACGCAAGCGCCAGCGTCGCGACACCGACCGGGACGATAGCCGGGACACGGATCACCGGGAGTCGTCCCGCCACTCGAGCACGAAAAACGAGCACGCCCAAAAAGAAGGAAAAGAACACGCGAAGAACCGCAAGATGCGCGTCAGGCCAATAAGCACCACCGTTGAGGTCACCACGAGCGATGGCGATGGCGGCCAGCGCAGCCCCGCTTATGCCAATGCCGACCGCCAGCTTTTGCGATGAGAGCCGAGAAACCGTTGCAGCATAGATAATGTTGGCCAGGAGCTCGAACGACAGGGTCCACGCGACAAAATTGGCCGGAAAGAGAGGGTTGTCGGGAAATCCGATGGGGGGGCACCGGAAGCATGAAAACATTGAACGCGCTCGAAATCACGACCGCCGTTCCCAGCCCATCATGGCGATAAAAATAGGCGAGTTCGATGGTGCTGAGCAGCAGCGCGAACAGGTAGAACGGAAACAATCGAATGAGACGCGCCCGCAGAAAGGCGCCAGCCTTCATCCCACCGGCGAGCCTGGCGTCATAGGCATTGGCGAGAACAAATCCGCTCATCGCAAAAAAAAAGATCGACGGCGAGATATGCGCCGGGCGCGGCGATCGGCGCGAATGCGTGAGGAAAGTGAAGCACGACGACACTCATCGCGGCAATACCGCGCAGAATATCGAGGACGTGGTAGGACCGGGATCGCTGGGCGGCACTTTCTTCGGCGCCGGTGCTCGTTTCAGCCATCTGACACCCCCGTTGATTGAATCTGCCGTCACGATCTGGCATCGAGCCGGGAGACCTAATCCTAACTACGCGGCTACGCCCGGGACCCCTCGCCAGGGCGAGCATTCATCGTGGTTGTTCGTCGCCGGCAGCCGTTTTTGTTCTGTTTCGACACGGCAATCCGGACCACTGTCGCGCCCCATAATCGCGCCCTTGTCGCGCCGACGCGCGAATTTCGACTTCGCGGCCGCCCCTTCACGCTGCAAGCCCGATCCGGCGATCGGCGATCAGCGACCCATTGCGGCGATGATCCCGAAGATTTCACCCGTGAACTTGATCAGAAGCTCGGCAATCGCGGCACCGAATGCGGAGAGGCAAAGGAGCAAAACGATCAGTTTCGGTACAAGACTGAGGCTTTGTTCGCTGATCGAAGTCGCTGCCTGAATGATGCTGACGACCAACGAAACGATCATCATCGGCGTGAGGAGAACCACCATGATCAGGCCAATCACAACGAGCATCCGACCAGCCTCGTCCAGGAGGAGAGACTGGCCCACTGCGTTCACATCCCCGATGCCGGCGGCGCGAGCGTGCCCAGCCACGCAACCAGCGCAAGGATGACGACGATGCAGGCAGTCTCAACGCCCAGGCTCAGCCGCAGCGAAACCAATGCGCCGCGATGATCGTCACGCGCGATCGACTGTTCGAACGCCGGCGTCAGTCGGTACCGGTTGAGAGAGGCGAGCGCCAGCATGCCCACGAAAAGCGCAAGCTTCGCGAGGAGCAGGCGGCCGTAAAGGCTCGCGCCGAGCCCCCTGACCTGGTCCGGCCCAACAAGAAGCCAGCTGTTGACCAGACCCGTGACGACGACGACTGCGACGACAACCGTTCCGATACCGCCAAATCCGTGGAGCGCCCGGTGAGTCAGCCTGAGATGAGCGACATCGACGCGCTCGACCGGGCGCGCGAGTAACAGCAGTAAGCCGAAAAGTGCGCCGACCCAGGCCCCGGCTGCAACCAGATGGAGGATATCGGCGACCAGATGAATCCAGCCGGCAGCCGCCTCGTCCATGGCGCCGTGACCGGTCCATGCCAGCGTCGCGAGCGAAACGGCCGCCGCCGTCATGATCAGGCTTAGCGACCATGCTCTGTCGGCAACGGCCAGTGCCAAACCACCGGCGATCGCCAGTGCAGCCATGCGTACCACCCACGCCGTGCCGATTGCGCCGCCACCCAGGAGCGCGCCCACGGCGGTTCTATCGACGGGCCAGAACGGCGTCCCGGCCATGACCGACACCATCAGCAGCAGCGCGAAAGCTGACAACAGGAGACCGAAGACGGCGAAGCCCGTCAGCCATGGCCGCAGCGCGATCGCATCCTCGCGCTCGTCCGCGCGCAGCCCGTAAAGACTGAACGCCGAAAGGCCGAACAACGCCGCAAGCACAAGGTACAACGCAAAGCGAACGACGATGGTCGGCCCGTCGAACATTGGCTTACTTCACCGCAAATGCGAGATGCCCACTGACCTTGTGCGTGTCCGCCGACACCACGTTCCAGTCGATGGTGTAGCGGCCGCGCGGGAGCGGCGAACTCGGCGTGATGACGAGCGTCTTGCCATCGGGCGCGACAGTCGAACTGCTGGCCATCTTCATCGCCGCCATGCCAGGCATTGCGGCCATGCTGACATCAGCTTTCGAGAAGGCCGGCATCAACTTCTCACTGAATTCGAGCGTAATATTCTTAGGCGACGCCACCACGGCATCGGCCGGCGGGTTCGCCAATACGAGCTTGGGGTGCGCGTAGGCGGTTCCGCCGAGGAGGGCCATGGCGAGGGTAGCAGCGGTAACAATGAAACGGCGCATTGAGCGATTCTCCATTTTGTGAGGCTCATCTGATGTTACGCGGCGCGCGAGCTCATCCCTCACATCCTTTTTCGACACGGCAAGAGAGGCATCGCGCCGTGAGGGATGAAGCCGCCGAAGGCGTATCATTGTTTATCCGCACCGGAAGATCGCTGCAGGCGTCTTACTAACCGCCTTCGAGGGTCGGGTGCCGTCTTGGTCACGGAGCAACCCTGAATGTCTGTACAATCAACCGACCGCCGCTGGGACGGCCATCCGCAAAAAATGCTCGATTGCGCCGTGATCGGAGGCGGTCCAGCTGGGCTGACCGCCGCAATCTATCTATCGCGCTTCCTACGCAGCTGTGTGGTGATCGACGCGGGAGCGGGACGCGCTGCGTCCATCCCACGATCGCATAATCTTCCCGGCTTCCCGGACGGCTTGTCAGGCATCGAGTTGCTCGCCCGCTTGGAAACGCAACTTCGCGAATACGGCAGCGCCGTCCGAAAAGCGGAGGTCGATGAAATCACTTCATCGGGGCCGGGGTTCCTTATCAGCTGCGCCGGCGATGTCCTTCGATCGCGATCGGTCATTCTTGCGACAGGCGTCGTCAATCATAAGCCAGATATTTCGGAAACCATGCACGCGCTCGGCGTCTCGCAGGGCTTGATCCGCTATTGTCCGATCTGCGACGGCTACGAAGCGCGTCTGACGCCGATTGCGGTCCTGGGCGCGGATCGCCACGGCGCGGCGGAAGCCTTGTTCCTGCGCCAATATGGCGCTGCGGTCACCTTGCTTGCGCAACGCTCGCTCGATCTGGCGACCAGCGACCTTGAACGTCTGGAGAAGGCAGGCATCGAAGTCGTTGCGGAGCCGATCGCCGGTTTGCGACTGGCTGACGGCACGATCGAAGCTTCGTGGCATGGATTACCGGGGCGATCGTTCGGCACACTCTATCCAGCTCTCGGGTCAACGGCTCGGACCCACTTGGCTGCGGCGCTTGGCGCCAATATGAGCGATCAAGGATGCCTTCTGACCGATGGACACCAACAAACGTCGATATCTGGGCTTTACGCGATTGGTGACGTCGTCGAAGGGTTGGACCAGATTTGCGTAGCCACCGGCCATGCTGCAATCGCGGCGACGGCGATCCACAACGATCTGCTCGAGCGCGACTATCAAACATCTGCGGACGCGCCCACAGAACGCGAACGTTAGCGGCGGCATTGGGAGCGAGATCGACGGCAGCCTCGCGCCACGAGGAGACTTCCGGAGCAGTGCGTTTTCCGAATGTCGTCTGTGGATGGCTCCCGCGTTGCAAGCGTAAAGTGATGTTTTGACTGTTTGTCGGTTGCAGTCGTCTGTCCGGCCTACTTGTGCAGTCGGTGTAGACTGCTGGCCCTGATGGTGTCCGCGAACAAGGTCCGATCGGCTTTGCAGGCTATGACGCCTATGACATTCCTTGGGTTGTCCTTGCTCCCGGTCCGACCGGGTTTGCCATCACATCCTTTGCTCTCACAACCTCTTGAAGCTGATCTCCTCAGCCAAGCTCTCGATCTATGCTGCGGCCAGCATCGGTGCATGCCCTCGTTCGAAGGTGCCGCCCCGAGCCATGACCGCCCATGCGATCCGCGCCATTTTGTTGGCGATGGCGACCGAAGCGACGCGAGCAGGTTTTCGGGCGAGCAGTGCAACGAAGCGCGGATCGACCGTGCCGGGCTTCTCCTTGGCGTATCGAACCAGTGCGGTTGCGCCGACCACCAGAAGCTGCCGCAGGTATCTGTCGCCCATCTTCGTGATGCGCCCCAGGCGTTCCTTGCCCCCACTCGAACTCTGTCGCGGGGTCAGCCCCAGCCAGGCGGCGAACTGGCGCCCTGACGAGAACTGGCTTGGATCAGTCACCGACGCGGCGAGCGCGGTCGCGCCGATCGGCCCGATACCAGGGATCGTCGCCAGGCGGCGGGCCCTGTCGTCGCTCCGCTGCAGAGCGGCTAGACGCAGGTCAAGCTTGCGCAACTGGGCGTGAAGCTGGAGCAGTTGCGCAGCCAGCATGGCGACGACGTTCACCGCCTCGGTTGGCAGATCGAGCCCGGACTCGCCGTCGATGATCTCCCGTGCCATCTGCAGCGCCTTCACGATCCCGATCGGGATAGCGATGCCCATCTCGGCGAGCACGCTGCGCATCATGTTGACCAACTGCGTGCGCTGCTTGATCAACAGACTGCGCACGCGATGAAGCGACAACGCCGCCTGCTGCTCGCGCGACTTGATGGGCACGAACCGCATGGTCTGGCGTGTTACCGCCTCGCAAATAGCCTCGGCGTCGGCCGCGTCATTCTTGCCGCGCTTCACGTAGGCCTTCACATACATCGCGGGCATTAGCCGCACTTCGTGGCCCAGCTTGGCCAACTCGCGCGCCCAATGATGCGACGTCCCGCAAGCCTCGGCCCCAACCAGGCACGGCGGCAGCTTCTCGAAGAAGGGAAGCATCTGCGATCGCCGCAGCGTCTTGCGGACCACGACCTCGCCGGTCGCGCTGATGCCGTGAACCTGAAAAACGTTCTTGGCCAAATCGAGGCCGATCGTGCTAATCTCCATGGCGGATGGCTCCTTTGCTCGGGTTTGCCTGACAGCAACCCATCTTGGCACTCAGATGCCGTGAGCGGGAGCCATCCACCTCATCCGCTTGTGAGGGGTAAAGGTTGCCGCCGCGTAATCTGTTATAAGAGCGTTGGAGTGACGGAAATGGATGATCTTGACGCGCTGCTTCGGCAGCTTGCGCGGGTACCGGCGCCTCCCGGGCTCGCATCGATGGAAGACAGGGTATTCGCCCGGCTTAACGCCAGGACTGCCGCGCGCGCTGGGCTGGGCCTCAGCATCGGTACTGTCGCTGCAGCGCTGATCATGGGGGTCGCGGGAAGCGTTCCCGCATCGGCCAGCTTTGCGTCACCATTGGCGCCCCTGGGTCCGAGCTCGCCGCTTGCGCCGTCAACACTGCTCATGGGTGCGCCGTGAACCCCTCTTGGCGGACCACGGTCACGGTCGTGACCGCTTTTGGCGCGGCGCTGGGCGGTGTTTTCATCGGCCGCGAACTCTTACCCGCGGCGCCGAAACCAGGCGCCGAGCTCCACGAGGTTTTGCACCACCGACTGGCGCTAGACGGCAATCAGCAAGCGCGTCTCGAGGCGCTCGAACGGCGCTATGCGGTACAGCGCCGCGCGCTGGAGCTTGAGTTGCGGGCCGACAATGCCCGGCTTGCAGCGGCGATCGAGGCCGAGCATGGGAACGGCCCGCGTGTCGCAGCGGCCGTCGATCAGAGCCATGCCGCCATGGGCGAGCTGCAGAAAGCAACACTTTCGCATATTTTCGCAATGCGCCAGTTGCTGAAGCCCAATCAGACGACGCAATTCGACCAGGCGGTGGTGAAGGCGCTTACCGAAGATGCGCGGTGAGCCTCGACTGGACGGCGCTGTCTGACGGTGAGCTCGCCGTGCTCAGCCACGCCGGCCGCCAGCTTGCCTTCGCCGAAATCGTTCGCCGCTACGAGGAAGTCGTATTTCGTCTGGCGCGGGGCTGCTTGGGCAATGCCGACGATGCGCTTGATCTCACCCAGGAGACATTCATCTCGGCCCACCAGGCCTTGTCGCGCTACGACGAGGCGCGCTCGATGCGGATCTGGCTTTCCGCAATCGCGCTCAACAAGTGTCGTGATCTGGCGCGCAAGCAGAAGGTTCGCCGCTTTCTTTCCTTTGCCAGCCCGTTGACGGAAGAAGCCGAGGCGATCGCGGATGACCAGGTCGCAGTCGATGATGCCACCGCTGATCGCCAGGAACTCGACTGCGTGACACGCCTGATCGCGACGCTGCCGACGACGTTGAAGGAACCTCTCGTGCTGCGAACGATCGAGGGTCTGAGCCAGGCTGAAACCGCCGATGTCCTTGGTATCACCCAAAAGGCCGTCGAGACGCGCATTTATCGTGCGCGCGCGCGGCTAATGCGGCTAATGGAGAAGCTAGGCCGACCAGTTCAATAGGTCGGCGTGCTCGAGGTGAAAGCAGCGGCTTCCAGGTATTGACGAATGGACGACCGTCGATTCCGGGGTATTGAGCCGGGATGCAGCTTATATATGAATCGCTTGCACGCAATATCTTAGTTTTGTTTGATGCGATATTGGCAATTCGTGGCAAATCGAAGATCCTATATGCAAGCAAGATTAGATATAGAAGCGGCCGTTCGTGGCGCCGAGCTGTTCACGCCAACCCGGCGATATTTCTGACAATTGAAATAGTGCCGGGCGCACAATGCAAAGATTACTTCCATTGCAGCGTCATGGACAGCCCGAAACGGTGCCCCGATCACAAAGACGATCTTCATTCGCATTGTCGATCTTTGAAGCCGTGCGAGCGACCTCGCGAGCCTTCCGCAAACCAACGCGATCGCGCTGCACGTCAATGCCAGATTGTCGGTTTTCGCAATGTCGTCCCAAGCGCTCAGCGTCATTGCGCCTCTCAGGAGACCTGATCACAGGACGCGAAGAAATGAAGTTAAAACTACGTTGCGATGACTGGCCCAAGGCCCCATGATCGCTTTCGCAAACCGCGAAATCGCGACCGCCCTCTCCGCCTGCATCCATATTGCGCAATGTACCGAGCTCGGCGTCTGACGTTCGCTGATCCTTTTCAGCCGGCGTGCGTTTCCGCACACGCATATCTGTACTGATCATTGGACGATAGACACATAAGGGTGGTTGCCGCCGAAGCGCGCCGCGAGGGCGAATTGACAGTCGCTGCTCGACTTTTCCGGCAACAATCTGTTCGACCAAGAAACTTTTGATGAGGGAAGCGCGCGCGGGCCGCGTATCCTTATGAGAACGCCAAACGCTCGTCAGGCCAGAGAGACCATGCAGCATCCATACAGTCGACGTCAGTTCATGCGCGGCAGCGCCGTTGTCGGCGGCAGCCTTGCGCTGTCGAGCTATTTCCCCGCCTGGGCCCAACCGGTGTCGGCGGGTATAACCGCCCCGCTTCCGACCGTCTCGGGCAACGACATCACTTTACGCATCGCCCGGCAGACAATGATGGTCGACGGGCGGTCGTCACCAGCGATCGGCATCAACGGCACGGTCCCGGCACCGCTCATCCGACTGCGCGAAGGGCAAAACGTCAAGCTCAACGTCATCAATGACCTTGCGGAGGACAGCTCGATCCACTGGCATGGACTGCTGGTCCCTCCCCAGTTCGATGGGGTGCCCGGCGTCTCGTTTCCGGGAATCAGGGGTCGTTCAAGTTATCTGTACGAGTTCCCGGTTCGGCAGAATGGCACCTACTGGTACCATAGCCATTCCGGTCTGCAGGAGCAGCTTGGCCACTATGGCCCGATCGTGATCGATCCGGCCGGCGAGGATCCGGTTAAATATGATCGCGAGCATGTGATCGTACTTTCCGACCATAGCCAGATTTCGCCTGAGGGTATTTTCAGGCGCATGAAGGTCGATCCGGGCCACTTCAATTTCCAGCGGCAGACATTGGCGGGCCTGCTCGCCGGGCGCGACCAGACGCTCAAGGATCGCGTCGACTGGGGCAAGATGCGTATGGACCCGACAGACGTTTCGGATGCGACCGGACCCGCTTACACCTATCTGGTCAACGGCCATGGCCCGTTCGACAACTGGACGGCGCTGTTCACGCCCGGCCAGCGAGTGCGGCTACGCGTTGTCAACGCCTCGGCGATGACAACCTTCAACGTCCGCATTCCCGGACTCAGGCTGACGATCGTCCAGGCCGATGGCCAGAACGTCATGCCGGTCGAGGTCGAGGAATTCCAGATTGGCGTCGCCGAAACCTATGACGCGATCGTCACCCCGACCGAGGACAAGGCATTCACCCTTGTCGGGGAGGCCGTCGACCGCTCGGGCATGGCGCGGGCGACGCTCGCGCCGCGTGCGGGCATGGCTGCAGAAGTTCCGCCGCTCAGGAAGCGGCCGCTTGCGACCATGAAGGACATGGGCATGGGCGACATGTCGATGGGCGGCATGCAGGGCATGGATATGTCAGGTGGCGGCATGGCGGGCATGGATATGTCCGGTGGTGCGATGCGCGGGGTCGATTCGACTGCCGAGAAGAATCCGTCGGCGAAACTCGCGACCACCGCGATCGCCGCGGGCGCCGCCGCCATGACCGGAATGGATCATGGCGCGATGCCGATGGACCATTCGGGCATGACTGCTGACGGAGGCGCCATGGCCGGGATGGATCACGGCGCGATGCCGGCGCAGTCGGGCAGCATGCCCGGGATGGACCATGGCTCGATGGATATGGGCTCCATGGATATGGGCTCGATGAAGATGCGCGACTTCTCCAAGGCGCCGCAGGTCAAAAAGGGCCCTGGCGTTCAGACCATCTCGCCGATGCCGATGGACCGGACCGGCGAGCCCGGCCAGGGGCTGGAGGACGTCGGCCACAAGGTTCTGACCTACCGCGACCTGATCTCCCTCGAACGCAACCCCGACGTGCGTGCACCGTCGCGCAGCATCGACATCCACCTGACCGGCAACATGGAACGCTTCATGTGGTCGTTCGATGGCGAGAAAATGTCCGACCACCATGAGCCGATCCCGTTCATCGAGGGCGAACGGGTGCGCGTGAACCTCATCAACGATAGCATGATGGGTCATCCGATCCACATTCATGGTCACTTTTTCGAGCTCGTGACCGGACATGGCGATCACGCGCCGCGCAAGCATACCGTGATCGTGCAGCCGGGCGGGAAAGTGACGTGGGACCTCACCGCCGATGCGGTCGGCGACTGGGCATTCCATTGTCACCTGCTCTACCACATGCACGCCGGGATGATGCGCGTCGTCAGCGTTCGGCCGAAGGGAGCGGCGGCATGATCCGGCTCGTCACCGCGCTCGCGGCCACATCTGCGCTCGCCGTTACAGTTACCGCACCCGCGCAGGGCCAGTCGATGCAGGGTATGCCCGGCATGTCGATGCCTGCGAAGAAACCGGCGCCCAAGAAGCCGGCGGCGACAAAGAAGCCCGCAGCGAAAAAAGCGGTTCCGATGAAACGAACCTCCGTGCGCAAACCAGCAACGGCTGCTCGTCAGCCGGCCGCAAAGACCAATGATCAGTCGATGAGCGACATGCCCGGAATGACCGGCATGGATCACGGCGCGATGAAAATGCCCGCCGCACCGGCGCAGTCGGGCACGATGGAAGGGATGGACCATGGCGCCATGCCCGGCATGCAATCGCAACCGGGAGCATCAACGATGCCCGGAATGAACATGCCGGCCGCCCAGGCTGGCCATGACATGTCGGCGATGCCCGGCTTGGCTCAAACGGGGACGAACCTGCCCGCAGGGACTGCCGCTGCGCCGCGGCCACCGATGGACCATTATGCGGAGAAGCTCTTTCCCGCTCCCGAAATGGCGGCGGCCCGCCGCGACATGATGCGGGAACAGGGCGGCCAGACCAATTATCAGGTCATGTTCAATCTTGCCGAATATCAGGCGCGGAAGGGACGCGATGGTTACCGTTGGGACGGCGAGGCCTGGATCGGCGGCGACATCAATCGCCTGTGGCTGAAATCTGAAGGTGAAGGCGCGTTCCGTCAAGGGGTCGAGGCGGCGGAGGTCCAAGCGCTCTACAGCCGGGCGATCGGACCCTATTTCAACCTGCAGGGCGGCATCCGCCACGACTTCAAGCCGGGCCGGCCGACGACCTACGCGACCATCGGCTTCGAGGGTCTGGCGCCCTATTGGTTCGAGGTCGAGGGTGCGCTGTTCCTCTCGGACAAGGGTGATCTGCTCGGCCGGCTGGAAGGCTATTATGATCAGCGCATCACACAGCGCGTGGTTCTGCAGCCGCGGGTCGAGCTCAATCTGGCCGCGCAGGATGTGCCCGAGACGCGCACGGGCGCGGGCCTGTCGAGCGCCGAATTGGGACTTAGGCTGCGCTACGAGATCACGCGGCAGTTCGCGCCCTATATCGGCATCTCCTACGCGGCGAAAACCGGGCAGACCGCCCGCTACGCGCGCGCTGACGGTGAGGATCCTACCGTTACGAGCTTGGTCGCCGGCGTTCGGCTCTGGTTCTAATATTCGTAGAAAGGGAGGAAATGATGGACCGCGCAAGAATGAGGCACCATTTTCCGAGCGTGGCCTTCGTCGTGATCGCGGCGATCGCGCTGATCATCGCGGCTGCGGGTTTCATATATTTCGGCGTTTATAATATTGCAGCCGACGATCCGCATACGCGACCCGTCTATTCCATGCTTGAGAGCCTGCGCGATCGATCGATCGCGGTGCATTCGCAGAACATCGCGGCGCCCGCAAACCTCTCCGATCCGAAGCGCATATCGTCCGGTGCCGCGCTCTACACGGAAATGTGCTCGGGCTGCCATCTGGGGCCGGGCGTCGAACGCAGCGAGATGAGCCAGGGTCTCTATCCTCAAGCGCCCGAGCTTGCCAAAACCACCGATCTGTCGCCTGCGGAGCAATTCTGGATCATCAAGCATGGCGTCAAGCTGAGCGCGATGCCGGCATGGGGCAAGACCCATCCCGATCCGTTGATCTGGAACATGGTGGCGTTCGTTCGCAAGCTGCCGGGCATGACCCCCGAGCAATACAAGACCCTGATCGCGAGCGCACCGGCCGAGCACGATGAGATGATGAAGGACATGGGCGGGATGAAGGGGATGGCAATGCCCGCAGCGCCGAATGGACATGACTGAGATCCGCGCGACACGCTCAGGCACCACTCTATGAGGAGCCCGCGCGCGAGGCTGCATCTGCTTGCCAGCCGCGCGCACAAATGGTTGGCCATCGTCGTCGGCGCGCAGCTTCTGCTCTGGTTCGCGAGCGGCGCGCTGATGAGCTTTTTGCCTATCGGCCGCGTCCACGGCGACCACCTCGTCGACCGCACCACGGGCATGCCGCTGAACCCGGGGATCGGGCTCGCCGCACCATCGGAATATTTGCGGTCTCTCGGAGAGCCGGTCCAGAGCATCACCATCCGGATGCTTGGAAGCAAACCAGTTGCGGAAGTGATGACGGCGAAAGGCGTCACGCTCGTCGACGCGGTCACCGCCTCACGTCTCCCGCCGCTCGATGCACAAATTGCCGAGACGATTGCGCGCGACGCCTGGCGCGGACCGGACAGGCCCATAGCGAGCGTCACCCTCGTTTCCGACCCCGGCGCCGAGTACAGAGGTCCGCTCCCGGCGTGGCGGGTCGCTTTTGCGGATGCCGACGCGACACGGATTTTTATCCCGGCTTCGACCGGTCGCATCGCGGCGGTCCGCACCGGGACCTGGCGGCTCTACGATTTCTTCTGGGGGCTCCACATCATGGACTGGAAGAATCACGAGAATTTCAACACGCCTTGGCTCCTCAGTTTCGCGCTTGGCGGGATTGTCCTTTGGCTGGGCGGGGCCGTGCTTCTCTACATGCGCTGGCCTGTCCGGCGCCGCCGAGCGGTCTCGCGACCGACATAGCAACGTGCGGGGGCACAGGAGAAAGCAATGGAACAGATGGGAAAAAAGCAGGGCGTGATGAGCCCATATGCGAGCCTGGCCGTGCAGACGCTGGTCAGCGGCGTGATCATGTATCTCGTCATGTTCGTCATGATCGATGGGCTCGACAGCTTCTACAACAATCTCAACATGGTCTACATGACGCTGATGATGGTCGCACCGATGGTGGTGCTGATGATCCTCGCCATGAAGCATATGTTTCCCAATAAGGGCGCGAATGTCGCGATCCTGGCGATCTCTGCGATTGGGTTTCTTGGCTCGTTCGCCCTGATCAGAACCCAGACGACGATCGGTGATCGCGCCTTTCTGCGCTCGATGATCCCGCACCACTCGGGCGCCATTCTGATGTGCCAGCAGGCGTCGATCCGCGATCCCGAGATCAAGCAGCTGTGCGGCAATATCATCAGCTCGCAACGCCAGGAGATCGACCAGATGAAGGTGATCCTGCAGCGGATGTAGACAGCCGAACCGCAAGGCCGGTGGGGACCGCTGCCACCTCTCGGCGTTCGCGACTCGAACGTCTGACCGCGCGCGCCAGAAGGAACTCTTCGGTGCTGTCACCGGCTGCTCGGAACGCCGCCGATCTCATTTCGCTCCCGCACCATCGAGGGGCGCGAGGGCCTGACCAAATTTCGCGTGTTTCAGGCCCATTGCGAGGGTTCGGGCGTTCTGGCGCGTATCACCAAACAAGGAGGCCGACATGTCGAGAACGAGACTAGGGCTGATCGCGGGTGTGCTGGCCATGACCGCTGCCCCTGCGCTGGCCCAAACACCAGCCATGCAGCACGGCCAAGCCGGCATGCAGGGCATGGACCATTCCAAGATGATGATGAACGATCCGGGCAATCCCTATGGACCGGCTGAAATGGACATGCATCGCAAGATGATGTCGGCCAAGGGTTCGGATGCGGCGGAGACGTGGACGCGCAAGATGATCGAGCATCACCGCGGCGCGATCGCCATGTCGCGGATCGCTCAGCGTGACGCGAAGGATGCCGACACGCGCCAGATGGCGGCGATGACGGTCACCAAGCAGGAAAAGGACATTGCGGAGCTCCAGGATTGGCTTCGCAAGCACGGCAAGCGCCCGCAGTAGCGGTCGCCCGCCCCGCCCTGGTTTTCCCTGAGCACCCCTGTCAGGGCGGGGCAAATTTTCGGAGCACATCATATGAAGCAAACTGTCCATGCCTGCCTCGCCCTCGTCCTTTTTGCGTCGCCGGTCGCGGCATCGGCGGCGTCCGCGATCGCGATGCATCGCGATCCTGGATGCGGCTGCTGCGAAAAGTGGGCCGCGCAGATCCGTCGAGAACTCGGTCGGCCTGTGCGCACATTGGACGACCCCAACCGATCTGCCTTTCAGGCGAAGCTGGGAGTTCCTGCTGATCTGGCTTCCTGTCACACGGCGGTGATCGACGGCGTGGTTGTCGAAGGGCACGTGCCGGCCGCCGATATCAAACGCGTTCTCGCGGAGAAGCCGCGCGGGATTCGTGGACTGGCGGTCGGTGGGATGCCGCTCGGGTCGCCGGGGATGGAAATGCCTGGCATGAGGGCGCAACGCTACGACGTGATCGCATTCGGCGCGGGCGGACGTCGGGCGTATGCCCGCCATGGCTAAGACTGCACGATTTCCGCAAACATGGATCGCTTCAACGGCGCGCGACAAGGATTTGCGCCGTGCGTCGTGGTTCCGATATACTTGGCTCGAACGCAAGGGTGGCTTCAAAAGGCAATAAATGCTAGAAGATTCGGTGCACATTGACCCCCATCCTGCCACCATCCTCGGGGTGGGGGACCAGAATTGCGTGTCGCACAACTTCGGCATTCGCGCACCTACGAGGGCCGGTGCCACAGAAGGGAGGCGGTTGCAGGTGATGCGCTTGCATTGACTCACGACTTCAATCGTCCGACATTGATCAGGTGCTGAAAAGCCGTCTCGCCTTTATGCTCCTCGTGGGCGCGTTGTGCGGTCTCTTCGGACTGCAGGCGGCCTACGCGATTGGCCCGATCGCGTCGCCGACGGTGATGGCCGCCGCTCATGCAACCCCTATGGGGGCCGACTGCGTCGACATGGCCATGCAGCAGCAGGGGCAAAAACAACCACCCTGCAAAGGGCTGACGCTCGATTGTGTAGCTCAAATGGGCTGCGTCGTGCCGATGACCGTCGAAAACGCGGCTCCCGCTGTCGATCGCGACCGCTTGCCTGGCGAACCGGAATTCTGGCCCGCCGTGATTGTCCTGGCGGGTGGCACGATCAGCCCCGAACCACACCCCCCGTCAAGCCTCATCTGATTGCCCTCGCCTGTGGGTGCGCCGCGTCATGACCGCTCGCACCGCAGCGCTGACGTCACATCACTAGAGGATATTATCATGATCACTCTGCTTGTTGCGGTCGCGCTTGCGGCCGCTCCCCAATCGTCTTCCTCCGAAGCGGCTCCCGTGTCAAAAGCCGCATCTTCCGGTCACTATGAATGGCGCCCTGGTCCCGATTTTGGATCGAAGTCGACTGGACCCGCGATGCGACGGGTCTGGGTGCCTGACCGCAAACAGCCTGCTTGTGACTGCACAATGATGAAGGTCGATCCGACAACCTGCATGCATAAGTCGTCCGTCGACCGCCCGGATGGCGGCCCACGTTGATCACCTGGAAGCAAGGCGACGCGGCAATTCGGCGCTTCGAGCAACACTGCTGAAAATGTCGGTCGCCCTGCCCGGCTTGCTACGGAAGAATTCTATGAGACATGCAGTGCTCGCGTCGCTTGTCGCGACGTGTCCGGTGGCCATTTCGGCGCAACCGCTCACCTTCAATGCGGCGCTCCAGCACGCGCGCGCAAATGCCCCGGTGCTTGTCGCGAAAGCGCGCAGAATGGACGCCGCGCGCGCCGCGCGCGGCGCCGCCGGTGCGCTGCCCGATCCAACGCTCGGGGTCGGTCTAGACAGTTTTCCCATTTCCGGGCCGCTGGCATTTCAGCCGAACCGGGACAATTTCACCTGGGTAAAGGTCGAGGCATCGCAGGCCATTCCCAATTTGGCGAAACGTCATGCCGAACAGGCGCGGGCAGATGCCGACATCAGGGCAGTCGAAGCCGACGCGGCGGCTAGCGCGCGCGACGTCGCGGTTTCCGCCGGTGTTGCCTGGGTCGATCTGGCCTACGCCGAACGCCGGGTCGCCGCGATCGATCAAGTCCTTCGTCGGCTGGAAGCGATCGTTCATACCACGCCCAGCGCCGTCGCTTCCGGAAGCGCGCGACCGGCCCAAACCGTGGCTGGCGACGAGGCAGTCGCAAAAATGCAGGACCGGCGCAGCGAGCTGGTTGCAGGTGTCGCCAAGGCGCGGGCGGCGCTGACGCGCTGGACCGGCGATCCTGAGCCCGAGATCGCAGGCGCGGTTCCGGACTTCCCGATCCGCGCAGCTGCTTTTGAAAGCGCGATCGACCGTCATCCAACGATCAAGATGGCCGCTGCCAGGGAAGGTCAGGCCGAGGCGGATGTGCGTGTGGCTGAGTCCAAACGCCGCGCTGATTTCGGTGTTAACCTCGCCTATCAGCGTCGCGATCCACGCTTTGGCGATTATGTCTCGGCCGGGGTGACGATCGGCTTGCCCATCTTCACTCGCCACCGCCAGAATGCGCAGATCGCGGCAAGACAGGCCGATGCTTCGGCAGCCCTGGCCGAACAGGCAGAGCTTCGTCGGGCGCTCGCGGCCGCACTCGCCTCCGATCTTGCGGACCACATGATGCATCACGAACAATGGATGCGCGCTCGGGACACGCTTCAGCCGCTTGCCGAGAAGCGCGTGCGCCTCGAAACGGCCAGCTTCGCGGCCGGGCGCGCGAACCTGATCGACATCGTCGATGCGCACTCGGCTCTTGCCGACGCCGTTCTGACCACCCTCGACCGCGAGGCTGCCGTCTTGCGCGACAGCGTCCGGATCAACCTCACCTACGGGGACGACAGCCAATGACACTCGATCGCACGCAGCGTGCCTGTGCCGGCGCCGCGCTTGCCGCTGTTGCCCTGATCGCCGGCGCGTCCGGCTATTATTTTGCCGGACCGCGCCAGCCCGCGCCAGCCGATTCGGCGGCGCAAGGGGGGCGCAAGGTCCTCTATTATTATGACCCGATGGTGCCGGGGGAGCATTACGACAGTCCGGAATCGCTCTCCTCGATGGGGATGAAGACCTTCAAGCCCAAATATGCCGACGAAGGTAGCGATGGCGCGCCGGGCATAACCGTCAATCCCAAAGCTGCGCAGAATTTGGGCGTGAGAACTGCCGTCGCAAAAGCCGGCACGCTGGCGGGCGCGCTCGACGTGACCGGCACGATCGGCTTCAATCAACGCGACGTCGCCATCATCCAGGCGCGCGCTGCCGGATTCGTCCAGCGCGTTTACGACCGCGCGCCGGGCGACGTGATCGGCGCGGGCGCCCCGATCGCCGATCTTCTCGTTCCGGAATGGGGCGGCGCGCAAGTCGAATATGAGGCCGTGCGCCGTACCGGCGACAAGGCTTTGATCGCGGCCGCTGGTCGGCGTCTGCGGCTGATCGGCATTCCGGGCGGGAGTTCGCGCGGCCGCGGGCTGACCACGGTGCGCAGTCCGATCGGCGGCGTCATCCAAACGCTCGACGCACGGGCCGGAGTCACGCTCGCCGCCGGGCAGACGCTCGCACAGGTCAACGGCCTCGGCACGGTGTGGCTGAACGCCGCGGTGCCGGAGGTCCGAACCAGCGATGTCAAAGTCGGGCAGTCGGCGGCCGCGGTGCTGGCGGCCTTTCCCGGCGAACGCTTCGCTGGGCGGGTCGTCGCCATCTTGCCGACCGCGCAAACCGAGAGCCGGACACTGACCGTCAGGGTCGAACTGCGCAATTCCGGAGGGCGACTCCGCCCAGGGATGTTCGCGACGGTTCATTTGGGCGGTACAGCGCAGACGGCATTGCTCGTCCCGAGCGAAGCGGTCATCCGCACCGGGAAGCGCACGCTCGTCATGCTCGCGGAACCCAAAGGACGCTATCGGCCCGCGGAAGTGCAGGTCGGGCGTGACGCGGGCGGACAGACCGAAATCCTGGCAGGGCTGCGGGAGGGGGAACGCATTGTCTCGTCCGGTCAGTTCCTGATCGATTCCGAAGCCAGCCTTACCGGCATCGATGCGCGTCCGATCGCGGGCGACGCCAAATGATCGCGCGTATCATCCAAGCGTCGGTAAAGGCCCGCTTCCTCGTCCTCCTGGCCGCCGCCCTGCTCATCGCCATCGGGATCGGTGCGGTCAGAACGACACCGGTCGATGCGTTGCCGGACCTGTCGGACGTCCAGGTCATCGTTCGCACGACCTATCCCGGGCAAGCGCCGCGCATCGTCGAGGATCAGGTCACCTATCCCATCGCGACTACCATGCTGTCCGTGCCGGGCGCGCGCGTGGTGCGCGGCTACTCCTTCGAGGGCGATAGCTTCGTCTATATTCTGTTCGAGGACGGCACCGACCTCTATTGGGCGCGCAGCCGCGTGCTCGAATATCTGAGCCAGGTGCAGAACCGCTTGCCGGAAGGGGCCAAGGCATCGCTTGGCCCCGACGCGACCGGCGTCGGCTGGGTTTATGAATATGCGCTCGTCGACAGGACGGGACGGCACGACCTCGCCGAACTGCGGAGCATTCAGGACTGGTTCCTGCGCTACGAGCTCAAGACCATTCCGGGTATCGCCGAAGTCGCGAGCATCGGCGGGATGGTCAAGCAGTATCAGGTGCTGCTCGATCCTCAGAAACTTGCCTCCTACGGGGTGACGCAGGAGCAGGTCACCGAGGCGTTGAAACGCGCCAATCAGGAGACTGGCGGCGCCGTGCTCGAAATGGCGGAAGCGGAATATATCGTTCGCGCCTCGGGCTATCTCAAGACGCTCGACGATTTCCGCAGCGTGCCTCTGAAGACCGTCGCAGGCGGCATTCCCGTCCGCCTGGGCGACGTCGCGACGATCCAGCTCGGCCCCGAGATGCGTCGCGGCGTTGCCGAGCTCAACGGCGAGGGCGAGGTTGCCGGCGGCGTCATCGTGATGCGCCAGGGCAAGAATGCCCGCGAGGTGATCGACGGCGTGCGCACCAAGCTCGCCGAGCTGAAGAAGAGCCTGCCGCCGGGTGTTGAGGTCGTCACGACCTATGATCGCTCCGGCCTGATTGACCGCGCCGTCGAAAACCTGACGAGCAAGCTGATCGAGGAGTTCATCGTCGTCGCGATCGTGTGCGCACTGTTCCTGTGGCACGTTCGATCAGCGCTGGTCGCGATCCTGACCTTGCCGCTCGGCATCCTGTTTGCGCTGATCGTCATGCGCGTGCAGGGCGTGAACGCCAACATCATGTCGCTGAGCGGCATTGCGATCGCGATCGGCGCGATGGTCGATGGTGCGATCGTCATGATCGAGAATGCGCACAAACATATCGAGCATTGGGAACGCGATCGGCCGGGCGAGGAGCTGAAAGGACCTGAGCGGTGGCGCGTCATCACCGCGGCGGCGGCCGAGGTCGGCCCGGCGCTTTTCCTCAGCCTCCTGATTATCGCGCTGTCGTTCGTGCCCGTGTTTTCGCTCCAGGGGCAGGAAGGCCGCCTGTTCGCGCCGCTGGCCTTCACCAAGACCTATGCGATGGCGGGCGCGGCGATCCTCTCGATCACGCTGATCCCCGTATTGATGGGGTTCCTCATCCGCGGCAAGATTCCGCTTGAGGAATCCAATCCGATCAACCGCTGGTTGACGCGCATCTATAGGCCGGCGCTCGACCGGGCGATGAGCCGGCCCAAACAGGTCTTGCTGATTGCGGGGCTGGTCTTCGCAACGAGCCTCTGGCCGATCAGCCAGCTCGGTGGCGAATTCATCCCGCAGATGAGCGAAGGCGATCTGCTCTACATGCCGTCGGCGCTGCCGGGTCTGTCGGCCGCCAAGGCGGCGCAGCTGCTCCAGCAGACCGATCGCCTGATCAAGACCGTCCCCGAAGTCGAGAGCGTGTTCGGCAAGGCGGGGCGCGCTGACACGGCGACCGATCCCGCGCCGCTCGAGATGTTCGAGACCACGATCCGTTTCAAGCCGAAGACCGAGTGGCGCCCTGGCATGACGCAGGACAAGCTGATCGACGAACTCGACAAGGCCGTCAAAGTCCCCGGGCTCGCCAATTTCTGGATACCGCCGATCCGCAACCGCATCGACATGCTGTCGACCGGCATCAAGAGCCCGATCGGTATCAAGGTCGCGGGGTCGAATCTGGCCGAGATTGACCAGGTCGCGCGACGGATCGAAATAGTCGCAAAGACTGTCCCCGGGGTCAGCTCCGCGCTCGCCGAACGCCTGACTGGCGGCCGTTATATCGACGTCTTGATCGATCGCGCTGCGGCATCACGCTACGGCATGAATATCGCGGACGTGCAGTCGGTCGTGTCGGGCGCGATCGGCGGCGAGACGATCGGCCAGACGGTCGAGGGCCTCGCGCGGTATCCGATCAGCATGCGCTACCCGCGAGAATTGCGCGACAGCCTCGACGATCTGCGCAATCTGCCGGTCGTAACCCCCTCGCTCCAGCAGATCACGCTTGGCACCGTCGCCGATATTCGTGTCAACGAAGGGCCGCCGATGCTGCGCAGCGAGAATGGTCGGCCGGTGACGTGGATATACGTCGATGGCCGAGGGCGGGCGCTCACGGAAATCGTCGGTGACCTGCAGCGCGCAGTGGCCGCAAAGGTCAAGCTCACGCCCGGCGTCAGTGTCACCTACACTGGCCAGTTCGAGTTCCTCCAGCGCGCGACCGAGCGGCTCAAGATCGTCGTTCCGGCGACTCTGCTTATCATCTTCCTGCTGCTCTACGCGACCTTCAGACGCCTCGATGAGGCGGCGTTGATCATGGGCACCCTCCCCTTCGCGCTCACGGGCGGACTGTGGCTGCTCTATCTGCTCGGTTACAATCAGTCGGTCGCGACCGGCGTCGGGTTCATCGCGCTGGCGGGCGTGTCGGCCGAGTTTGGCGTGGTCATGCTCATCTACCTCAAACATGCCCTTGCCGAGCGCGGACCGACACCGGACACAGAACAGATCGAGGCGGCGGTGCGCGAGGGCGCGCTCCTCAGGGTGCGACCCAAGGCGATGACGGTGGCAGTCATCCTGGCGGGCCTGTTTCCGCTCTTGATCGGTACCGGAGCTGGCTCCGAGGTGATGAGCCGCATCGCCGCGCCGATGATCGGCGGCATGCTGACCGCACCGCTGCTGTCGATGTTGGTCATTCCGGCCGCCTATCTGCTACTGCGACGCCGCCACGCGCGTCGCGCGGCTAGATCAACCGGAGACGTGGCGGAATCGTGAAAGCACCGCGCCTGTTCCTTGCGCATTGGCTGCCGCCGGCGGGGATACGCCAGCCGACCACGACCGACCCGGGAGCACACGTCGAGCGTTGTCTCTGCCAACCTCGCTTTTCGAGGGATGAATGCCTGCGGGACGTATTGGTGAATGAGGGCGGACGAGGCGCCCATCCCGCTGGAACGACGGCGATGAGGTGATCGATGCCCACTGAACATGCCACGCCGCCTTCTGTCCATCAGCCCCGGGAACTCGTGCTGGTCACCGGCGCGAGCGGCTTCATCGGTGCGGCCGTCGTCCGCCGCCTTGGTGAGCGGTACGAAGTGGTCGGCTTGGATCGAGCTGGTCCCCCCGACCCGCCAGCGCCGGCGACTGCCGTGGACATCGATCTCGCGTCCGAGCAAGGGGTGCGCGCGGCACTCGAAACGGTGCGTGAAAAGTTTGGCAGTCGCATCGCGTCGGTCGTTCACCTCGCCGCCTATTACGACGTCACCGGCGAACCGAACCCTCGTTACAACGAGATCACGGTCGAGGGCACCCTCCGGCTGATCGGCGCACTACAGGAATTCGAGGTCGGGCAATTCATCTTTGCCAGCACGATGCTCGTCCACCGAGCGACCGACAGTCCTGACGAGCGCATCACTGAAGAGTCGCCGATCGACCCGAGCTGGCCCTACCCCGAATCCAAGGTGCGTACCGAAGCGATACTTCGCGAGCGTCATGGGAACATCCCGGTCGTCTTTCTGAGGATTGCCGGTGTCTATGAGGACGAAGGCCATCAACCCTTCATTGCGCAGCAGATCGCCCGGATCTATGAGCACCGGCTGACCGCGCACCTTTATCCGGGCATGCTCTGCGCTGGTCAGTCCTTCGTCCATCTCGACGATCTGACCGACGCGATAGCGCGGCTGGTCGACCGGAGGGGTGGGCTGCCGCCCGCGTTGCCGCTCCTCATCGGCGAGCCGGAAGCGCTTGGCTATGCAGAAGTCCAGGACATCATCGGCCGTGCGCTGCACGGGGAGCGCTGGGAGACGCTTCGGATTCCACAGCCGGTCGCCAAGGCAGGCGCCTGGGTGCAGGACAAGCTTCTGGGCGAAGACAGCGAGATCAAGCCGTGGATGGTCGAGGCGAGCAACGACCATTATGTCCTCGATATCAGCCGCGCGCGACAGCTTCTCGATTGGCAGCCAGCGCATCAACTCGGCACGGCGCTCCCGAAGATGGTGGCGGCGCTTAAGCGGGATCCCGCGGCCTGGTATGCCGCCAACAAGCTCAATCCTTCGCTGGTCGCGTGGTATGGCCAGCGGCCGGGGCCTCTGGGGGGGCATGACCATCGAGCGAAACGTGGAGGCGATGCCGCCAGCGAAGATCGGAACCCGGACAAAGCGGGTAGCCCTGATCGTCACGACCACAACATGGCTGCGGCACTCGGCGATCTTTCGATGGACGGCGACCACATGGCGGCGATGGACGCGGATGGTCGCAAGACGCGCTGGGCCCATTACGCCAATATCGGGCTGGGCGCGTGGCTGGCGGCGAGTCCGCTCGTCTATGACGCCGCAACGAGCAACACGGTCGCGGCCTCGGTGCGCGCGGTGACGCTCGACCGTGGCCTGGCGCCAATCGAATGGCGAGCCGATCTGCTCATGGCGAGCGACATCGCAAGCGGGACGCTGTTGGTCCTGTTCGGCCTGCTTTCGCTGTCCAAGCGGACCGCCTGGTTCGGGCAATGGGCGGCGTGCTTTGTCGGAATATGGCTGCTTTTCGCGCCGTTGCTTTTCTGGAGCCCGAGCGCGGCGCAATATCAAAACGACCTGCTCGTCGGCACACTCGCTATCGCTTTCTCCGTCCTCGTGCCGATGATGCCGGGGATGAGCATGGCGGGGATGATGGACCCCAAATCGATCCCGCCGGGATGGACTTACGGTCCGTCCACGGGTGCGCAGCGGCTTCCGATCGCGATCCTGGGACTGATCGGACTGCTGATTTCGCGCATGCTGACCGCCTATCAGCTCGGCCATGTTGATGGCGTCTGGGAGCCCTTCTTTTCAGGTTCACTCACCGATCCCCGCAACGGCACCGAGGAAATCATTACCTCGGATGTCTCCAAGGCCTGGCCGATCCCCGATGCCGGACTTGGCGCGGTCAGCTACACGTTTGAAATTCTGATGGCGGTCATGGGAACGCGCGACCGCTGGCGCACGATGCCGTGGATGGTCGCGTTCTTCGGCATCCTCGTGATCCCGTTAGGGGTCGTTTCGATCTACTTTATTATCATTCAACCGATCGTGATCGGAACATGGAGCACGCCAGCGCTGATCGCCGGTCTCGCTATGCTGGTGATGATCCCCTTTGCGCTGGATGAGGTGATCGCCATGGGGCAGTTCCTGCAATGGGCGCGCTGCCAGGGCAAACCGCTCATCGCCACCTTCTTTCATGGCGATGCCGTCGAAAAGGGCGAGGTGGACTCCTCCGACGCACTCGCCAGTCCTGCCGCTTTCTGGAACGATGCGACCCGCGGCATCACGCTGCCGTGGCAATTGGCGGCGAGCATGGCTCTGGGCGCGTCGCTGATGCTGACGCGCCTCACCTTCGGCACGATCGGGGCGATGGCCAACAGCGATCACGTCGCTGGCGCGTTGGTCATTACGATATCGATCATTGCGACCGCGGAGGTGGCGCGCGCACTCCGCTTTCTCAACATTGTCGTCGGCGTCTGGATCGTTTCCGCGCCGCTGTTTCTGACCGGGGCAAGCTTTGCGGCGACGCTGAGCGGCATAGCGATCGGGTTCGTGATCATCGCGCTGAACCTTCAGCGCGGCAAACGCAGCAGCGAGCATTACGCCGGCTGGGACAGGTACATTGTTTGACCCGGTTCGCATCACGGTCCGGATGATTGTCGCCGCCCATGTGAGGCGGTTTTGATGAGGAACCGGCCCTCGCTGCCCGAATGGGTGTGGGCCGCGGTGAACGTCGTGTTTGTGATCATCGCCGGCCTCTTGTTCTTCTCGATCGACGACCCCGTACTGGGTACGCTCGCGTTAGCTGCTACGCTGATCGCCGGCGAATTGACCGCCCGTCTTGCATCACATTGGGTCAGGCAGCGCACTGAGGATGATCGCTGACGTGCATGGGGACAGCCGGCGTGGGTTAACGGCGAGAATAGCGGAGCCTATTCGGCCGGCGAGAAATTTGACGGGCGCACGCCCTTGCGCCGATTGCTGGCGAAACCGGCGATGATCGCGATCAGCATCAGCAGCTGCGCCGCCACCGACTGCCTGGTCGGAAAGAGGCCCAGCATGGAGAACCGAGGCACATTCGCAAGCGGCGAGATGTCGAAGATGCCTGCCTCCTGGAGTGCTGCAACGCCCTTGCCCGCGAGAATGACCGTCAGTGCTGCCATCAGCCATGCACTGTAGCGAAAGAACTGTGCGATCGGCAGCGTTCTGCTGTAGCGAAGCATGGCCCAGGCGATCACCGCGAGCAGCAGCACGGCCGACCCTGCGCCAGCGAGCAGCACGGGCCCGTTGCCCTGCGTCCAGAGTGCGGCGTAGAACAATATCGTCTCGAAAACCTCGCGATAGACAACCACGAAGGCTAGTCCGAACAGGAACCAACCGGATCCACCTGTGAGCGCCCGCGCCATCTTCTCCCGGATATAGCGTTGCCACTGATCGGCTTGCGCCTTGCCGTGCATCCATATCCCGACGGACAGCAGAACGATCGCCGCGAGCAGTGATCCGAACCCTTCCGTCAGCTCGCGGCTCGCGCCGCTGATCCCGATCGCATAGGTGGCGACCGCCCAGGTAATCCCGCCCGCGAGGAGTGCGCCGATCCACCCGCCATGAACATAGCGTAGCGCATCACCACGCTCGGCCTTGCGAAGGAAGGCGATCATGGCGACGACGATGAGCAGCGCTTCCAGCCCTTCGCGTAGCAGGATCGTAAAAGCACCCACGAAAGTGGAGGCCCTTGTTGCCGTATCGGGCGCGAGCGCGGCTTCCGCTTCGTCGAAAAGCCCGTCGAGCACCGTTACCTTTTCGGCGAGATCATCGGGCGCGGCGCCGCGATCAATCGCAGCGCGATACTCGCCCATCTTGCTTTCGATACGACCCATGACCGTCGCGTCGCGGGCGGTGAGTGTCGGTTCGATCGGCTCGAACCCGTCAAGATAGGCGGACAGTGCCAGCTTTTTCGCCGTACGCCAGTCGCCACGCCGGGCAGCGGCGACGCTTTCGCCTAGCTTGGTCCGCGCTACCGCCAGCGAGCCAGGAGCCTGTTGCATGACCTGGTCGGGCTGACGGCGCAGAAACGCGAGCACCGCATCTGCCTTGGCCTCGCCAATAGCCGCTCCAAGGGCGGCTGGGGTGATCGTGGCTAAAGTTTTAAGATCCGGAATGCGCTGGCGAAGCGCCGCGTCCGCCCTCCACAGCCGTTCCCCTTTACGCGCCTGTGCGTCGCTGAACGCAAAGCTTCCGGCGCGGAACGCGACCGCCCAACGCTCATCAGTTGGCAGATCGGCGAAGCTCTGCATCGCGGTTCCATCGATCCCCTGTGTGACCGCTTGGTAGAGCGCGAACACGCTGCGCTGGCGCGCGCGTGCCGCATCAGTAAACGCGATTGGAGGGGTTGAGAGCTTGGCCGCGTCAGGGCCATGCCCGTTGCCTGTCATCCCGTGGCAGGCCGAGCAGGTTTGTTTGAACAAGGCTGCTCCCCCGGCGATGTTCGGGATCTTGTCGGGCGCAAGCGGCACCGGATAGGCGACAAGCAGATCGGCCGCAAGACGGTGAGCGAGCGTTGTAACGCCTCCCGGCGCGCTCTTTCGGGCAATCATAGCTTGGAGGTTGGCGGCCCCTTCGATGAGCGCCTTGCGCTCTGCCATAGCCGGCAGATTGCGGAGACGACCCGAAACCGAGGCTGCGAACTCGGTCATCTCGGCATATTCGGACGCATTCTTAATGCGGCCGTGCTCGACCGCGCCGCTGTAGTCGACCGCCACATAGTCAAGCAGCCGCCATGCGGTTTGCACCTCATCGTGGTCGGCTGTATGGGCCGCGTGAAGAGCTTCAGGTATCGCGACGAGGAAGAGCAATGCGATTAGTGTCTGACGCAGGGACCGCAGTAAGAAACCGGACGTCCCGATCGCGCCGGAAGGCGCGAAATAGGCAGCCGCACCGTGTGCGCCGATAGTCAGTTCGGTCATCTCGCCTCGTACATTTGCCGCATTAACAAAAAATATTGATTGCGATCAACTCGCATTAGCGCGAATCGGCACGATTACCAGCAAGTGTTGTCGCGGAGCGCAGACCAACGCGCAGGCGGAGCGGCGATTTCGTATGCCACCGCCGAAGAAACGCCTCCTGTCTCTGGCCTCCCCGCGCCGTGGACAGCCACAGCAACCGCAACACTATCTCGTACGGCGCACTCAAAATAGGAAAGACAAAGCTGCGGCAATCAGCCCCGACGCCAACAAAAATGAACATACCAATCTATGTTCGCGACGTTTATTGGCGACATTCTGGATTCGTATGACGGTATCACCCGCGGAGCGCTCTTCGTTGTACCGTGATTTTCCGAAAATTCGGTCGGCGTCTTTTGAACTCAGCCCGAAAAACGCCATTGCGTCTGTCAGATGTGGATCCCGCAATCCATTCAAACGAAGAATAGGATCAAGATAAGCTATTTCTATGGCAGTTCCGCTCGTCAATAGCGTCTTTTGCTCCGCGAGCGTGAGGCACCACGTCGGCGGCAGCAAACGTAGCATCTCGGTCGGACGGCGATTGAGCAATTCGATCCAGCGAGCGAGTCGCTGCTGCTTGCTTAGTGTTCGCGACAGCGCTGACCAATTCCGTTTGACGCGGCGAATCGGAAATAACTGAGTCAACTGCATTACGCAGCCGCCCTGCGAACGCTTTGCCATTAGAACCCGCCACCAAAGATCGCCTTCAACATTTCGCGGTCCTGCCTTATAGCGCGATCTTCGAAACGGCAGGCGTCTTCAGGTTCAAATGCGCGCGCATAGCCGGTCCCAGGTCAGCGACGGATTGTCCCCGTACACCCCGACTGCAGGCTGACTGGATGATTAAAACGGTGTCATCAGCAGCAGCAGCCTTTTTCGGTTGGTCAAGCTATTGGATTGGAGGCTTCAGAGGCGGAATCCAGTTCCGCAGCCGAAGATCGCGGATGTTCTATCGCCGTCGGAAGGGAAACACTCATCTTTCGCCTCTCACTTCGCGGGAATGTCGAGCCTTCCACGTCGTCAAAATATTGAAGGCCTCGATGAAGATGGTGCGGGCGATTAGCGATTGGCTTCGCCGCGGGCCGGCTCTCTCGAGCGATTGGGTTGCAGCCGCGCAAGTTTGCCACGCGAGGTCTTGACGCAGGTGAACGATCCCCGCCAAGCTGCACCAATCATTGAAACTGCTCTTTTGAAGGTAAGATCATGCGCGCTACGTTCTTTCGTGCCCAGACACGCCCAGACACATCAGCGTGGTGTCGGCGTGCATTGCGGAGCGGTCTACCGCGCTTCCTCGCTATCGCGACATTACTGACCACTCCTGCCTTCGCCCAATCAGGTTCACCGGAGACCGTAGCGGTTCGGGCGGTTCTCGAACAATATAAGGAGGCGATCGAGCGCCTTGATGCTACCGGCACAGAGCAATTGTTCTCTTCCGACTCCGAGATTTTCGAAAGCGGAGGCAGCGAAGGGACTTATCCGCAGTATCTCGCGCATCACCTCGGACCAGAGCTTAAGCAATTCTCTTCGTTCCGTTTCAGCAACTACCGCGCGTCGGTCAGAATGGAGGATGGCCTTGCGTTAGCGGACGAGGCTTACGACTACACGATCACAACCAGGAATGGCGAGAAGGTTCAGCGGCGCGGCGTTGCCACCAGCGTGCTCAAGAAAGTTTCTGGAAGTTGGAGGATTATGGTCCTACATACGTCGAGCCGCAAGCCTCCGGTTGACAAGTAAACGGGAAACTCCGGGGTTCGATTGGCTGCTACGCTGACGAGACCACCTTGAGGCAGGCGCGGCTTGCGTGGGGATTTTGATGATACTTTGCTTGCGGCCGGGCCGACACAAAATTGTCGGCCCGCGCCCGCTAACACCGCATTGTCTGTTCTGCGTTTGCATATAGTATTGACGCGTATATCGCGAGCTTTCTCGCGCAGACGCGAGCGGGGCCTGGATCCATCAAAGAGTAATCGCGCAGGCCATAGGTTCCCAGGTGAGGATGGCCTGCCCGCCGCGTGAACCCAGATGGAGGGCTGCGGAGCGGCCAAATCTGGCTCCAAGCCTGGCTTGGGCGTACCATTGACCACGATAGCAGTCTTCCAGGCGGTTTGGCCGCCTCAAAACTGAAAATTGTTGTTGCTTTCGCCAACGGCGCGCCGCGACAATGCGAGGTTTCACGGGGAAATCTTCTCGGATCCTGCCTCGGCGTCGGCAGCGTTGCAGCGGCTGACGAAGCGAGAGAGCGGCGCGACGGCTCGTGGCGCCGATCGCGACAATGCCGCAACACAGCCGAAGTCAGCTTGTCCAAGGCTGTGCCTTACGGCAGCTTCGGCCGCCAATCATTCTCCTTCAGGATCGGTGCGCGATGCGGCTTGTCGAAAATGGCTCGTACAGGCATGCACAAGCCATCGTATTTGACGTAATGTGAGGGTTGTCCGCACGCCGCTACGCATGACCGCGCAGTAAACTCGGCAGCGAATTCCGCCTGATCAGATACAAACGCTCGACGATTCCAAGAGGCCATTCTAACCTGCACGTCTCCAGGGGGAATTCCGGACCTATGACGACTACCAGCTGCCAGCCCATTCAAAGTGAGACGCACGACGGCCTTGTTCGCCGGTTGGTCATGCGCTGGCGCGACGACCCTGGCGCGACCTACCGGAACTGGTTTCTGTGGGACGAACGGCTCAAGAACTTCCGCTCGATCCGGCGCGGCATCGCCCAGGTTGTCGACGAGATCGAGGTGGGTACGTTCGGCGTCGCCTATCGTGGATCTTCACTTGAAACCGTCGTCCACTCCGTCGCGGAACAGCGCCAAATCTTTAGAGGCGCCGACCATGCATTTCTCTGGAAACCGAAACTGCGCATCCCCGACATCTACGAAAGCGCCGACAACCAACGCGCGTTCGGTCGTCTGCTCGACTCTTGTTCCTGCTGCGACACGGCTGAGGAGATCATCGGCCATATTCACGCGATCGACCGCTTGAAGATCAAGGGGCTCGGGCCGGCTGTCGCCAACCTGCTCTATTTTCTTCACCCAACGCTGATGCCGCCCTTCAACACCGCTATCGTCAGGGGCTATAACGCGCTGACCGGCGCAAACGTGAAGCTCGGGAGCTGGGAGCATTTTCTGGCAATGCGGACCGGCATTCTCGATTTGAACGAACGCCACCGCGACCTCCTGTCGAACGACCTTGGCGCGATCGGCGGCTTGCTGTTCGACATCGGCTCCGATCGCTACCCTGCTCCTCCCCTCGATGGAACTGGAGCAGCGCTGACGACCTGGAGTCAGCAACTTGAGGCAGCGCGCGAGGAAGCGCGCACGCTCAGCAAGGCCGCGCAGCGTGAAGGTGAGAACGAGCGCACGCATACCGAGATACAGGCGTGGCTTCGCGATCTAGGGCTGGCGATCGGCTATGACGTGTGGATCGCCGCAAACGATCGCAGCCGGTCCTTCAACGGATCGCCCCTTGGAGCCGGTTGCCTTGAGCGCCTGCCCGACACGATCGCGACGTCGAAGGGCGCGGACTCCATCCGCCTGATCGATGTTCTGTGGCTTGAGAAGGCCGGCGATCACGTGGCCGCCGCGTTCGAGGTGGAGCATTCGACCTCGATCTATTCGGGCATCGTCAGAATGCTCGACTTGGCGCTGAGCGGCAGCGATCTTCACGCGACCGCCGGGCTGTTCCTTGTCGCGCCAGACGCGCGCGAGGCGGACGTTCGCGCGCAATTGCAGCGACCGGCATTCAGCCGCGTCGCCGACCTCGACATATCCTACTTGCCCTATGGCGAGCTGGAGAAGAATAGGGATGCCATCGCGCGGTTCGGATCGGGGTTGAAGGCCATCAAGGCCGTGTCCAGCAAGCTCGCCTGAGACGCCGGCGAATAAGGGTTTGCGTTCGGAGCCGCGTATCCTCTAGCAGAGGAGCAAAGCTGCCGTGACGATGTCTTCCCAAGTTCCCTGGCTCGATTCCGTGCTGGTCGCGTGGTTCGTGCTGACCGCACTTTCCGTCGCCTACGTCGCGTGGGATGCCTTCACTCGCAACCCCGAGCTGAAAGTGATGAAATGGGGGTGGCTGCTGGTCACGCTCTACGGCGGTCCGATCATGGCCGCGGCCTATGTCCTGTCCTGCCAGGAACCCGCGAACGAGCGGCATGAGGATTTTGTTCGGCCGCTATGGAAGCAGGCATTCGGCTCGGCCATCCATTGCATGGCGGGCGACGCGACTGGCGTCATCGCCGCGGCCGCGATCACCACGGCGCTTGGCTTGCCGATGTGGCAGGACGTGGTCGCGGAATATGCATTCGGCTTCGCGTTCGGGCTGCTGATTTTCCAGGCGCTGTTCATGCGCGACATGGCGGGCGGTTCCTATAGGGGGGCGCTGCGCATGTCGTTCATCCCCGAATGGCTTTCGATGAATGCCGTCATGGCCGGCATGATCCCGACGATGGTGGTGTTGATGAGCCGCGACATGGCCGCGATGCACGCCAGCTCGCTGCGCTTTTGGGGCGTCATGTCGCTGGCGACACTCGTTGGTTTCGCCGTCGCCTATCCGATCAACCTTTGGCTTGTCGGCGTGCGCTTGAAGCACGGCATGGGCACGGTGCGGGTGCTCGGGCATGGCGGCCACGAGGTCGCGGCGGACCGGCGATCGGTGACGGAGATGCCCGGCATGGAGCATGACGCGATGCAGGGGATGAGCGGCATGGCGTCCGGCTCGCGCGCGACTCCGCCGCAGATCGCCGCGATGGCGATGCTAACCCTTGTCATGCTTGGTGCAGGCGTCGTCGTTGCAACGCTGTTCGGGCGCTGGGCAATGTAGCGTTGCCCTGCGGAACGATATCGGCAAGGGGTGAGCGCGCACAGCGCGTAGTTATGATCGATGGAGTCCGAACGGAGATAAACCGATGCATCAGATCGACCCCAACATGAGGGCGTGCATGGACGCCTGTCACGAATGCAACGTGACCTGCCTCCATATGGCGATGAACCATTGCCTTGAGACGGGCGGTCAGCACACCCAGCCGGCGCACGTGAAGATCATGTTCGACTGCGCGCAGATTTGCGCTGCCGCGATCGACTTCATGGCGTGCAACTCCGCTCACCGTCAGCATATCTGCCGCGATTGCGCTGAGATTTGTCGGGCGTGCGCCGCGAGTTGCGAGGGGTTGGACGGAATGGAAGACTGCGCCGCCGCGTGTCGCAAATGCGCCGACGCTTGCGATCGGATGGCAGCCTGAACGGCACTGGCGCAGGCACTCGAACCGGCTACGCACGAGAACACCGCGCGCTCCGATCAACCCACCCTTGACGGCCAACGGGATTCAGCCTCGCGGAACGAACAAGCAGCAGCACAACGTCAAGGATAGAGATGGAGTTAGGCGCCAGACTGCGATCGTCCTCTTCAACATATATATTACAAAGTTCCAACATAAACAGTTATGATCATATCAAGTTAAACCTTGGCTTACTGGAATGTTCATGAGAAATTCATGGGCCTCGCATTACTTCTAGCATTGTTCTCCGTGTGAGCAGACGCGCGAAGGAGAGTAGTAATGTTACGCAAGATGTTTGCCGCCGCGGTGGCCGCCACTTCTGTTACGGCGATGATGCCGAGCGCGGCAACCGCCCAAGAGTGGGGCCATAGCGGCAGCCATGCGCCGCGCGCCTACGAGGGAGGACATAATGAGCATTGGGCGGAACGAAGCAGGCACGACAGCCATGGGTATGGTAGTCGACCTGGCCACAGCCAGCGCTGGGGACATGCGAGCGGAAATGCCCACTACGCGGGCGACGATTATTACCATTCTCGACCGACCGTCCGCTGGGGTGGCCATAACCGAGGCCATGGCAACACCTATTACGGCCATTGAATCGCGCCCTGCCCTGTCGCGAGTTAACATGAACCGAAGAACCGGGCACACCGCCCGGTTCTTTTGCATTCAGGCGCGCGCAGACGTGAGACGCCGGCCGGAAACAACTCATGAGGGGACTTTAGTACAGGATCTGCGGCAGCATGCCGTACCGAGTGTCGATGAATTCCGGCGGCGGCAACTTGGCTGTCATCGATTTCATCAGGGCGACAAGGACTTGACAGATGATTAAACAATACTCGTCTCCACCGCCGGAATTCCCCGGAATGGAGATTTGCCATGCGTCGCCTTTTCCTCCTGCTGCCCGCAGCCGCACTCATTGCCCTGCCCCAGATCGCCGCCGCCTCACCCCACCACAAGGGCGCCAAGGCGGCCCATTCGCATTCACAGGCCGCCAAACATGTTCACAAAGCACCTATGAAGATGAAGGCCGCGCACGCGAAAGCCAAGTAATCGCATTCAGCAAAGGCATAGAACACGAGTCACTCCTCCGGGAGGGACTCGTGTTGAATATCGGCATCTACTGACGATTGCCGTTCGGCGACATTTTAGAGTTGGTATTGCGTTCGCGCCAACGGCACGGCGATCTAACCTCATTCCCAAGCAATAGACTCTTGAGGCTATAGAATTTTCTGCACAGGTCGGGCGTGGACGCTCAGCCGCCAACCTACCTTGCGCTTTACCAGACGATCGGTCCGATTTTTCACGTTGCGGGCCAGCCTCACATCGGGGGCAACGCCATCGCCGTCGAAGCCGGCGCCGCCAGCATCCAAAGCGCCATCGCCATCATCATCACGTTCTCGGTGAGCGAAATGAAGCCGAGCGGCACGTTGATGTCCCCGCCCACGCAAACGCACTTCAGCTCTCGTTTGTCGATATAGACGGCCTTGAACACCGAAACGGCGCCGATCATCCCGATGATGAGCGCCACCGGCACCGACAGCCAAGTCAGCGCGCCCGCCGCCATTAGCCCCCCTGCCCCAGCTTCCGCGAATGGGTAAATGTAGGAATAGGGCACCCAGCGCTTCGCCGTAACCGAAGGGGTGAGGCTGAACCGCGCCGGGTTTGCCGGAGGCTCCAACTCCTGAGAAGGTGGAGCCTGTAT